>JAALKD010000028.1 GCA_011088215.1 Sphingomonadales bacterium | reverse complement strand
CAAAATATGGAGGCCGTCAACATCCACGAGGTGTTAGATCATGTTCTGAATCTATCGATTGCAGGTTTTGCCGAAAACGCTGTCATTCGCCCGAAATTTGATCCGTCTTTACCTTTAGTAGACGGCAACTATGATCGTTTAGTCCAGGTGTTCCTTAATCTAGTCAAAAATGCTGTTGAAGCCGCAGGGCCGAAAGCAGACATTACCGTTTCCACCGCATATCGCCACGGGATTTGGATAAGAGGCGCAGACGGGGAGCGAATTCGACTGCCAATCGAAATAACAGTCAAGGACAATGGGCCGGGTATTCCCGACAACATCAAAGGCCACCTTTTCGACCCGTTCGTAACCGGAAGGTCTGGTGGCGTTGGATTGGGATTATCGCTGGTCGCGCGCTATGTAAGTAACTTTGGCGGCACTGTTACAGCTGACAACCACAATGACGGCGGCGCAGTATTCAGGGTGCAACTGGCCATGCATGAGGACAGAATTCATGAGTAAAAATAACGCAACAATTATCGTTGCCGACGATGACATGACAATCAGGCTCGTCGTAGGCGAGGCCCTGCGTCAAGAAGGCTGGCTCGTAATCGAGGCTGAAGACGTGCCCGAATTGACCCGACTGGTACGGTCAGGGCAGGGCGACGTTGTGATTTCTGATGTACTAATGCCCGGCGGTAGTGGGCTTGAAGCCATGCCCATACTCCTGAAGAACCGCCCAGAGCTGGCATTCATCATTATGAGCGCACAAAATACTCTGTCAACAGCGATGGATGCAACCAACAATGGTGCTTTCGAATACCTGCCAAAACCTTTTGATATTGATGAGTTAGTAAGCATTGTTAAGAAAGCACTTAAGACATCTAAGTCTCAGCAAACAGAACCCAGCGTCGCTGATCAGGACATTCTTATTGGCCGTTCATCAGCCATGCAGGAGATATACCGTGCCATGGCCCGGGTCGTGCAAACCGAACTTACTGTGTTAATTCACGGCGAAAGCGGAACAGGAAAAGAGCTCGTTGCGCGCGCACTGCACGAGCACGGGCCGCGCCGCGAAAATCCCTTCGTGCCAATTAATATGGCCGCAATTCCCAAAGAGTTGATTGAAACCGAGTTGTTCGGTCATGAACGCGGTGCTTTCACTGGCGCTGAAACGCGTACCCTGGGCCGTTTTGGAGAAGCTAAAGGCGGCACACTGTTTCTTGATGAAATCGGCGACATGCCGCTCGAGGCACAAACCCGGCTCTTGCGAGTGCTACAGGAAGGCGAATATCGCACAGTAGGCGGTCAATCGAGCATTCGTACCAATGTACGTATCATTGCTGCAACCAACAAAAACCTAAAGAATATGGTTGGATCTGGCGACTTTAGGGAAGATCTATATTTCAGATTAAATGTTGTGCCCTTATCGATACCTCCGCTACGTGAACGAACAGAAGATGTTCCTGACCTTGCTGAACATTTTCTTAATCAAGTCGCTGAGTCTGGTCTTCCGTTTAAAAGCTTAACAGCGGGTGCCAAGAAGGTGCTACAATCCTTTGATTGGCCGGGCAATGTAAGGGAACTGGAAAATTTAATTCGTAGAATCTGCGCCTTGCATCCTGGAGACCAAATCAACGGCGAGGCCATTAAAACCGAATTTGATCGCTCTACGTCTGACCTTGCTGGTGGCCCCATGAGTATTATGGCCAACGTGACGGGAGGAAATTTGTCACAAACTGTCCGGCTCCACTTGGATCAATATTTTGACTATCATGAAGACGGCTTACCGCCGCCCGGTCTGCATACCAGAATTTTGCGGGAAATTGAGCGACCACTGATCCAGAAAGTACTGAGTGTTACCAATGGCAATCAAGTTAAGTCAGCTGAGCTTTTGGGACTGAATCGCAATACGCTACGCAAAAAAATACGAGAATTGGAAATCAATCTGCCCTTGAGGTCTAGCTAACCTCTTATCCGTTACGTTCTGGATTTCGATTTATCACGTAACTACAATGCCTTAGATTGAAAGCTCCATTTTCTTTGTGATATATGTGGAACAATAGTGACAATTATGCATCATGGACTGCATGACAACTGTTAAGCGTAAAGAACCACACGACTTTCTTACTGCCGCGCCGAAGCTGCCAAACCGGCGATGGGCCAAGTTTATGCTATGGTCACGTCGGCTAAACCTGTTTGGACGACTAGAAGTATTGCTTTCTGTACTGGCCGTTATTTCCGCCATTGCTACATACATTACCATGTCGCAAAAATCCGCGCCGACGGAAGTAACGTCAGGCCAGACAATGCGCGTTATGTTGGCGATAAACTTGGTACTTTTGTTAGCACTTGGCATGGCAATTGGTCGTTGGTTTATTCGCATCTGGATGTCTCGAAAAGGCATGAAGGCCGGTTCACGCTTACAAGCGAAGGTGACAGGGTTTTTCATCGCAATCGCGATTGTCCCACCCATTATCATGACCGTGTTTTCGGCATTGTTCCTAGAGTTTGGTATTCAACAGTGGTTTAGCGAGAAAATCCGCTTCACGTTGAATAATTCGCTTGAGGTTGCTGAAACATATATGATTGAGCATCGCGTCAATATCGAAAAAGACATGCTCAAAATTGCGCTCGCATACAATCAGCTTAATTTTGCCCAACAACGGGACCAGATTACCCTGCAGCGCGTGGCAGAAACAGCGCTTAGCACGCGGTTACTGTCTGAGCTTGTGATAATCGAACAGCCAATCGGTGAGGACGGTTCAATCCTTGCGGGCGCCAATGACGGCCTGACTTTTACAACACCGCGCATTGCGACTGACTTGCTGACCCGGGCTTCAAGCGGTGAAACCGTTATTTCTGCTAACGTAGAAAGCAATAATGTTTCGGGACTGATTAAATTATCGTCTTTCCTGAGACCAACCTATCTATATGTTTCTCGCGACCTCAGCCCTCAGGTGTTGGGCTATTTGTCGGCAACCCGCGCAGCCGTAGCCGATTATGACAACCTTGAAGGGCAACGCAGCGACATTCAATTGCAGTTCAATGTAGTTTTCATCATCATCGCGCTGCTGATTTTACTTGCTGCCATATGGATAGGCTTGTGGTTCTCCAGCCGACTGGTTAATCCCTTATCCAATTTGGTCGATGCTGCAGACCGGGTTGGACAAGGTGACCTGCAGGCGCGGGTTCCAACAGTATCATCCGGTGATGAAGTGGGCACGCTTAGCCGCGCATTTAATCGCATGACTGACCAGCTTGCCAAGCATCAAGACGCGCTTATCGAGGCCAATGCCGAAATGGATGAAAGGCGTCGTTTTCTTGAAGAGGTGCTGGAGGGTGTCTCAGCAGGGGTAATGGGACTGAAGCAAGATCGCAGCGTATTCTTGCCCAACAGATCTGCGCTAAATCTACTTAACGTGTCGCCAGAAGATCTAATGGGCAAAGTTCTGACCGAAGTCGTTCCTGACTTTACCGACATTATCGAACAGAGCGAACAATCTGAGGAGGGCGAAACCAAAGGCGAAGTTCAAATCGACATCGAAGGCGAAATTAGAACGTTGATGGTACGTGTGTTTGCTGAACGGCAGAAAGACAACACGATCGGCGGATATGTCGTGACATTTGACGATTTGACCGAACAACTGGCCGACCAACGCACGGCAGCGTGGGCTGATGTTGCACGTCGCATCGCCCATGAAATTAAAAACCCGTTGACGCCGATCCAGTTATCAGCCGAACGTTTGAAGCGAAAATATTTAAACGAAATAAAGAGCGACCAGGATATTTTTGGTCAGTGTACCGACACCATTATTCGCCAGGTGGGTGACCTGCGCCGCATGGTTGATGAGTTTTCGTCATTCTCCAGAATGCCTGCGCCAATATACCGACAAACGGACATAGCCGACGTTACACGACAGTCTGTGTTTTTGCAGGAAGTTGCAGCGCCTGACATCCAGTTCTCCAGTGAGCTGGACGGTAATTTTGAGCAAATAAAATGTGATGGTCGCTTGATTGGACAAGCGTTAACGAACGTGTTGAAAAACGCCGCAGAAGCTGTTGAGGCGAGGGTGGCTAACGACAAACGAGACGGCAGTGACGTATTAGAGCCAGGCTTCGTTCATACCAGCCTGTCCCAAATCGATGATAAAACCATTATTAAAATTGAGGATAATGGACTAGGACTGCCAGTAGCTCAAAAAGCTCGCCTTATGGAACCCTATGTAACCACGCGTTCCAAGGGTACAGGACTGGGACTAGCTATCGTCCGCAGAATTATGGAAGAACACGGCGGATCGGTGCGCATTGCGGATCGAACTCCCATCGGCGCACGCGTCGTACTTAGTTTCACTCACCAAATACTCGAAAAACGGGCTGAACAAGCCGAGGAAAACGACGCTGTTAACGACCAATCAACAGCGGCAGAATAAGTCATTTTTTAAAGGACAATGCCTCTTATGGCGCTAGACATTCTAATTATTGACGACGAAGCAGACATCAGAGACCTGATTGCCGGCATTCTTGAAGACGAAGGTTATGCAACCCGAACAGCCGCAGACAGTGACAGTGGGTTAGCCGAAATCGAGGCCAGACTTCCGTCTCTGATGGTTTTGGATATTTGGCTGCAAGGCAGCAAACTGGACGGGCTTGAGATTCTTGAGTTGGTAAAGTCGCGCCATAGGGACCTCCCTGTTGTCGTCATTTCGGGGCACGGCAATATAGAAACCGCCGTGGCAGCCATTAAAAAGGGCGCTTATGACTTCATTGAGAAGCCTTTTGAAGCCGACCAGCTACTATTGACGGTCCAGCGCGCGACCGAAACAGAACAGCTTCGCCGCGAGAACGAAGAACTTAAAAAACGATCTGCCTTTTCGGTGGACATCACCGGGCGATCCGCCGCAATCAACAGCCTGCGCCAAAGCATTGAGAAAGTTGCGGCAACAAATAGCCGGGTTTTGATTCAGGGAGCGTCTGGTAGCGGCAAGGAAGTGGCAGCGCGGCAAATACATTTCCGTTCAAATCGCTCCAGTGGGGCGTTTGTTATTGTCAGCGCAGCGTCGATGGAGCCGCACCGGATGGAGCAGGAGCTTTTCGGCGTAGAGCAAAATGGCGGCGTGGTAAAAACCGGCCTTTTTGAACGGGCGCATGGCGGTACCTTATTTATCGACGAGGTTGCAGACATGCCGCTGCCCACTCAGGGTAAAATCCTGCGGGTACTGACCGATCAAGCGTTTGAACGCGTCGGTGGCAATACAGGCGTAAAAGTTGATGTCCGAGTAGTGTCTGCCACCAGTCGGGACCTCGTACAGGAAATAGCCGAGGGTCGTTTCAGAGAGGATCTCTATCACCGACTTAATGTCGTACCGCTGGCTATGGCTGCGTTGAGCGAACGCCGTGAGGATATACCTGCACTGGCACAGGGCTTTTTGGATGCACTCGCTGTTGCCACGGGTCGGTCACCTTCAATCCTGGGAGACGACGCGATCGCCGCACTGCAGTCCTATGATTGGCCGGGCAATGTCCGCCAGCTTAAAAATATCATGGAACGTGTGGTTATTATGGGCCCAGAGGAGGCGGGCGCGAGCATTACCGCAGATGATTTACCTCAAGAAGTCAAGGTCACTTCTGGAGATCTGTTACAAACCAGCGACAACAACACTATAATGACGACACCACTACGGGAAGCGCGCGAGGCTTTTGAACGAGAATATCTGAAGGTCCAGATAAACCGCTTCAGTGGTAATATATCGCGGACAGCGGCCTTTATTGGCATGGAACGCTCGGCATTACACCGAAAACTAAAGTCATTGGGCTTGTCGGGAAGCAAACAGGACAACGGTGGCAAAATTGATAGCTAAGCTGCCAACTGGCTAGCCATCAAACTGTATTTCAGATCGGATAACGACTTATGAAAGTTATTGTTTGTGGAGCGGGACAGGTTGGTTTCCATATTGCCAAACATCTGGCAGACCAACAAAATGACGTCACCGTTATCGACCGCTCAGTTAAGTTGATCAGAAAAATCAGCGAAAGTCTGGATGTGCAGGCGCTTGTTGGCCACGGTTCCGACCCCGACATGCTCGCACGGGCGGGGGCATCTGACGCCGATCTATTGGTTGCTGTTACTCTTTCAGACGAAGTTAACATGGTTGCCTGTCAGGTCGCGCACTCCCTATTTAGCGTACCAACAAAAATTGCCCGAATTCGCAATCAAGTTTACCTCAATCCAAATTGGCGAGACCTGTTTTCACGCGATAATCTGCCCATTGATGTTATTATTTCTCCGGAGATGGAAGTTGCTCGCGCGCTGCATCGTCGGCTGGAAGTTCCCGGCGCCTTCAACATGGTGCCGTTTGTCGGCGGTCAGGTACGAATGATCGGCCTACTTCTGGAGGATGATTGCCCGGTTATCGATACGCCGCTACGCCAACTATCAGAGTTATTCCCTAATTTACGGACCATTGTGGCCGCTGTGCAGCGCGGCGACCGTTTGTTTGTGCCGCGCAGTGACGACCAGCTACAGGCAGGCGACGCTATCATTATTGTGGTTGAAGCATCGACGACCGAACGATCAATGGCAGTATTTGGTCATGAAGAGCAAAAAGCACGGCGAATTGTTATCGTTGGTGGGGGAAGCATTGGCCTTGCTTTGGCTCAACTTCTTGAAGAGAGCGAACGAAGCCCCAATCTCAAAATCATTGAAATTGACACCGAGCGAGCAAAAAAAATAGCCGAAAGCCTTGATAAAACAGTGGTTATCAACGGCGATGCCCTGAACCGCGAAATTCTACTGGAAGCCAATATTGAACAAGTGGACACGGTTGTTTCAGTCGCTGACGACGACGAGGTCAATATTCTGTCGGCGTTGTTGGCCAAGCAACAGGGTTGCGACAATGCCATTACACTGATGAATAACCCAATATACGGTAATCTGGTTGGCTCGCTAGGTATCGATATTGCGCTGGATCCCCGGGAAACAACTGTTTCCTCAATCGTACGACACGTGCGGCGTGGTCGAATTCGCGATCTATACAGCATCTTTGACGGCCAGGCCGAAATAATCGAAGCTGAAGTTCTTGAAGGCTCAGATATCGCTAAAAAGACCATAGGAGAGCTTCGCATGCACGGTGAAGTCAAATTTGGCATGGTGGTCCGGAACGGCGAGACCATACTACCTACCGCTGACACACAATTATTGAGCGGTGACCATGTAGTGCTGTTATCCATGGCGCAATCGGTCAAGAAAGTTGAGCAACTGTTTTCCGCACGCGCAGACTTGTTTTAGGCGATTTGCCATGTGGAAAAGCCGCCTATTTTATCTGATCGGTTCCTGGATACTCGTATTGGCATGCCTACAGCTTGTGCCGCTTGTATACGCCGCCCTTAATAACGAAACCGAAGCCTTTGGGGGCTTTGCCGCCTCAACAGCATTGGCGTCTTTGCTTGGTGGTGCGCTATTTCTCGGCTTTCGGTCTACAGAACGGGTGCGGGTCCCAAGGCTAACTATTTTCCTGCCCATTATTGGCATCATTACCCTCGCAGCGATGGCGGGTCTACCACTGTTCTTCTTGTTTCCCGACAGCGGTTTCTTAACTGCTTTCTATGACGGCATGTCACAGATCACCACCAATGGGTCGACTGCATATGAGGGCACAATTGAAACTATGTCTTCCGTGTTGTTGTGGCGTTCACTTACCAGTTGGACTGGTGGTCTTATGGCTGTTGCTTTCGCGCTCTCGCTGTTAATGGCTATGAATAGCGGTGGCATCCAGTTGCATCAGTCTCCGCTCAACTTGGGCGATCGGGACTCTGGTTATCAGCGCCTGCGTTCAACCACTCGCTCGCTGTTGCCAATATATATTTTCGTAACTTTGGTTTGTTTCATCCTGCTGTGGTTGACAGGCAACAACAAATTTGATGCTTTCATCTTGGCACTTTCCGTAGTCAGTACATCAGGTGTGGTGCCAGAAACACTTGTTCAACAGCAAGGTCCGCTAAGGCAAATTATACTAACTGTATTCCTGCTGATCGGTCTGTCGAACTGGGATTATCACCATTTGCGCAGCCGAATATTTTCTGTAGCTTTCAAGCGCGACCGCGAGCTGCGCACAAGCTTACTAGCAATTGTTGCAGGTACTGTACTTCTAGCCATGTTGATGGATATTACCTTCACAGACATTTCGGCTTTAGTTTTTGCAGCGACTTCGGCGCTTTCAACATACGGCAGTATGCCCAGCCAGATAACATCACTGGACAACAACGTAATTTTACCAGTTTCAATTGTACTGATGATGCTAGCGGCAGTTGGAGGTGCGGTTGCTGGCACCTCGGGTGGCTTGAAACATATGCGAATTTTGCTGATTTTCCGCCTTGGTCGCGCAGAAGTAGACCGTCTAGCGCACCCACACGGCGTTCATGCAGTTAATTACGGCGGAAAAATAGCGGAGAAGGGCGACATCAACGCAATTTGGTTGTTACTTGGCTCGTTCGTACTGGTGACAGCACTGGGCGCGACAAGCCTTGCTGTTCTCGGGATTCATTTCCAGGACGCACTTACTCTTGCCTTCACGGCAATGACTCTCTCCGGACCCCTTGCCACCAGTGCTGATCCTGAATTTGCGGGATATGCCACTCTGGCGCAAGTTGATTACTTGATTTTAAGTGTCCTAATGCTCGTCGGTCGCATTGAGGCACCTATATTTATGGCACTCTTTGCAAAAGCACTTTGGCGTGGGTAATCGTCAAAAGTCTGTTGACCGGAGCTCCTTAGGTCTGACATATAGAACAAACGAACGGGTATCGACAGCAAACCATCCAACGATGGTACTTTGTCGCAGCGAATAAGCGGCGGGCACATTAACGAAACAAGAAAAAAGAAGACCATGTCAGAAAAAAACCAAAACCTTCAAGATGTATTCCTTAACGCAGTCAGAAAAACCAAAACGCCTGTTACCGTATTCTTGGTGAACGGTGTTAAGCTTCAAGGCGTTATTACCTGGTTCGACAATTTCTGCGTTCTCCTGCGCCGGGACGGGCATTCCCAACTGGTTTACAAGCATGCAATTTCAACTGTCATGCCGTCCGGCCCTGTACAGCTTTTTGAGCCTGAGAAAGAAGGCTTAGAGGACTAATTTGACCCAAAAAAATGATCGATCCGATTCCGGAGATGCAGGCAACCTCAGCGAGAGTGGGGGCGGTTGGTCAACCAATGGACTTGCCTATTTGCAAAAACAAGTCACCCGCCAGCGGGTGTTTGTTCTGCATCCCTACCTGAAAGATAAAGCGCCAGACCTTCTTGTTCGCTCGCCTGACGCCAGGCTTGAAGAAGCGATGGGTTTGGCGGCTGCCATTGAAATTGATTTGGTGGGCGGGGAATCAGCGAGCCTACGAACAATTAAGCCAGCGACCTATTTGGGCAGCGGAAAACTCACCGAACTTAAGAAATTCGCCAAGGCGGAAGAAATCGACCTGATTGTATTTGACTGCGAATTAAGCCCGATTCAACAACGAAACCTTGAAAGAGAACTCAAGGTTAAAGTTATCGATAGGACCGCGCTGATTTTGGAAATATTTGGTGATCGTGCCAGCACCAAAGAGGGCGAACTGCAGGTTGAACTGGCACACCTGGTGTACCAGCGAAGCCGGTTGGTCCGGTCGTGGACCCATTTGGAACGCCAGCGCGGTGGCTCTGGTTTTCTTGGTGGGCCGGGTGAAACCCAAATTGAGGCAGACCGCAGAATAATCGCAGACCGTATCACTCGCATCAAGCGCCAGCTGGATTCGGTAACTCGAACCAGGCACCTGCACCGCGCCCAGCGCCAAAAAACTCCGTACCCGACTGTAGCCCTGGTGGGCTATACCAACGCTGGTAAATCAACATTATTCAACCGATTAACTGACGCTGACGTGCTGGCTGAAGATATGCTGTTTGCCACGCTTGATCCGACCATGCGCTCAATCATGCTTCCCAGCGGGCGCAAAATCATAATGTCTGATACCGTGGGGTTTATTTCAGAGCTGCCAACTACGCTGGTCGCTGCCTTCCGAGCAACCCTGGAAGAAGTGCTTGAAGCGGACCTTATCGTTCATGTGCGCGATGCCTCACACCCCGACAGTGATATTCAAAAGCAAGACGTAGAGGGCGTACTGGCCGAATTGGGCGTGGATCTCAATTACGACCTGGCGGCTGATAATGACGCCACACCGGTTCTTGAAGCGATGAATAAGTCTGACCTGGTGAGTATTGCTGAGCTGGAACAATGGCAGGGTGTTGGAGCGCGCAATAATACCACGATGCCCGTTTCCGGATTGACCGGCGCAGGATGCGATGAGTTCATCGCTGCACTGGACAAAGCCCTTAGTAACAAAGATCTGAAGTTGAAATTATCGTTCCCTTTGACGATGGGCAAACTCCTGCATGGCTGCACGCCAACAGCAAAATTATTGAGAGCGAATATACCGAGGATGGTACGCGCTTCACCTTCACCGTTGATCCGATAGCTTGGGGGAAATACAGCAAGGGCACAAATTACTGGGCTAGCTAGCGTAATTAGACAGGTCGGAGATTTACTCTTCTCGTTTCACTAAGTCCCATTGGGCATCCATTTCTTCGAGGCTGGACTGTTCCATAGTCTTGCCAAGCGCTGCGATCTTGCCTTCAACTTTCTTAAAGCGCCGCTCAAATTTCGCATTGGCAGCGCGCAGGGCTTCTTCCGGATCAAGTTTGAGATGGCGGGCCAGGTTTGCCATCACAAACATCAGGTCACCATATTCTTCGTATACATGGGTATGATTATCTGGTTTTTGCTGTGCTTCTACCAACTCCGCGCATTCCTCTTGAACTTTATCCAACACCTCGACAGTGTCAGGCCAATCAAATCCGACCCGCGCAGCCCGTTTTTGTAGCTTCACTGCGCGCAACAAAGCAGGAAGAGAGCCAGCAATCCCGTCTAGAGCAGATGGCACCGCGCCTTGGGCCGATGCAACAGCTCTTCGCTCCTGCTCCTTTTGCAACTCCCATTCAGCGGTCTGAGCGTCAGCATCTTCAACGCTGGCACCGCCAAACACATGGGGTGTCGCCTTACCATTTTATCGCATATGGACCCGACGACATCATCAAAAGTGAAGTCACCGCCTTCTTCAGCAATACGCGCATGAAATACTGTCTGCAGCAACAAATCGCCCAACTCGTCCCTCAGTGCAGACATATCACCCGAACGGATGGCGTCATCCACCTCATAGGCTTCTTCGATGGTATAAGGGGCAATGGTTTCGAAGGTTTGCTCTAGGTCCCATGGGCAACCAGTTTTCGGCGTTCGTAATTTCTCCATGATATCCAGCAGGTCATTCATGGAATACTGATGTCGCGAATATTGTTGTTGCATCTGGACGTGGCTCACTTGCAATCTGTTGAAATACTCTTCTGGTATCATCGCACCGCAGCCGTTCGTCAAGGAGACAAAAACAAAATGTCCAAATTATTCGGCCTGTTTATACTGCTAGCAGGGCTGTCCTTGCCGGTTTTCAGTGAACAGGTTCCCAAGCCCCGTGACCCAAACGTCCGGCATTACCTGACAATCCCATCTGGCGGGCTTGCTGACTTCATGCAAAGACCAGCTTCCCCCATCCCCATGTTGAGTCATCATCGCGGCGGACCGGTGCCAGGCATGCCGGAAAATTCGCTGGAGGCCATGGATAACGCGCTGAGCTACGGCTACGGCCTAATGGAAGTGGATGTTGCCCAACTGAAGGACGGCACGCTTATATTGTTGCACGATGATACTCTGGACCGCACCAGCAACGGCAACGGTGGGTTACAAGATAAAACATGGGATGACATCAAAGACCTTCGGCTAAAAGACAACGATGGAACTTTAACCAATTTTCGTATTCCGACACTGGAAGCTGCTCTTAAATGGTCTATTGGGCGTACTGTCCTTACCTTGGACATAAAACGCGGTACTGACTTCAGGAAAGTAGCGCAGTTAGTGAAACAAACCGGGGCCGAAGATTACAGCATGTCAATCGCATACTCCATTGAGCAAGCACAGGCTTTCTACAATGTTGCCCCTGAGATGCCTATTTCAATTGGTCTATCCGACGATCAGGCCATTGAAAGACTGAATGCCAGCGGTATACCAAGCCGACTGGTGGTCGCCTGGACCGGTACGCGCCTGCTGGAACCTGCCTTTTATACAAAACTGCACCAACGTGGCTGGCGCACTATAGTCGGAACATTAGGCCGCGGCGCGAGCGCGTTGGACAACCAAATCAGAGACAAAAAAACCGGCGTTTCATACCGAGAAATTGTTGCCATGGGCGCAGACATTATCGCCACAGACCGTTTTTGGGCGGTGCAGCAGGAAATCCGTAATCCTAACCTGTTCATTTATACGCAACAAAGGCTGGCAAAATAGGGCCCCCACCGATAAGTTAACCAGGTGGGGAATAGGGGATTTAAATGACTAACCTGCGAAATCGTGCGCTACTTATATTGCCGGTAGGGCTATTTGTCTGTCTCGCATTCCTTGTTATGCAAGGCTATACCGCCAAATTTGACGAAAACGGCATTCTACTACTACGCGGAAATTCGCCAACGGTGATAGTTGGCGACTTCTGGCAAACATTGGTCGCTAGTCTAACCCATTTGGGAGATTCCATTGTTTTGGCAGTCATAAGCCTCATAACCATTGGTGTTTTATATTGGCGCAATGAAAAACAGGCTGCACATTGGTTTTTACTGGCAGCCGCAGGCTCTTTCATCATTACCGCGGTAGCCAAATGGACGTTCGGTCGGGACCGGCCGGAAATTGTCGAACAGATAGTTTCAGCCTCCAGCGCCAGTTTCCCCAGCGGACACACGTTGCGGTCAGCAGTAATTTATAGCTTGCTGGCATATCTATTGTTAAAAGTCTGTCCAAAAAAGTTGAATTATGTAATATTTTCAATAGCTTCTGGTGTAATTTTAATGAATGGGATAAGTCGTGTTTACTTGGGCGTGCATTGGCCGACTGACATCGTGGCTGCTTGGTTAATCGCCGGTTTTTGGTTGTTACTGTGCAAGGTGGGCTACGATAGAGTCCGCAATGCATAACCAGATCAAAAACACCCTCTGGCGCTAGTCTCGCTAGCTGACAGAAGCTTTCATTGCCTTTTATCCCTTGTCAGTCTAACTAAACAGGGCAAGCTATAACAATCTCGCGACACGCCAACAAACACAGTTGTTGATTGTTTTGCCACGTAATTGCGTTAAAGAGTATTTGAGGCCCGAACCAAATGACATTAAACCCGCCTGACACCAACGGGACAGCCGATGCTGCCGATACGTCAACCGCCAAGGTCATAGCCGGTTCTGACGTACAATTCACAGCGATTGTCTTGGCGGGAAAACGCAACGACAACGATCCTGTTGCATCGATTTTTGGTCATAAATACAAAGCGTTAGTTCCCCTGATGGGCCGCCCAATGATAGCTTATGCTGTCGATGCACTGAGGGTTTCACCTTCTGTCGGCGATATTCACGTGGTGTTTGATGGCCAGGAAGAACTATTTGCGTCATGCAGCAAACTCAAAGACGAACTAGACGCAGCCAACGTTAAAGTGGTGGCGACGGCCAAATCCATTTGCCAAAGTATTATCAAGGCTATCGAAGAAACCGGTAGCCAATTCCCCTATCTGGTAACAACTGCAGACCACGCATTGTTAATTCCCGAGGTGGTTGACTATTTCTGTGCCGAGGCCCAGCATTTAAAAGGTTTTGGCGCGGGATTTGTTGAGGAAAAATATATCAAGGCAATGCACCCGGAATCCAAACGCACATATCTTCCATTTAAAGACACCAAGCTTTCCGGCGCGAACCTGTTCGCCGTTATGTCCCAGGACAGCGTCAAAATTTTAGAATTCTGGAAAAATGTCGAAAACGAGCGCAAAAGCCCATTTAAACTGTTCAAGGCGTTCGGTTTTATCAATCTGCTTGGCCTGATGTTGCGTCGCTTTACCGTCAAAGACGCTTTCCAACGGGCATCAAAAGTGCTGGGTGCCGAGGGGGTGGCCATTAAGCTTCCCTATGCGGAAGCCGCAATCGATTTGGATTCACCGCGCGACTATATGCAAGTGACCAAAATCCTTGAAAGCCGCACTGAATAGCCGCTCTAGTATTTTTCAAAGCATTTATTGTTGATCATTTGATCTGGCTATTGAACCGACACGTAAAAAGCGGTTCACGAAGTTGGCACACACTTGCCGCCCAGCCAAATGAGTACCCATCGATGAAATCAACCTTTCTACTAATTGTCGCAATACTCGTACAATTCTGCATTTCCAACATATTGTCAGCGCAAGACCGACCAAAACAAGGCCCACTTAACGAAAAAGGCGGCCCTCCAAACTTTTTTGCGATTGGAGCAGCAGCATCTGCGGGGCAGGTAGAGTTCGAAGGCGGCTCGTTCCAAATCAACGCTTTCCCCTTCATTAACTTTCGCCAGGGTCGATTTTATTCGAACCAGGCAGGCCTCGGTTATGAGGTCATCAAAGACGATCGTTACCGCCTATCGTTTGTCGCAGAGGTGGGTATCAATGAACAAAACCGGAACGACGTCGGCCGGCTCAATGATATGGAAAACCTCGGGCTGCCAATATACGGCGGTGTAGCGCTTGATGTAGATGTCTCAGACATCGTCCTAACCGGCACGGTGCAGCGGGAACTGGGCTTCGCCAGCGAAGGCTGGCGGGCGACTGCTGCAATTAGCCGACCCTTTAGTATCAACCGAAAATTATCACTGGCCCCGTCAGTGACTCTGCAATGGTCCGACGATAAGCTGACCAACTACTTATACGGCGTGTCACTGGCAAACCAACGCGCGGGCCGAGCATTCTATCGAGCCGGCGATAGGCTTGCAGGGCAGGGCAGCACTTACCGGCATTTACCGGCTGTCTGAAAAGTTCACACTAATCAGCTCCGCCGCGCCAACTTTGTACAGCGATTCCATTGTCAATAGCCCCATCGTCGACCGACGAACAACATTGTCGATGTTTCTTGCCTTCGGGTATTCGTTTTAACCAAATTAACACATCGTTTAACGGCAAAAATTTATTTGGGTCGCAAAGCACAAATCGCGCCCTATAGTTACGTTGTGTCAACAACAGGAGAGCAAGCTGATGACTGCAGAAAAAACATATGATGTCGTTGTTTACGGCGCCAGTGGCTTTACCGGCCGCCTTGTTGCTGAATACTTTGCCAAGCAATATGGCGCTAGTTCAGGACTCAAGTGGGCTATGGCGGGCAGAAGCGCAGGAAAGCTAGCCGCAGTTCGCGATGAGATCGGCGCCCCTGCAAGCACGCCGTTGGTTATTGCCGATGCCGATGATCCCGATTCCATTCAAACCATGGTTGCGTCCACTAAAGTAGTGTTAACAACAGTTGGACCGTACCAGCTTTACGGGTCAGATCTGGTTGCCACCTGCGCCAAGGCTGGCACCGACTATGTCGACTTATGCGGCGAGCCACCCTGGATGCGCCAGATGATCGACGCGCACGAGGAAACCGCCAAAAAATCAGGCGCACGCATTGTTTTCTCTTGCGGCTTTGACAGTATTCCATTTGATTTAGGTGTGCATTTTTTACAATCCGCAGCGCACGAAAAATTCGGCAAACCAATGTCGCGGGTCCGCGGCAGAGTTCGTGGAATGCAGGGCACATTCTCTGGTGGAACTGCCGCCAGCCTGAAAGCCACCATGGCTGCGGCAGCCAAGGACCCATCCATTCTGGAATTACTGCGTGATCCATACTCATTGGCGCCGGGCGCGAAAGGGCCGGAGCAGCCGAGAGGTACCAAACCGATCTATGATGACTTGATCGAAAGCTGGTGTGCACCGTTCATTATGGCTCCGATCAACACTCGTAACGTTTTGCGGTCCAATTTCATTTCTGGCTACAGCTACGGAAACGACTTCGTTTATGACGAAATGTTTGTCACTGGACCTGGTGAAAAAGGCGAAGCAATCGCCAATGCAATTGCCAACGATGACAGCATGTCCAAGGACGGCGGCCCCAAGCCCGGTGAAGGCCCCGGCAAAGAAGAACGCGAGGCTGGTTTTTACGATGTAATTTTTGTGGGAACTGACGGCGACAATAGGATTACCGCTGTCGTTACTGGCGATAAAGACCCCGGTTACGGTTCAACATCAAAAATGATCAGTGAGAGTGCTGTTTGTCTGGTTCAAGATGATCTGAACACTGGCGGTGGCATATGGACAACAGCCCCTGCAATGGGTGACCAACTGATCAAACGGCTTGTAACAAACGCTGGCCTGACGTTCGATATTATCGACTAAACTGAAAAACCCGGGCAGGGGTCAAGTCTGCCCGGGCCTCTCCAGAGGCAGCGTTCATGGAGGAGCTAATCCACTTGAACGCCGGCAACAGGGTCCATCGCGGCTTTGATACCCCAGCCACCAAAACCTCACTAACCGCGAATATCAATTCGTTCTTGCCTCGTTTTAACGGCAAAAAGACACTGTCATAAAGGCCAATGGTTCCTAAGTGACGGTAATCACGTGTGACATATGTATCATCACCGTAAGCAATTGCCCTACCGTTGAGAAAGACGGTAACTCTATCACTGAAACCGTACTGAAATTGGATGGTTTTTGCGGTGTCAGCGGTCAGAGTTTTGCGTACCAGCAATGTATTTACGTCCCGTGTCCGGCCCGAAACGCGGGCCAAGTTGCCAACACCGGCTTCGTCAATTTCCAGAGTTTGCCATACCTGTCCTTACAGCAACTTTCTATCTAACTCAGCTTTGCCTTCCACTGAAGTTCCTAGAACAGCTGTGCTGGCCACGCTGAATTTTGTAATCAAATTATCTGGCAGCTCAGCGCGTGGTGCAGCCGTACCGACAGTCGCGACTGAATTGTCCGCGACAATTTTGACATTGCTGAAATAAAATTGTTGAAATCCTCCACCGAGGCGAATTCCTCCAGCGGCTTTTGGGCCCATTAGGTTATCAACGTGCAGAACGGGTTCAACACTGTCTATATAGACGTCCATTTTATTATCTTTGATGACGAGCTTTACAGGAAGCCACTGGTCGAATTTATATACAGTCGGCGCACTGAACCTCGGACTATGATACAATTGCCATCCGGAAACGCCGTTGAAATTAGGTGTGTATTGGTTGGAATCAGGATTACCGGACATGTGCGACCGCAAATAGAAATATTCTGCTGAATTGTCATTTCGCCTAAAATAAACGCCCGCAAATCCACGTTTTTCTGCCATGGCAATATCGAAGCTTATTGTGCCATTTTGAAAAGCCGTGTCTTTCAATTCAGCAATACCGTTATTTAGCTGAATACTTTGCCGGCCCAGATGATCAACTATCTGAGCACCATTTTCGGACAACTCCCAATTTGCCGCGTCGATATCCTGTGCCAACACCAGCCAGGCTGGCGCAGTGGTTATCACCGCAGCAGCATAAAGGGCGTTTTTTATAACTTTGATCATTTTTCTTCCTCGCAGTTTCATTGTCGGCGGTTATCTTGCCCACAGTTTTTCCGGACATAAAACTAAGCCAGAGGCACACTTAAGGATCCTTAAGAAACCTTAAATGTTGGCAATTCGCCTGTGAAATGTTTCTCAAGGCTGGCATTTGAGCTGCGTTCACCTGTAAGATTGAGCAGTAGAGATTTTATTAAAACCGATTCACCGGAGCCACGCCCACCGTGTCAGATAAATCAAAATCAGTGTCGTTTGTGATCGGACCATGGGCCTTCAAAACACCGGGAAACGAATTGGTTCACAGCGACGGCCACAAGCTGAAACTTGAGGATAAGATTGCTCATTTGCTGGAGGCGCTATGTACACGGCGCGGCGATATTGTATCGAAAGAACAGCTTATCGATCAGGTCTGGCAAGGAAGGGAGCTGAGCGAACAAACAATCCCTGTTGCCATATCCAAGTTGCGGAAAGCCCTTGGTGACGACATCAATAACCCAAAAATGTTGGCAACAATTCCACGACAAGGATATCAGTTACTGCCAGGACCCAACGCTCCAACCGCGTTGGAGAATAAACGAACGCCCCTAACTTCTGTTGGATTTATTGCGGTTTTCCTCGCCATTTTGGCCGTCATGTACCTTTGGAATGATGGCGTACCACAAGACGCAGAATCTGACCGAATTCAGTTCGCCAATAGCGAAAAACCTAACGTCATAGTTACCATCAACGATGTTCGCACCTCAGACGAAGACAAAGAAAAAATTCCCTTGGCAATCGCGATCAGCGAGATGTCGTCCTACTATCTTTCTCAAGTACCGGATATTCTGGTAATTCGTCATTGGTGGAATCTGGATGCGCCAGACCCAACCGGTGGCATTTATACCCGTTACGGGTCTGCCACGCCGGTATATTCACTTAAAGGAACCTTGATTAAGGACGGTGGCGACGACATTGTGTCCTTTGTCCTGTCAAACCCCAAGAACGATGAGGTAATTTGGTCAGGTATGCATCCGGTTACAGCAGGTAGCTTCGGGCTGTTTCCTCTATTCGGCACCATGTTGGATCGGCTTCAGGTGGATCCAATCACAGCCAACTACGCACCGGACGAAACCGTTAGTTATTGGCGCGCTCGCTATTTCATGCAGCTTTCAAACCCTGGAGCAGCGCGCATAGCGGTAGGCGAACTGTCCTCACTCCTGGCAAAAGAGGAAGTATCTCCGGCAATCCGAGTGTCGGCGGAGGCACTTGCAGCCCGGTGGAAAGACACCCCGAGCATGGCCGAACAGATAGCACAACTTATGACACGCCTTGACCGGATACCTGACGAGCAAGCCCCTGCGCAAAACCATTTTGCACTAGTCGACAAAGCATCTGCATTTTTATTTTCTGCTAACGACACCAAATCGGCAATCGTTTTGCTGGAAGCTGCACTGGAACAAGCACCTGGTGACCATTACGCTTTGTCCTTGCTCGCGGAAGCCAAGCTAATGCGGGGCGACCGAACAGCAGCAATCGAAGCATATAAAAAAGCTTTCCGGCTAGCACCCTACGCCAAGGCCTATGGCAGTCGGCTTTTAGAGTTAGAGAACACCCAGTAACGCATTGACATCCACCTCGGTTGTTTAGACAGCAGCAATTGTTTGCTGTCGCCTGTCTCGCCGGATACAGTTACCCTAATATCAATCAGGGGATGGGTTATGAAGTATCTTTTACGGACCACATTTGTGCTGTGGTTAACAATTGTAGTCGCGCCAGTATGGGCGGATGACGTTATTCTGGTGCCAGATGCCATTTTTGACGGAAGATCCTCAGAACTCATCACGGGCAAAGCAGTATTGGTGTCAAACGGGCGTATCGTTCAAATTGCTGCTCTTGACAGTTTGGAACAAAGTGCTGCCGAGATCGTGCAACTGCCCGGTCAAACGCTTATGCCTGGCTTGATCGAGCTTCACAGCCATGTACTGCTTCACCCCTACGACGAAACCAACTGGAATGATCAGGTTCTGAAGGAATCCTGGGCCGAACGCGCGTTAAGGGCAGGCAACCATTTAAAAGCTTCACTGGAAGCTGGATACACCACGCTACGCGACCTGGGTAGCGAAGGCGCTGGCTATGTGGACGTGGGCGTTAAACAGGCATTGCAGAAAGGTGTAATTGTAGGCCCTCGATTGATTGTTGCTGGTAAAGCAATTGTGGCTACCGGGTCATATGGCCGATACACCGTCGCGCACGCCTCCACACCGGAAGCTATGCGCAGAGCAATAATGGCAGGTGTAGAAACTATCGAACACGGCAATGCAGGTACCGTTGAAATTTTCAATTTGATGAAAGATAGAGGCGTTGCATGGTGTCCAACGCTAGCAGCTGGCGAAGCAATTGCCGGTTATCAAGGCTGGAAAAAAGGCGAGGGGGCTGAGCCCAAGCGCATCACCGCGCAAAAAGCATCTTTTGCGGCTGCACTGCAGACCGGTGTTATCATGTGCGCCGGGTCTGATGTTGGAGTATTTGATCACGGCGACAACGCCTGGGAACTCGAATTGATGGTTGAATATGGCATGAAGCCGGTTGACGTATTACGCAGTGCTACATCGATTAACGCCAGCTTGTTACATATGGCCGACCAGATTGGCCAAGTAAAAGTCGGTATGCTCGCAGAACTGATCGCGGTGAAAGGCAACCCGATCACCGATATTTCTGTTTTGCGCAAACCTACGCTGGTTATGCAGGGTGAGATTGTGCTGAATAAGAATTAGTGGGGGCTCGTCTATTCTCCCAATTTAGCTGCAACATAGTCTGCTATCGCCAAACACGAAGTCAGGCCTGGCGATTCGATACCAAACAGATTGACAATTCCGGGGATGCCGTGGTCTTTCGGACCAGATATGATAAAGTCATGATGGTCCGCATTTTTGGCATAAGTTTTGATCCGGATACCTGAGTAAGAAGCATGAAGACGCGATGGCTCGAGTTCGGGCCAATAGCTCTGGATCGACTTCACAAATTTGACTTGAGAATCCGGATCGACGGCATAGTCAATCTCATCGACCCATTCTACATCTGGACCAAACCTAGCCTGACCGGCCTGATCAAGCGTTAGGTGAATTCCCAGTCCGCCCGGCGTTGGCACCGGGTAAATCAGGCAATCAAATGGCACCTTACCGGAATAGGCGAAATAGCTACCTTTGGCATAAGCCACTCGAGGAATAGCTGACGCCCGCAAGCCCTTTGTATTGTTAGCAACAGTGACAGCACCTAAGCCTGCGCAATTTACGACAGTATGCGCTTGTATGATTGTTTCAGCGTCGTCATCAACCGTTACTCGAATTGCATCACCATACGGCGACATGCTCCTTACACCTGAATTCATGGCCAACGCGCCGCCACGCCGCTGCAGATCGCCAAGAAGCGAAAGCATTAGCTGGTGACTATCAACAATGCCGGTTGACGGCGACCATAAGGCGGCTGTGGCATTCAGGGCAGGGGCCATTTCCCGCACTTGCGGCTGTTCCAGCTTTATCAAATCTCTCACACCGTTGAGATGACCTGCTTTGAGGATATTATCCAGATTAGATATGTCATCTTGCCCGGTTGCCGCGATAAGTTTCCCACACCGTTTGAACGGCACACCTCTGTCCTCGCAATAACGGTAGAGAGCATTCCGGCCAGGCATGCAGAAAGCGGCTTTGAGGCTGGCTGGCGGATAATAAATTCCAGCATGAATCACTTCACTGTTTCTTGCCGATGTCTGGGTACCAATGGCGTTTTCGACTTCAAGGATCAAAACTTCCCGCCCTGTTGCCGCAAGCCTGCTGGCCACAGCCAAACCAACAACGCCAGCACCGATAACAATGCAATCAGTGGTTTCCATACCAGAATCCAGTTGGGCTTAAATCAAAAATTAATTGATAATGAGTCAGTTTCAATTTCACCAGAAGTTTCAGTTGAAAGCTGCTTTGCCCGCGATAGCAATCTCGCGGTCGGACTATGTAAAGTCCCGAAACCTGAACTAATCTTCGCAACTATGCCCCATAATCCCCGTTTCGCGTTCGGCAAATTAGCCATTTGACTGCCCAATTCTACGGCATCAATAGCCAACGAAAGGGCAATACGTCGACCCAGCAGGGAATTTTTTATTTCCGTTGATTCTCGCTCAAACCGAGATGTAGCAATGGTAAGTTTTTGCGCGGCCCGCTCATTATGCCCGTCCAACATCTCCAGTTTTATTCGGGTTAGCTCGCGGCGGTAGCCATAAAATCTATTGTGTGCGACTGGGTGGTCAAGCGCCAAAACCGCAGTTGAATCGCCGCAAACACTATTATTCGCCTTTTTTGCTTCCTCGGGCTTGCCATCTGCGATCAACACCTCCACCAACATTACCGAACTAACACAAGCCTGGTAACGAAAAGTCAGTTCATTAGGTTCAAAATCCAATAACTTCTTATGGACTATTATGGATTCTCTCAGATGGGTGGCTGCTTCGCCGAATTGGGCATTTGCGATTTCTGCCTCTGCCAACCACCGCAAGCTCCGAGCGTAATTTCCGCGAGCGCGTTGATCCAAGGGATCAGCAAGCGTCAGTTTTTTATAGGTTTTATTTGATATTAACGCATTTTTCAGCGCTTGTTCGTTCATGCCAAGGTATAATTCTGCCCATTGCATATGATAAAAACCACCGGCGAGGCTATTCAGCCAGCTGATGTCCTCGGGATAGCGGTCTGCATTAGCCTGACGCAAGTCTAGACCCTTTTTGAACTCGACATAGGCTTCTTCAACACGGCCTAACTCCATCAAAGACCAGCCTAAATGAACATAAATATCACCGAGTCCAGCCCATACTTTTGGCGAATGTTCCGGCTCTCGAAGCAAAACTTCGCCGTAATCTACCCGTTCCCTCCATATATTTTCTGCGGCGGTATAACGCCCGCGAAAAATATTACTCAAACCAACCCAGTAAAGACCCCGGACATGTGCGAAAACCGCCTCTTCAGAGTCTGGAAATCTTTCTGTTAGCGCAGCGGTTGTTCGATTGGCATATTCAAATAATTCGTCAGCGGATTCGTGCATATTTCCATTTAAATACAATTGTCCAAGCTTTTGATAAGCTTGTGCTGTTCTAGCCAACCCCAAAGGCCCGAGTTTGTCATCATCTTGCTGTGAATAGTGCGTCGCCACTTTGACAATAACAGCATCAATGACATCTAACCGTCCAAGTTGGACAAGTTTAATCCCGACCAAATCTTCAACCATAAAATGGATCAAGTCTTCGGCACGTTCGTTCTGAAGTTGAGCATCAAGAGTGGCTTGTTGCGCCGCACCTTCTGCCAAATTCGCTCGTACCAACAATCCTGTAGTTAAGAGGGCGAACCCAACCGAAATTGCCGCAACCATCACCAGCCGATTTTGGTGCCTCCGCGCATCTCGCTGTACTAGCTCATCCAGCCCAACCTCCAGCAAACCGGCAATTATCTTCTGGAGTGCCCGTGAAGGGCCATCGCCAATCTCGCGAGCATCCGCCGCCACTGGAATTTGACCCGACTGAATATACTGCTTGCGCAGTACCGGCGAAACACAATCTTGTGTTAGCTGTCCGGTTATCGGCCCAAACTCCGGTTCGCCTTCAACAATATAGCAAAGAACATTTCTACTATCGCGGTGTTTGATGAACTGAGTGATTTCTTCGTTAACCCGACGTGATCCCGCAGCATCAGGGGAGCACACAACAATCAGAAATTCAGATTGTTTGATTGCATCAAGAAGCTTCGAATCAAGACTAACAGATGCGGATAATTCTTCGCGGTCGCGAAACATTCTACCGAGGGTGTTGGGGGCCTTCTCAAACCGCCTACGGCTAGCATTTAAATGTGCGGGAACGCGGTAACCCTCGAGCTTTTTCAGAAGCCGAGCTGCAATTTGGCTGTTTTGATGACTATAACTGATAAACGCTTTGTAGCGAAACTCTGACAATAACTGGCGCCCCAACTTACCTAAGGTTACATAGTACAACCCTTGAATATGTAGTGTATCAATATGCGCTCAATTTTTGTACAATTGATTACAAAAAATAATCAAAAATCCTGATAGTGATGGTTAACGGTCCAACCACTGGCGAAAATCAGGCACCCGGTCACGGCTGACCAAGACAGGTGATGGATCTGCAGCCATCTTTATATGATAGCGCCCCTCATCAATACGAATGTCCTCGATTGCGTCGAAGGCCATCAGGCGCTGTCGGTTTATCCGAAAAAACCGACCAGATTCGAGCTTGCGTTCCAGCTCGTTTAACGTGTCATCTATATAGAAGTCCCGCCCATCAAAAGATCGCAGCGCAATATCTCTACCGCGAGTTTCAAACCATGCCACTTCATCAACCTGTATGCTGAACAGACGATTACCAGCCCGAATCAGAAACCGTTGTTTTGGGCCTGAGTTATATTCGATCTTTTTTGCTTTCGCGGCAATGCCTGCACTGCCTAATTGACCTTTCAAGGCATCATAGCGGTCGAACGCTCGGTCAATATCTTCGCCGCGTACAGGTTTCAAAAGATATTCAATTCCATTGGCTTTAAAGGCCTGAATTGCATAGTCGTCAAACGCAGTACAAAATATAACCGGGCAGGGTGGATCAACCGCTTCAAAAATATCGAAACACAAACCATCAGCCAACTGAATATCCATGAAGATAAGATCATAAACCTCTGTTGCTATTCGGTTTGCTGCTTTTTCTGCAGTGGCTTCAATGGCGCTGATCTTTGCACCTCTCCTGCGTTCTTCAATCAATGATTTCAGGCGCGCCGCCGCGACAGGTTCGTCTTCCACCACAAGAATATTCACGGTAAAACTCCAATCAATGGTGCCCGTACGATGAATTTACTGTCGGTCTTTTCCACATCCAGACCGCGCCTCAACATCAACTGGAATCGACGATCAAGATTTTTAAGCCCCGTGCCGAGAGAATGCCTGGTTCTACGCGGTTGCAACGTGTTTTCCACCACCAACGTGTCGTCCCGATCCACATGAATTTTAATAGCAAGCGGCTGTTCTGAGCTGATAATATTGTGCTTTAGCGCATTCTCCACCAACGTATATAGCGCCATCGGTAAAATCTGTTCGCCTCTCGCCTTGTCCGCAACGTCAATATTGACAACTAAACCACCGGGCACCCGTGCTTGATGAACCTGCAACAGTGCCTGTACAGCCCTCAACTCATCTGATAGAGCGACGGTTTCACTGTCTCGGTTTTGTAGCACATAACGAAACACGTCAGATAAGTCATCGACAAAGGCGGATGCGCGAACAGGATTGTCCTGTATAATTTGCGACAATGTCGCGAAACTATTGAATAAAAAATGCGGACTGACCTGATTTTTAAGCGCTTCAAACTCTGCTAGCAAAGCCTCCCTTGAGGCTGCCTCTCTCTCGAAGCGCTCAGCCTGCCAGGCGCCGTGATAATGAAAAGTTTCCAACAGCCCGTTAACAAATAGCGGCAGGGTAAGAGACAACACAGTTAGATCGATCAGAAAATCAGTCGACGTTGGGTAGCCGAAAAGCAGCGTAAACCAACCATAACTGGCGGCGAAAACACCGACGATACCAAAAACAGCACAAGCCACATAGCGAAGCGCCGCCAATTGCAACGTCGTAACTCGATCAATTAACGCACTTTCAGTGGCCCGGCCAATCAGTTCGCAGCCGAAAACCAGAATGGTAGCAACAATATAACCAAATACGGCATCTAGCGAAAACAGTGCAAAGACACTTGTCCAGGCGATATCACCAGAGAAAACAAATTTTGCTTTGTAATAAGCCATCATGCCGAGGGACACAAAAAGCCACACTGCAACCAAGGCGATACTACGGGGTGTCATAAACTGCTTTAGGATATTTGATATTTGCATGGTTAGTCTTTCAAGGCAGAAGGTTTATTGCCAGCCAACAGTATGGAAACAGTTCCGCCTTGAGCAATCACAGAACAAATATAGCCGGGATTATAATTTAACGAAACCAGTCGCCGATCCTTCTAAATAGGGGCTCGCCAGCCAATCGTTTCAACACATGCCCCCATTTTCAACAATTTCGATATCTGTATCAATACCAAGTGCCATGAACTGGGTATGGGCTTTTTTTGCTTCCCGCAACCAGTAGCCATCCCGCTCACCAACAATGAACCGAATTTTCATTCCCGCTAATGCTTCATATTCCCTGCGTTGCCTCGGGTGCCCCGGAATCGCTAACACACCGGCAAACCGGGCCGGCAAAGCCGCTGCGACACGAAATATCCCACCACTATTAGCGCTATAGCCCATGATATGGAACTGACCGCCGCGCGGCGTAACCATTACCGAAAGGTGGTCCAACACTGTTTCGACGTCTTTGGTCGTGAAACGGCGATCGCCTATACCTGCGCGAACTACCACCCACCCAAACGCCGCAGGGTCGTCTTGTAAAAAGAATGACCCTGGCGCCAGCATGACGGGATAAGGTTTTTGGGCCTCAAAACCGTTCGGCAGATAATAATCCAGTTCAATGGTTTTGCCGCCCGAAAATTCAAAGACCTCCGCCCTGTCTGGTGTAGCAGCTGGTCTGTCCTGAGCCGCTAACCGCGGTGTCAACAGAACTACAATTATCAATGTTGTCAGGCTTATCCAGGCTTTTTGCATCGTAATTTCCTATCAAAATTCAGATGCAATTATAAAATCAAAGACCAAAGAGTGTGCAGAGAAGGGGGCATCCGACAAAATCTGTGCGTGAGCCGTCGGTTGGGAACACCCAATCACCTATATTAGCGGACCAACCGAATAATCACAGCCCAACGAGTATACTGGCCAACGCGGCACTCATAAGATTTGACAAAGTGCCTGCAGCAACTGCGCGCAGACCAAAGCTGGCGATCAAATGCTTCTTGCTGGGTGCAATGCTACCAAGCCCACCCAACAAAATCGCCAGGGCAGAGAAGTTTGCAAAACCACATAGCGCAAAAGTAACCACGGAAACCGTATGATCACTGAGTGTCGACTGGATTTGCGCCAGGTTTGCAAAAGCAACAAACTCATTCAAAATCAATTTCTGCCCGACCATATTACCCGCAATCGAAGCTTCTTCCCACGGAATACCCAGTAAATACATAAAGGGCGCAAATATCGTTCCCAAGATGGAATCCAGGCTAAGCCCCGCGACACCAAACATATCGCCGGCACCGCCAATAATGCCATTCATCAATGCAATCAAAGCAACGAAGGCCAACAACATGCCGCCAATTGCCGCCGCCAGCTTCACTCCGTCAAGTGCGCCGTTGGCCGCTGCTTCAACGACATTGATCGCTGGCTCGCCCATATTATCTACCGAAGAGAGGTCAATGTCTTCGTTACGCTCCGCCGTCGGATCGTCAGGCATCATTATCTTGGCCATCAGCAGACCGCCCGGTGCCGCCATGAATGCCGCAGCAATCAGGAAATCCAGGCTGATGCCCATGCTGGCATACCCGCCTAATATTGCGCCCGAAATTGACGCTAGGCCGCATACCATTACGGTAAAAAACTGCGCATCGCTCATGCGATCAATATAGGGGCGCACCACAAGCGGTGACTGAGACTGATCGAAAAAGATATTCGCCGCAGCGCACAAGCTTTCAACCGGCGTTGTACCCACCAGCTTGCTCATCGCGCCACCAAATAACTTCACCAGCACCGGCATAATGCGCAAATGGTATAGAACTGACATCAGCGCCGAAACAAAGATGATTACCGGCAGCACCTGAATAAGGAACACAAAACCAAAACTATCGGATGCGAAGCCACCAAAAATAAAATTCGTGCCAGCCTTTGAAAACTCCAACAGTGCTGTCACACCGTTGGCTAAACCGCCCAAAACCGCCTTGCCAAACGTTACATAAAGCACGAATACTGCAAAAAATAGCTGCAGGCCAAATGCTGCGCCAACCACCCGCAGGTTAATTGCCTTTTTTCGGTTTGACAGCAAAAAAGCAATCAACAAAATAACCGCTACACCCAGCAGTGGTCTGAACATGATTGTGGCTCCCTAATCCCTAAGTCCCATTACCCAGTATCATTCAATCGGCGGGCTGTCATTGGCCAAGTACAAGTAGGAATATGCCATTGGCATGTGCTTGTTGCCATAACTGGGGGCGCCATCTAGTGTATTTTGATAACGAGAACATATCGCATGGGGCAAAAGAGTGGCCACTGACTCAAACCACAACACCCGCATCAATTGGGTTCATCGCAGCTGCAGGCTTTTAGCTGCGATCACCGAAGAATTTAAGATGACCCTGCCATTCGCAGGGCTGACCATTGGCACCGGCATTCATCTGGAGCCCAAAACAGTCGCGCTTTTGCTAACGCTGCGCGCTGGCGGCGCCCGTATTGTCGCTACTGGTAACCTGAACAGCACCCAAGCGACCACAGTTGATTTTCTTCAGGCCAATAATATCGATGTGTTCGCCGAGACCACCATGGACAGCGATGTCCACGACCAATCACCTGTGCGAATCTTGGCGGAAAAACCAGATCTGTTGCTGGATAACGGCGGGGACCTTTTCGCCGGTTATCTGAATAACCCCTATGACGGCCTTATAGGGGACAACCTCCGGCCGCATGCGGTTAAAACCGCTGCGCGAGCAGCTTGCCATGCCAATTCTGGTGATCAATGACAGCCCCATTAAACAGTTTGCCGAAAACAAGCATGCTGTCGGCCAAAGCATTTTTGAAAGCTACATGCGGCTGACAAACCGCGCCACCAACGGCAAACGAGTGACGGTGTTTGGCTACGGGGCCTGCGGGCAGGGGGTTGCTGCCTGTTTTCGCGCCGCCTATAGCACCGTCAGTGTCGTCGACACCAATCCTGTCACAACCCTCTCGGCCCACTTTGACGGCTTTGCCACGCCGCTGCGCCGCGATGCGATAAAAAGTGCCGACGTGATCGTTACCGAGACTGGTGCAGAGAATATCATCATTGCCGATGATATCCCCGATCTAAAAGACGGTGTAATCTTGATGAACGGCAGACATTTTCCAACTGAAATCGATGTGGCTGCAATTAAAGCGAGCCCCTCAGTCGTTCACTGCGCCGCATACTCGGAAGAGGGCATCGAAAGCCTGACTTTGAATGACGGACGAACGGTGCATATTCTCAGTGCCGGCCACATGGTCAATCTCTCCGGACCTCGACCGCTTGGCAATTCGATCGAATCCATGGACATCGGCTTTGCCCTTCAAGCCAGGTGTCTGGAACGCATAGCCCAGCAGAAAGGCCAAGGAATAGGGGGTGGTACTGGCGATTGTGTAGTGCCGGTACCAATAGACATTGATGCCCGCGTGGCCGAAGACTATCTGACATTGAACCGCTAAGCGCACCTAAGCAAACCTAACAGCATTAGCCCCAGTCGTTCGCTTGGCAACAGAGAGCGACATACACCCCAATGAAGGTAAACTAGATACCAGTATATTTGCCCTGACATCTCATCAACCACGCGAGAAAACTGGCGTAAATGCTGTTTCTTCTGCAGCCGCAGATACAACCTTTTCGCTAACTCTGTGAAATGATGACGGAAAATGCACAGTTGGATGCAAAGGCTCCAATATCTGATTCGCAGTTAGTTCTTTTTTCTGGGTATTCAGACAGATACAGCGATTCATGGACTGTTTCTGGTTGCAAAAAACTAAATATCACACACAAGAACAGAGCAGGAATATCTTTCTATTTACTATCGCCTAAATTGCACAATGCCAATTAAGCCCATTGTGTCAAAAAGGAATATAAAGTTAATTTAATTCAATGTCTTAGCATTAATAAACTTTTAAACTTTAGTCTATTATACTAGGTCACACGGGTCGAGTATTTCCAGTTCATTGCCGGTCTTTATACCGGATCAATGGACAATATATATTAGGAACACACCGCGCTGCTCAAGGCAGCCAAGTGTAACAGGGAAATACTATGAACTTCGACGGGCAGGAAGTCTTCTTTGATCGAAATGATCTAATCGTTAGCAAAACCGACCTCGATGGTCGCATCACATACGCCAATCACACATTTCTGGAGGTCTCCGACTTTCTGGAAGAGGATGTGGTTGGAAAGCAGCATAATGTTATCCGGCACAAAAATATGCCGCGGGCGGTTTTTGATATGCTTTGGGATAGCATTAAATCTGGCGAGGAAATTTTCGCCTATGTGGTGAACTCCACCAAGCACGGCGGCCATTACTGGGTTATGGCGCACGTTACGCCTAGTCGCTCTGGCGGCGACATCGTGGGCTACCACTCAACACGCAGAACCCCCAACCCCAACACAATCAAAAATGTTGTCATTCCTCTGTATGACAAGTTGTCATCCATTGAAAGCCGCAACCCAAGCAAGAAGGCGGGCCTCCAGGAATCGGTGGCGACATTCAAGTCAATGCTCGCGGAAAAGAACGTCAGCTATGATGAATTTATTGCCGATTTGAAGAAGGATGACTGACATGGATGGACTTCAAAATATTGATGCTGCAACTGATAATAGTGTTAACCCTGCAAAAATGAAGGATATTTTATCGGTCGTAACCGACGTGTGCGCAGGTAATTTTGAGTCGCGCATTGGCGGCATAACAATCGAAGATGGCATAGAGCGTGACTTATGTAATCGCATAAACGAAATGATAGACCGAGCCGATGCTTATGTGCGGGAAAGTACCGCCTCGCTCGGCTTTATTGCCAAAAACCAGTATTTCCGCCGAATTTCACCCCACGGACTACTTGGATCATACGGCACGGCTGCCAATGAAATAAATTTGGCAGCTAACGGCATTGAAAATAAAATGAACGAGTTTCAAGCCATTGTTGGCTCCATCGCCGAAGCGTCAAACGATCTTAATGCCAGTGCAGAGGGTCTCAATCAATCCGTCGGCCAAGCAACAGAAAAGACAACGATAGTCTCTGCCGCTGCTGAGGAAGCTGGCACAAATGCCCAAACTGTGGCCTCCGCCGCAGAGCAGCTAAACACATCGATTCAGGAAATCAATCAACAGGTAACGCGCTCAACTGACTTAGCCCAGGAGGCGATCGATGAGGCGCAAAAAACCAACGAACTGGTTAAAGGGCTATCTGACGCATCCAAGCAAATCGAAACCGTCGTGGGGCTGATCAATGACATCGCCAGCCAAACCAATCTACTTGCGCTAAACGCCACCATCGAAGCGGCACGGGCGGGTGATGCGGGGCGTGGTTTCTCGGTTGTTGCATCAGAAGTAAAAAGCCTGGCTGTACAAACCGCCAAGGCAACTGACGATATCCAGCAGCAAGTCACCGAAATCCAAAATGCAACAACCACGGCAGTGGGTTCGATTGGCGATATTGGAAAAACAATCAATTCCCTCAGCGAATTTTCCTCTTCGATCGCTGCAGCTGTGGAAGAGCAGGGCGCGGCAACCAAGGAAATTGCCCGTAATGTGGAAGAAGTGTCAGTCGGTGTCACCGATGTCACCAGTAATATCATTGATGTTAACGGCAATGTTGAGGAGGTAAAAGATGTGTCCGGAAACCTGCTTTCCGTGGCAGGCAACCTTGGTGACCAGGCACAAAAGCTTGAGGAAGTCCTCAACAGCTAGTTAAATACAGCAGGCATCCGCACATGGATGCCTGCCAGCTTTATGCTGAACTGACTGAAGTGATCCCGCCTCTGCACCAATATCCATTAATCTATTGGAAACCAAATCTCGTTACGGTTGTGTTACCAAACAACCGGAGAGAGGTGGTCGTACCGTGATTCTAACGGAAATCACAGATTATAAGCTTAAACTCAGGCTATACATCAATGGCCTTGGCGGGGCGTTTGCCGCCCTTTTTTCGGTTCTGCAATTTTCCACCGGACACCCACAGCTTGGCAGCATCAGTTTGCTATGTAGTTGTTACTTTGCCGGCATCGTACATTTTCTGCACAAGAAGCAGCATTACCTATGGCGTGGTCGTGGTGTTCTGTTAATTCTGCCGACGACAATTCTATATGCGATATACGCAAACCCCGCATACGGTGTTTACTGGATATATGTTACCGTTGCTGTTCTTTTCCTGCTGTTGACGCTGGTTGACGCCTCAATTGGTACTGCAGTATTTGCCCTGCTTTGTTTTTACCTTATTGCACCGCATTTCAATCAGGACGTTCTTTATCGCATCTATGGAACTGTCATTCTTTCAGGGCTGGTTTCAGGCATTTTTTCCCTCCTCATTGACCGGCTACTCGCACGGCTAAACGGCGTGGCAACGCGCGACCCGCTAACCAAGGCGCTTAACCGCCACACATTCCACACGGCGATCGAAATCGCACAAGAGGAACACCAGCGCTACCAGATCACCGCTATACTCTATCTTTTTGACTTGGATTTTTTCAAAAAGGTCAACGACGTTCATGGCCATTTGGCAGGCGACAAAATTCTGCAACAGGTGTCCGATCTCGTCCACGCCAGGGTGCGCAAAAGCGACCAGTTCTTTCGCTATGGCGGCGAAGAGTTTGCAATTTTACTACGTCACACGTCGCTGCAAAACGCGGTGCATCTAGCGGAGGATTTGCGCTCCCAAATTCAAGAATATAAATTCTATAATGATATTAAGGTCACTGTGAGCGGCGGCCTGTCTGAAGTACAACAGGGCGATGACGTCAATGCCTGGATCGACCGTAGTGACGCCGCACTTTACGAGGCCAAATCCGCGGGCCGAAATTGCAACAAGATTAATATTATAGATCTAGATTTACTGCGGGAATAGGGGCGTTCACCGAATAAATTCGTCGCAAACCGGAATTAGATCAACTGGCCGAAGGTTAAGCTATTCGAGCGTACAAGATAAACCCTGAACAAAGCGTATAAAATAAACGCATAATTTATATTATGGGAAATTACTATCTAGGACTTAAATGCACACCTGCGAGCATACAGCGCACTGAACCGCCTGCATACTCTATGGTTGGAACATCCAACGCCAATGTTTGCGCGCTGGCCTCAATGCGCGCAATCTGCTCCGACGTTAAAGCTTTAAGTGCGCGCGCCGACAACACAAGTATGCGGCTGCAATTACCGTAGAGCTCAATGGCATTGCCGGCAAAATTGGAAACTTGCTCATTACTAAGGCCAATGACATCGCGGCCAGAAGCTTCCAGTCGGCCAACAATTTCGCTGCGCCGCCCAACGTCTGCGATCATATCTAGTCCGATCAAGGCAAAGTCTGTAGCGATGCACATCAAAACATTGGTGTGATATACGGGCAGGCCGCCAGCATCGGCCGCGTCAAAAACCATGGGTTCATAGTTAAAATGCGTGCAAAAGCGCTCCAAAATCACAGGGTTAGTGCGATTGGAGCTCACCGCATAAGCCACGCGTTCAATATGGTCCAACACCATGGCTCCTGTTCCTTCCAGAAACAATTCATCGGCCTCAAGCCCGGAATAATCGATCACATCCTGCACGCGGTATGTAGATTTAAGCATATCAATAACATCCGAACGCCGCTCCTGGCGTCGATTGTGAGCAAACATCGGGTAAACCGCGACATGACCCCCTGAATGGGTTGAAAACCAATTGTTTGGGAAAACCGAATCTGGCGTTTGGGTTGTTTCATCCTCAAAAATATGGGTTTGAATGCCGGCAAAATTCAGCTGTTCTGCTGCACGGGTAACTTCACTGTAGGCCGCCCGCGCCACCATGTCCAAGTCCTGGCCCGCAACAGACTGCTGGAAAGCATTGTCGTTTGCAGTTTCCTGATTGGGCGAAAAATGATGCGGCCTGATCAATATAACGGCTGATGGGGTTTGTGCGCTGCGGTGGTCCATAGCTTAACTATTACCTTAAATATATTTACTAGGCCATTATTTTTATTATACTTTTACCACTGAAAAAGAATACAAAAGGCAATCTCAACAGTGCAAATTCAACATTACGAGAAACCTCTGCCATATGCCAATAACCAATTTATTGTTGAAATCATCAGATTAATCAATTCCGCTTAATAGATTGCTCAAACAGCCCGCAGCGCCTAAAAGCTTGTTGTGGAAAAAAGAGGCCATATGGCGACTTCAGCGACAAAATGTGATGTGGCGATTATAGGCGCTGGACCAGCTGGCCTGATGGCAGCTGAGCAGCTGGCGCATCAAGGCTATAAAGCCGTACTGTTTGAGCGAATGCCCACCCCTGCCCGCAAGTTTTTGATGGCTGGAAAATCAGGCCTCAATCTCACTCACAGCGAAAACTTAAACGCTTTTACAGCACGATACGGCGAAATGGCGGAACATTTGTCCGAGCCAGTACATGCCTTTCCTAATACTGCAATACGCCAATGGGCACAGGGCCTGGACATTGAGACATTCATCGGTTCGTCCGGCCGTGTTTTCCCCAAGGCCTTTAAAGCCTCACCCTTGTTACGCTCATGGTTACGGCGTTTGGACGATCTGGGCGTTAAGCTACATACGCGTTCACTATGGCAAGGCTGGAGCGAAAACGGCAAACACTTGATCTTCTCTGGCCCTGACGGTGTCTTCAGGGTGGACGCGCGCGCCACTATCCTGGCCCTGGGCGGCACAAGCTGGCCAAAGCTAGGTTCGGTCGGTGAGTGGCAGCAGCCGCTTGTCGCTAACGGTGTAACCCTAGACCCGTTTCGTTCCGTCAACTGCGGCTTTAACGTTAATTGGAGTGAGCATTTCCGAGACCGCTTTGCTGGCCAGCCCGTTAAAAACTGCGTGATAAAAACCGGACCCAAAACTGGGGAAAAAACCGCTAAGGGTGATGTCATGATCACCAAACACGTATTGAGGGTGGGACGGTTTACAAAATATCGGCGGCCCTAGCAGCAGCGATAGAAGGCAATGGCCAAGCTATGACTACCTTCGACCTTGCTCCAGATCAGCCTGTCGACCGCTTGAAAGCGCGACTGAGCGAAGCCCGGGGCAAACGGTCTCTTACAGACCATATACGCCGCAAAACCGGCCTGAAGGGCGTGCAATTGGGACTGCTGCGCGAATTCGCGTCTGGTGACGACCTAAACAGCCCGGAAAAAATCGCGACCAAAATAAAATGTCTTCAATTACCAATCAATTCTGCTCGTCCTATAGAAGAAGCAATCAGTGTGGCTGGGGGGGTGCCCTTTGGGGCAATGGACAAAAACCTGATGCTAACTGCCCTGCCCGGCACCTTCTGTGCTGGTGAAATGGTGGCGTGGGATGCACCAACCGGCGGTTACTTATTAACCGCGTGCCTTGCGCAAGGGCGGCAGGCTGCACTTGGTGCGGCGGCATGGCTTGACAAGACCGGTTCGCCCGCTAGATAGACATCTATATTAAAACCTGGGCAATGAATGGCTCTTATGACCGAAATGACAATCAATAGCCCTTGTATAAACATATGCCAGCTTGACGAAAGCGGTACGGTTTGTGTCGGTTGCTATCGAAGTAGCCAGGAAATCGGCGAGTGGGCGTTGGCGAACGATGCGCGCAAGCGCGAGATCGTATCGGCAGCTCGGCAAAGAGCAGAAGATATCGGCGGCGACTAAGGCCGCAAAATCAAGGTATCGCCGCGAAATTCGACACTGGCGAAACGGTCAAGCAACGTCATTCCAAGCAGTGAACCCTGCATTTCAGCGCCGTTGACTGTAACCGGCACATCAAAAAAAGTTTGGTCTCCAACGCCCACGCTGGTGACGGTGGCGCGTGCAAAAGACACCGAGCCATTGGCTGTGTCCGCGCGACCAGAAAAATCCAACTGATTGGATCGTAGACCGATTTTTTTTGCATCATCCGGGCTGAGAACGATGTTGGAGGCACCGGTATCCACCATCAGCAATAGCGGGACACCATCGAACGAGGCCCGCAACCAGAAATGGCCGTCTCGGTTACGCCGAACGATCAAACCTTCGCCCGTGGATACAACTCCCGCCGGGTCAAGCGCTGACATGAACCGATCACCAAAATCAGACCGATACAGATAAAAACCTGATATCACTACAACGATGACAACCCAAATGCCGGCGACCTTTGCCAACCGCATCAAACTCGAACGGCTCCAGAAGGCCGCAGCGCCGCCAAATATGAATAGAATGACCATTGCCCGCACCAAATTGGCGTCCAGCCAGCCGGTCGTGGGGAAAGCCAACGACAGCCCGAACAACAACAGTGCCATGCCGATAATAAAGGCAATAAACCTAGTTAGCGGCCGCGTGTGGCCACCATAATGCAGGTCCCTGGCGGACAGTTTCTTTGAGTCGTTATGCTGGTCATGAAGTTTGTCCTGCAAATGATCAGGATCATGATCCGGCACACGCCATGGCTCATTTGCCACAATTTTCTCCGTCGCGGTCTTGGTTTTCTGTCTTTTGTTAATATAGCGGCAATTAAGTCTCTATGACCATCCCGTCGTAGGCTGGCATCACGCCTGCAGGTAATTCGCGCGCCAGCGTTTCATAGTCCATATCCCAAGTCATATGAGTAAGAATAGCCCGTTCAGGCTGAACTTTCTCAATCCATTCAAGGGTTTGCGCCAAGTGAGAATGAGTAGGATGCGGCTTGTAGCGCAGTGCATCAACCACCCAAATTTTAACACCCTTTAACGCATCAAAAGCGGTTTCGGGCAGGCGGTTAAGGTCGGTAGAATAGGCAAAATCACCGAATCGATAGCCAAGACTAATACCGTTGCCGTGCCCCTGCTCGAAAGGACGCATCGTCAAAGCGCCAACTTTTTTGGGACCATCAAGCGTGTGCGCCGCGCAAATTGCCGGGTAACCCTCAACCTTTTTAAACACATACCCGAAGCGTTCGCGCAGCAATTCAATGGTCTGCAAGTCGCCGTATACCGGCACTTTCTCTCTATTCAGGTGATAAAAACCTCGAAGGTCATCAATGCCGTGGGTGTGGTCAGCGTGATCGTGCGTATAAAACACCGCGTCCAGTTGGTCGACGCACGCCGCCAGCATCTGTGCACGCAAGTCCGGGGTAGTGTCTATCAACACTTTTGTGTCGCCCTCTTCCACCAAAACGCTGGCGCGCAAACGGCGATTTTTGGGGTTATTGGGGTCGCATGCTCCCCAATACTCCGGCATTTTCGGAACCCCGCCTGAAGTGCCGCAGCCAAGGATAGTCATTTTCATGCAGTAACCTCTGCAGCTGGTAGGGTAACTTTATTGAAAAGCCTATAGAAATTTTCCGTAGTCGTTTGCTGCAACCGTTCAAATTCCGTGCCTCTCAATTGAGCGACAAACCGGGCGGTATCCATTACAAAGGCAGGTTCACAGGTCTTCCCCCGGTGCGGCACAGGTGCCAAAAAGGGTGCATCAGTTTCCACCAAAAGCCGGTTTTCGGGGATAGTTTTGACAGTTTCCTGTAATTCTTTGGCGTTTTTGAAGGTCGCAATGCCCGAAATGGAGATGTAAAAGCCCATTTTCAGAACTGAATCGGCCAAAAACTGACTTGCGGTGAAGCAATGAATCACGCCAGTGAAAGCACCCTTTTCCATTTCGTCTTCAATTATCGACACACAATCCTTATCGGCGTCGCGCGTGTGAACAATAACAGGTAAACCAGTTTCGCGAGCCGCAGCGATATGAGCCCTGAAGTTCACCTTTTGCATATACCGCGGGGCATTGTCGTAAAAATAATCTAGTCCGGTTTCGCCAATACCAACAATTTTAGGATGATCTGCCCGGCTCAAAAGCGCGTCCAACGCCACATCTGGTTCGTTTTCAGCCTCATGAGGGTGGATCCCCACTGTACCGAATACGTCCGCATGGTTTTCAACTATGTCGATAATCTCAGAATATTCTTTGAGTTTTGTGTTGATCGCCAGCATACAGCCAACACCCGCATCACGCGCGCGCTGGATCACAGCACCCTGCTCTTCCACTAAGCCTTTGTAATTCAAATGACAATGGCTATCTACAATGTAGCCATAGTCGCTCATTCGCTAGTGCCTTCAGTTACTGGCATTTCAAGGCGTGGGAAAATCACACCAGGCTTGGAAATAGTTGTGCCCGGCTTCAAACGATAGTCAGCCCCCAAATACTCATAAGAGCGCTCTTGGTCGCCAATACCCAGCCCGTTCAACAACTTATCCGCCGCATCAGGCATGATGGGCTGAATAAGAATCGCCAACTGGCGAATAACTTCCGCCAATACATACAGTACGGTTATCATGCGCTCGGGGTCGGTCTTCTTCAGTTTCCAGGGTTCCTGCACCGAAATATAGCTATCGGCGGCAGAAGCCTGTTGCCAGATTGTTTCAAACGCTTTGTGAAAAGCCTGATTGTCCATGTGGGCACGAACATCTTCAATTAAATTATCAATAGAAGACAATAACTCATTGTCTTCTTTGGTGAAGTCGTTTGGTTTAGGTACCGCGCCGTTGCAGTTTTTGACAATCAAACCCAGCGTCCGATTATTCAAATTACCAATGCCGTTGGCTAGGTCGGCATTGCAGCGCTGAACAAAAGACGTGCGGGAAAAATCACCATCGTTTCCGAATGGCACTTCGCGCAGCAGGTAAAACCGCACTGCATCTAGGCCGTAGCTTTCAATAAGTTCAAACGGATCAATTACATTGCCCAGCGACTTGGAAATTTTTTGCCCTTCATTCGTCCACCAACCGTGAGCAAACACGCGGTCCGGCAACGGCAGGTCGGCAGCCAGCAAAAAGGCAGGCCAATAAACTGCATGAAACCTCAGGATATCTTTGCCAATCATGTGGACATCAGCGGGCCAGAAAGCACTGTAAGCATCAGACCCCTCGTCCGGGTAACCAACAGCGGTCAGGTAGTTAGCCAGCGCATCAATCCAGACATACATAATATGACCGTCTGCACCCGGAACTGGAACACCCCAGCTAAAACTGGTTCTGGAGATCGACAGGTCCTGCAAGCCACCAGAGACAAAGCTGCGCACCTCATTAAGGCGTGACTTAGGCTTCACAAACTCTGGCTGATCCTCATAAAGGGCCAACAGCTTGTCCTGCATAGCTGACAGGCGGAAGAAATAGCTTGGCTCTTCCACCCATTCAACAGTAGCGCCAGACGGCGCCAGTTTCTCGCCGCCCTCGCCGTCACTCAATTCATCTTCGCTGTAAAAGGCTTCGTCTCGCACCGAATACCAGCCAGCATAGCTGTCCTCGTATATAAAACCCTTATCTTCCAAAACTTTCCACAAATGCTGCACAGAAACCCGGTGCCTCGTCTCGGTTGTCCTAATGAACTGGTCGTTGGAAAAATCCATTGCCTCCGCAAGCTCGCCAAAGCGGGCAGAAACCCGGTCACAAAACTCTTGCGGCGGCACACCTGCTTTTTCTGCTGATTTTTCGACCTTCTGACCATGCTCGTCGGTACCGGTCAAAAACATAACGTCGTAGCCGTCCAACCGTTTGAAGCGAGCGAGTACATCGCACGCAAGCGTGGTATAGGCGTGGCCGATATGAGGCACGTCGTTCACATAGTATATCGGCGTTGTAATGTAAAAAGCTGGCCGCTCGCTCATATCAATCCTGTCAGACAAAAACTTGAGCCATATGGGGCTCGATCTTAACTCAGTCAGGGCCTAACGGTCGCTTTCAAAGACGCAAACAGCGAGACAATCACTTGTTTACGGTCCAAATTCATCGCATCAGCCCGGCTAATCAAATGGCCCACCTTGTCCCACAGCTCCAGCCACTGATCAACCCTTGCCATTGCGGAAATTCGCGAAATTTGTTCGCTTTCGCCAGCCATCACATCTTGCGTTGCTTCACCAGTAACGCTTTGTCGGATCAGCCGTTGCAACCAGGCGGTAAACATTTCCGTAAACAGACGGTATTCTGCATCAGCTTTTATTGCGCCAAGTTTGCTGGCAAGTGCGTGAACCTGTGTCATGTCAACCGTCGGCAGCGCCACCAGCGTCGAAGCCATTTGGCGGTACAAGTCCGTACCCGCCTTAGATACCAGCTCAATCGCTTTACCTGGCGCGCCCGCCGCCATCGCAGCAGCAGCATCCAGTTCGGCCGTTTCAATCTCAGGAAACCGAGCCGCCAAAACGGCACGAACACTATCGTTCTTCAAAGGTGTCAGCGGCAATGCGCGACAGCGACTGCGAATTGTAGGCAATAACTTACCCGGCGAATGAGCAATCAATAGAATGATTGACTTTTCCGGTGGTTCTTCAAGAATTTTGAGAAGAGCGTTAGCAGCATTGGCATTCATTTCGTCGGCAGCGTCTATAATGGCTACCCGCCACCCACCTTCACTGGCGGTCTGGCTGAAAAACCGCGTCAGCTTGCGAACATCGCCGATAACAATATCTTTACGCATCTTGCCAGTGGTTTCATTCAGGCTTCTTTCCACTAACAACAACCCTCCGTGACCGCCAGCAGCTACCTGAGAGGCGACTACATCATCTTCATCAAGACTAAGGGTTTGATATTCTTCCGGCGCCTCACCGTCCCCAAACAATCCGGGGCCCTCTTCCGCGGCCATACCGGGGTTTCGCGACAACAAAAACTTGGCCAATCGCCACGCAAAAGTGGCTTTGCCGATACCTTTGGGCCCCGTTATCAGCCAACCGTGATGAATACGATCCTGATTCACCGCCTCGAGAAACAAGCGCTCGGCTGCGTCATGGCCAAACAATTGATCCGTATGACGCGGGTGATCCATATGTTCGGTGTCTGCGCTCACGCTTGTTCCAAAAGTCCAAACCGCTGGGCGATAATGCCTCTAAGGATATGTTGCAAATCATCTACCTCACGGTCTGCGTCAATAACAACGCAGCGGTCAGGCGCTTGCTCGGCAATTTCCAGAAATACCCGTCGAAATGTCTCGTGCAGGCTAACATCCATTCGCTCGAATCGATCTTCAGCTGCCGCTTTGTCTGTTTCCCTGGAAACTGCCCGGCCAAGACCAACCTGCACCGGCAGGTCCAAAATCAGGGTTAGATCCGGCCTCAGGTCGCCCAAGACCAACTTCTGCAAGTCTCTGACCTTTTCAACGCCCACGCCGCGTCCAGCGCCCTGGTATGCAATACTCGAATCGTAGAAACGATCACAGATTACCATCCGACCACTGTCTAATGCAGGCGTGATAACCCGTTCCACATGGTCTGAGCGCGCCGCCGTATAAAGCAATACCTCTGTCATCGGTGTCCAGCGGTCCACGTCGCCGGTTAATACGAGGCTGCGTATCTGCTCAGCGCCTGGGGCACCTCCCGGTTCGCGCGTGCAAACATGGTCAATACCCAAATCACCCAGCCACTGGGACAGAAGCTTAATCTGAGTCGATTTTCCCGAGCCTTCACCGCCTTCCAGCGTGATGAAAGGGCTCTTATTGGCAAGTGGTGGTGTCATTGCCCAGGTGTTTCCGCCCCGGCTGAGCCAAACAGCAAATATTCGAAAGCTGCACCAATTTTTCCAAAACCGCCAACACCATCAATTGCCTGTCCCGCCTGAAGGGGCAGCCGAATTGGTTCCCGCCCAAGCAGTGCCACCACCAGTTCGCCGATATTTTGGCCTTTGGCAATAGGTGCTGCAACCGGGGTGGT
>JAALKD010000121.1 GCA_011088215.1 Sphingomonadales bacterium | reverse complement strand
CCCCCCCCCCCCCCCCCCCCCCCCCCCCCCCCCCCCCCCCCCCTCCGCCCTCCCCCCTTTCCCCCCACGCCGCCCTTCCGATCTGTGGGCTTGGTCATTTTTCTGCGGCACCAGCCGCGTTCCGCCAAGGTGTTAATTGGTTTTTTGACAATCCAAACCGTTGATTTCGCAATATAGTGTTTGCGGAATTAAACAGCTCTCAATATGGGCTATTGCAAATACTAGTCGAATAGATGTCGTAAACTCAATTGCAGTCGCCGGGACAAGAATTTCGACGTCCACGACTCGTATGGCGAAACATGCAAATTGTTTTCTACTGTCTTCCTGACCTGCTCACCTGTAAACATGCTGACCTGAACAAATGGATGGGAGACAATGATGACTGCGCAGAGCGTATGGAAGACCTGCACATTGGCCGGGCTATCGGTTTTGATTCTGACCGGTGTTATTTTTCCCATATTTCCGCAGGAGATGGCTATTCCAAACGGCATCGATTCGCCGGTAATTGCCTTCGAGTTCGCGAGAACACAAGCAGATCTTGTCGCCGTATTCGGTGAAGCCGGCGATCCGTTACGGCAGGAACGTATTCAGTCCATGGACCAAGGCAATCGCATAGACTTCGCCTATATGGCCGCCTACAGCGTGTTCATCACATTATTTTTCATGGGTGCCTACCGGAAAAGCCAGCGACGTATCTGGTTGATGTTTGCGGCACTCGGCGTGTTGGCGGGCATTTCCGATGCGGTTGAAAATACAATTTTGTTTGAGATAACTGCAGACCTGAATGCCGCAGGGGGGCTCGCATGGCTTGCATACCCGGTTCATCTCAAGTTTCTATCGTTGTATATATGTGCCTTCGGTGTTGGTTATTACCTTCAAAGCAGCGACAGGAAAGCAGCGCGCCTGTTTGGCCTACTTCTTCAACTATTGGCACCAATTGCAGTTATATTGCTGGTGTCGGGGCTGGCATCAGCTGCAACCCTTGTTATTACGCTGGCCTGGTTGTCCCAGTTGGCGATAGCATTCATCGAGTATAGGCGCGTTCGCCGCCCGCAGCCGTGATGAATCGAATCACGATGCCGCATTGAAGAACGATTACGTCTTTGTGAATGTTGACTGCCGATCTAGCGAGTACACGACGGCGGGATGATAGAGCTGAGCCTCACCAATGCCGCCGCGTCTATAGTTGGTCTGATGGGTGACTATTTTTTAACCAGCACCCAAATGGCATGGATAACGCCTGGCACCCAAAAGAATATTGTTAGCAAAAGATTTAGCCAGAACTGGATGCCAATTCCGACTTTAAGAAAAACTGACAATGGCGGCAAAAGAAAAGCCAAAATAATTCGAATGATATCCAACTGAATACTCCCTGAATTCGCCCCCGTTTGTGCAGAATAGCCGTCGGCGCTGGTCCGCGCCACAAGTATATCGCACGAAGCGTATTTTCTTTATTTTGACCGTCATAATGGGAGCAGGGCTAGCAGGGTGCCTGTAAAACCACCGACCTGAAGTTGGTTTGTGTCGAATACTTCTGGTAAATCATGGCAACTATAGCTGATGAAATGGTGTCCTTTCTCGTTTCGCAACCGGTCAGTTTAAAATAAGTGGAAAAAGGTGATTGACAGTAATCGCCATAGCGCCTAAACAGCGTCCCGCAAGCGATGCGCGGGTGTAGCTCAGTTGGTTAGAGTGCCGGCCTGTCACGCCGGAGGTCGCGGGTTCGAGTCCCGTCACTCGCGCCATTACTTGCAACAACGATAGCACGGCTATCGAATAAAACGCGTCACCCTTGGGTGGCGCGTTTTTTCATTGCCAATTCCACTCCAAACTGCCTCGCTGGACATTCGGTCATTTTCCCCGCTGAGCCGAAGTAAATTCGTTTGGATGCTCAGCGTTAATTCTTTTGAAACCAATGTCGGTAAAGGTGTGTTGGATAATAACGCAAATACTGCAAAATCAATAATTTGCTGGCTTTTCATTATGCGAATTCGTCGTTATAGTTCTGGGCGAGCAAACTGCGACGAAATTCCCCTTTACCTTTTGGTTGTCGGTGGATAAAAGGGCGCAGTATCTAGGGCCAACTAAAACAAAAGGGGCTCCCATGGAGTCGTTACTGATCGAGTATCTGCCGATCCTGATTTTTCTGGGGATTGCGGCGGTTTTATCCTTGGTTTTCGTCGTGCTTGCCATGTTGGTGGCAAATCAAAATCCTGACGAGGAAAAGCTGTCGGCGTACGAGTGCGGTTTCGAAGCATTCGAAGAATCTAGAAATCAGTTTGATGTACGTTTTTACCTGGTCGCCATTCTCTTTATTATTTTCGACCTCGAAGTCGCCTTTCTATTCCCGTGGGCAGTTAGCCTCGGCGACATCGGCGTCTACGGCTTTTGGTCGATGATGGTGTTCCTCGGTGTTCTAACCGTTGGCTTCATTTACGAGTGGAATAAAGGAGCTCTGGAATGGGAGTAGTAAGTGCCAATAGTCCAGCAGTTCAGGAAAACAACCAGAACCCCGCTGAAACTCAATTTTTCGAAGGACTAAACGACGAGCTAACCGATAAAGGTTTTGTCGTTACGTCAATGGAAGACTTGGTAACCTGGGCACGGACAGGCTCGCTGTGGTGGATGACCTTTGGGTTGGCTTGCTGCGCGGTTGAAATGATGCATACCAGTATGCCGCGCTATGATGTTGAGCGTTTTGGCTTTGCGCCGCGAGGCTCGCCCCGACAAAGTGATGTAATGATTGTTGCAGGCACACTGACCAATAAAATGGCTCCAGCCATGCGCAAGGTTTACGACCAAATGTCAGAACCGCGTTACGTCATTTCAATGGGTAGCTGCGCTAACGGCGGTGGCTATTATCATTATTCATATTCAGTGGTTCGCGGTTGTGACAGGATTGTTCCAGTGGACATATATGTCCCTGGCTGCCCGCCAACCGCAGAGGCGCTTTTGTACGGCATTCTCCAGCTTCAACGGAAGATTCGCCGCACGGGTACTTTTGACAGATAAACATTGCTGCTGATGCAGTGAGATAAAATAGGAACAGCGCTTCGGCGCGAAAGTGTAGCTCCATGCAGGATATTGCAGACCACATTAGTCAATCGCTTGAGCATGACGTTGTATCGGCCACTATCAATCACGGCGAGTTAACGCTGGTTGTGCGCGCTGATCATATCCATAAAGTTTTGACTTTCCTTCGAGATGACCGCATTTGCCTGTTCCGACAGTTGGTTGATGTTTGCGGTGTGGATTACCCGGAGCGCGCACGCAGATTTGATGTTGTCTATCACTTGCTATCCATTGAGCTGAACCAGCGCGTGCGGGTTAAAGTGGAAACTGATGAAGATACACCTGTACCCAGTGCAGTTGATGTATTCCCTTCTGCTGGCTGGTTCGAGCGCGAAGCATGGGACATGTACGGTATTTTCTTTGCTGGGCACCCGGACCTTAGGCGTATTCTGACAGATTATGGCTTTAAAGGCTTTCCACTCAGGAAGGATTTCCCCCTGACCGGTTTTGTCGAATGCCGTTACTCAGAAGAAGCCAAGCGCGTCGTTTATGAGCCTGTACAATTAAAGCAGGAATTCCGTGACTTTGATTTCATGAGCCCGTGGGAAAGCGCTGAGTATATCTTGCCTGGCGATGAAAAATCCGATGCTGATGTAAAGAGCGGTGAAAAATAATGTCAGAAGTCGATATTAAAAACTATTGCCTGAACTTTGGCCCGCAACACCCAGCGGCACACGGCGTACTGCGTATGGTGATGGAGTTGGACGGCGAAATTATCGAGCGGGTTGATCCGCATATCGGCTTGTTGCACCGCGGCACCGAAAAACTCATCGAACACAAGCAATATCTGCAAGCCATGCCGTATTTTGATCGGCTGGACTATGTGGCGCCGATGAACCAGGAGCATGCCTTCGTATTGGCGATTGAAAAGCTGTTGGATGCCGAAGTTCCTGTGCGCGGTCAGTATATCCGCGTGCTGTTCAGTGAAATTGGCCGAATTCTCAATCACATACTGAATTTAACCACCCACGGTTTGGATGTAGGGGCATTGACGCCAATTTTGTGGGGCTTTGAAGAACGTGAAATTTTGATGGAATTTTACGAAGCGGTATCCGGCGCGCGCCTGCACGCTGCTTATTTCCGCCCGGGCGGCGTTCACCAGGACCTGCCAAAGGGCTTGGCCGAGCGTATTATGGCCTGGACTGAGACATTCCCGCAAACGCTGAAAGACATGGAAACGCTTTGGATCGATAACCGCATTTTCAAACAACGCAATGTGGACATCGGCAAAGTTAACGTGGAAAACGCATTGGCCTGGGGCTTCTCGGGTCCGATGCTTCGGAGTGTCGGGGTTCCGTGGGATCTGCGCAAATCGCAACCCTATGAAGTGTATGACCGGCTGGATTTCCAAGTAGCCGTTGGCACCTCTGGTGATTGCTATGACCGCTTTATGCTGCGCATTGCTGAAGTGCGCGAATCGCTGAAGATTATCCGCCAGTGCATTGAGAATATGCCTGAGGGACCAGTGATGTCACTGGACAATAAGATCGCACCGCCAAAGCGCGCTGAAATGAAAACATCGATGGAAGCGTTGATCCATCATTTCAAATTATATACCGAAGGCTTCAAAGTGCCTGAGGGTGAGGTTTACGCGGCTGTTGAGGTACCGAAAGGCGAATTCGGGGTTTATCTGGTCTCAGATGGCAGTAACAGGCCTTACCGCTGCAAAATCAGAGCGCCGGGATTTGCTCATTTGCAGGCAATGGACTTTATGTGCCGCGGCCATATGCTCGCTGACGCACCCGCTGTGCTCGGCGCAATGGATATTGTTTTTGGTGAGGTGGACCGATGAGCAAAACAACAACATTTGCCTGGACCGCTGATAGCGAGAAGTTGGCGAAACACCATATTGCCAAATACCCCGAAGGCCGGCAGCAAAGCGCTGTGATGCCACTTCTTGATATAGCACAGCGCCAGAATGGTGGTCATTTGACCATCGAGATTATGGAATATATCGCGGGTTATCTGGATATGGCGCCGATCAAGGTTCAGGAAGTCGCCACTTTCTATAGCATGCATAACCATAAGCCTGTAGGCAAACACCATGTGCAAGTATGCGGGACGACACCGTGCTGGCTTCGCGGATCTGACGACATCATGGCGGTCTGCAAGTCTAAACTTGGCATTGAAAAAGGCGAAACTACTGAAGACGGGAAATTTACTCTGTCGGAAGTTGAATGCGCTGGTGCCTGCGTAAATGCACCAGCTGTCGCCATCAACGATGACTACTTTGAAGACCTGACGCCTGAGACTATGACCAAATTGCTCGACGACCTTGCGGACGGTAAAAAAGTGACGCCGGGACCGCAAAACGGGCGGCAAACCAGCGCGCCGGACGGCGGGGCAACCACGCTTAAGGAATTTATTGGTAAAGAGAAGGGTGCCTGATGTTAGCAGATAAAGACCGCATCTTTACCAACTTGTACGGCCATCAAAGTCCGTTCATAGACGCTGCGATGAAACGCGGTGACTGGGACGGCACCAAAGAACTTATCGAAAATGGCAAAGACTGGATCATCTCTGAGATGAAAGAGTCGGGCCTGCGTGGTCGTGGCGGAGCAGGGTTCCCGACCGGACTGAAATGGTCGTTCATGCCAAAAGAATCTGATGGACGCCCATCTTATCTGGTGGTTAACGCCGACGAGGGCGAACCTGGCACCTGTAAAGACCGCGATTTGATGCGCCATGATCCACACAAGTTGATTGAAGGCTGTTTGATCGCAGGATTCGCGATGAATGCTATTGCAGCTTACATATATATCCGCGGCGAATTTTACCGGGAAGCAGAGGCGCTGGAGCAGGCCATTAATGAAGCTCGCGCCAAAGGCTTTCTTGGCAAAGACGCTTGCGGCACCGGTTATGCCTTTGACGTATTTGTTCATCGCGGCGCTGGTGCTTATATTTGCGGTGAAGAAACCGCATTAATTGAAAGCCTGGAAGGGAAAAAAGGCCAACCGCGCTTGAAACCGCCGTTTCCGGCCAACGTTGGTGTTTGGGGTTGTCCGACCACAGTGAACAATGTGGAATCGATCGCGGTTGCGCCGACAATACTGCGCCGCGGCGGGGCATGGTTCTCTGGTCTTGGTCGGCCTAACAATACCGGCACTAAGGTGTTCTGTATTTCGGGTCACGTAAACAACCCCTGCAATGTCGAAGAAGAGATGGGCATCCCGTTGAAGGAGCTTATCGAGAAACATGCGGGCGGTGTGCGCGGGGGTTGGGATAATTTACTGGCCGTGATCCCAGGCGGATCATCAGTGCCCGTTTTACCTAAAGACGTTTGCGATACCATTTTGATGGACTTTGACAGCTTGCGCGACGTGCAGTCTGGCTTGGGTACTGCGGCGGTTATCGTGATGGACAAGTCAACAGACATAGTAAAAGCGATCGCCCGTCTCTCCGAGTTTTATAAGCACGAAAGCTGCGGCCAGTGTACGCCGTGCCGCGAAGGCACCGGCTGGATGTGGCGTGTGATGGAACGCTTGGTGACCGGCGAAGCAGACAAATCAGAGATCGATATGTTGCTTGAAGTCACGAAACAGGTTGAAGGCCACACCATTTGTGCGCTGGGCGACGCTGCAGCTTGGCCCATTCAGGGGCTGATGCGCCACTTCCGACACGAAGTGGAAGCGCGGATCGACGCCTACCAGGCGAAGGCGGCAGAATGATACAACTGAAGAACATAGGTCAAGGCTTTGGTGCATACGCACCGAACTCAGGAGAATATGATGCCCACGTTAACGATTGACGGCACAGAAGTTACCGTTGACCCGGGTACAACGGTTTTACAAGCTTGCGAGGAAGCTGGTGTGGAAGTCCCACGCTTTTGCTATCACGAACGCCTGTCAATTGCGGGCAACTGCCGCATGTGCCTGGTTGAAATGGAAAAGGCGCCCAAGCCCATCGCAAGCTGTGCCATGCCTGCGGGCGACGGCATGGTTATTCACACCAACACGGAGCAAGTGAAAAAGGCTCGTGAAGGGGTGATGGAATTCCTGCTGATCAACCATCCGCTTGATTGCCCAATTTGCGACCAAGGCGGAGAATGCGACTTACAAGACCAAGCCATGGCGTTCGGCCGCGGCAACAACCGCTATGATGAAAACAAGCGCGCGGTAAAAGACAAGGAAATGGGTCCACTTATTTCCACAACCATGACCCGCTGTATTCATTGCATGCGCTGCGTGCGTTTTTCTGAAGAAGTAGCTGGT
>JAALKD010000120.1 GCA_011088215.1 Sphingomonadales bacterium | reverse complement strand
CCCCCCCCCCCCCCCCCCCCCCCCCCCCCCCCCGCCCCCGCCCCCCCCCCCCCCTCGCCCGCCCATGCGCCCCATCGATATGAAACGCTTGGATGAAGAAGTGGCGGTTGTCCTCGACATATACAATGAAGCCTGGAGCGACAACTGGGGTTACGTTCCCTTCACCGACGACGAGGTTGCCCACGGCGCCAAAAGCCTGAAACCAGTGGTCAAACCCTACCGCACCTACATCTGCGAGTATGACGGCGAACCAGTGGCCTTCATGCTTACCATCCCGGACGTGAACCATAAAATCAGTGATTTGAACGGCAATCTGTTCCCGTTCGGCATTTTTAAGCTCGCCTACCGCATGTTAAACGGCAAGGAGAACCGATGCCGGGTGCCGCTGATGGGTGTGCGCAAAAAATTCCAGAAGGGCCCTCTGGGGGCTGCTATGTCCATGTGGATGATCGATGTCAGTCGCCAACATGTGGAAAAACGCGGTGCTTACTGGGGCGAACTGGGCTGGATCCTCGAGGACAATGACGGTATGCGCTCCATCCTCGAGGAAATTGGCTGTGTGGTCTATAAAACCTATCGGGTTTATGAGAAACCGATCAGTTAGAACTACGCCTTAGGCCGAACGACGCCCGCCAGACCGCCTGCTCCCGCCGCCATTATTGTTAGCCGCTGCATTGTTGCGACCGTCACCATGATAGCGCCCTGCTTTGGGCTGACCGTCGCGTTGGCCATCTCGTTGGCCACCATTAGATCCGTTATTTTGCTTGCTACGCCTGCGGCGGCGTTGGTTGCGGCGCTGGTTCTCGGACAGTTGTTTTTTCTCCGGTTCTTTGGCGGTGGGCGCTGCTGCACCGTCCGGGCGCTCACCCGGAATACGGCCCACAAGCTTTTCAATGTCCTTCAGAAGGTCCAGTTCGGCCTCGCTGCAAAACGATATGGCAACACCGCTTTTGCCCGCACGCGCCGTCCGGCCAATGCGGTGCACATACACTTCCGGTACATTCGGCAGATCCATATTAATCACATGAGAAACGTCGCTAATGTCAATGCCGCGCGCCGCAATGTCGGTGGCAATCAGTACATTAATCGTGCCGTCCTTGAAGGCGGCCAGCGCCTTTTCGCGCTGTCCTTGGCTTTTGTTGCCGTGGATAGCAGCAGAAGAAAGTCCATTTTTATCAAGGTATTGCACAATTTTGTTCGCGCCGTGCTTTGTACGCGAAAACACTATGGCGCGCTCAATGGGCTCATTCTTCAAAATGCTGGCCAGCATCTGTTTCTTGTTTTGGCCAACTGCTGACATCAGGCGCTGCTCGATCTTCTCAATCGGTTTGGATGCAGGCGTTACCGCAATCTCTTTCGGCTTATACAAAAAGTCATTGGACAAAGCCCTGATTTGCTTGGGCATGGTTGCTGACATCAAAATGGTCTGACGGCGTTTAGGCAACTTCGCCAGAATGCGGCGAATGGCCGGTATAAAGCCCATATCAAGCATCTGATCTGCTTCATCAAGCACAATGGTTGTAGTTGCATCCAACCTGACAGCTCCAGTTGACTGGTGGTCTTCCAGGCGGCCCGGTGTTGCGACCAGAATGTCCAAGCCACGCGCCAGCGCTTTAATTTGTTTATGCGGTTTCACGCCGCCAACAACCAGCGCCGACGAAACATTCATGAATTTGGCGTAAAGGCGCACATTGTCGTGAATTTGCGCGGCCAACTCGCGCGTGGGTGCCAGAATAAGCGCGCCGCATGTCTTGGGCTGCGGCCTACGCGCCTGCTCGTGCACTTGGTGCAAGATAGGCAGCACAAAGGATGCGGTTTTACCGGTGCCGGTTTGGGCGATGCCAACAATATCACTTCCAGCGATCATCGCTGGGATAACTTTGCCCTGAATGGGCGTCGCTTGCGTGTAGCCAGCTTCGGATACTGCACGCAAAAGAACCTCGGAAAGGCCGAGATCATTAAAATTTTTCAATTACTTACTTTCACAAGACAACAGGCGCGGCCAAATATGGCGCGCAGATCAGCTGTCTTTTAATTTAGGGGGGGCTTGCGGAGATGAACCACCGTATATCCGGTGCCTTGGGCACCAAAGAGGAGCAGCAACTATTATAGAAGCCTCTCCAAACAAATGCCGCCAACGAACTTTTCGTCATCTTCGCGCGGCATTTGTGCCGCCCGTAGACCACGGATCGGTTGAAATAGCAATGCAAATCAACAAATTACTATTTTGAGGTGGCAATCAGTCAGCTATATTGGCGGCCATTGTAATCATTCACGACATAGGTGCGACTGTGAAAGACCCTGCTGCAAACCTTCCAGATGTTTGGCTTCAGTTTTGCCGAAATCTTCATCAGGACTTTTTTGTTATGTATGAATCCGTCGAAGATGGTGTCGAGGATATCGTCAATCATATGTCCAAAAGCGATTGTAATGAATTGACCGCCTACATATCCAATTTACTAGCTTCCGACTTAAGCAATAGTGAATTCAAAAGAATTTGGAACAAGAGCGAAGCGCATATTTTTGTACCTGAAAGAGGGAATTCAGGAGCATTTAAGTCCTTCTTTCAGCTTGTTTTGAACGCGCTGGAAGGCCAAAAAAACAAATAGCCCAATATTATCAGTTGTCTAGCTTGGCCTTTGCCAAATTCGCGAACTCACAGAGCAGCGGCCTTGTCTCACGCGGGTCGATCACATCCTCAATCATAAAGGCCTCTGCAGTGCGGAAGGGGCTGCGCACCTTATCCAACCGCGCGCGAATGTCAGCTAGATGCGCCGCTGGGTCGTCTGCGGCTTCCAGCTCGGCCTTATAGGCCACTTCAATGCCGCCTTCCAGCGGCAAACTGCCCCAATCGCCCGACGGCCAGGCAAAGCGGTACTGGAACCTTGTGTGGTCGCTCATGGCCGCGCCGGCAACACCGTAGGCCTTGCGCACTACAACCGTTGCCCAAGGCACCTTGGAACTATAGATGCCGTTCAGCGCATCAACACCGAAACGAATGGTGGCGGCCTTTTCCGCCTCCAGTCCGATCATAAAGCCGGGGTTGTCGACAAAATGTACCACCGGCAGGCCAAAGGTGTTAGAAAGCTTCACAAAGCGCTCAACTTTGCGGGCTGTGTCGGCGGTCCACGAACCGCCCAGATAGCTTGGATTTGAGGCCAGTATGGCCACTGGCCAACCATCGAGCCGGGCAAATGCGGTGATAACCGCCTGTCCCCAAAAACGGCCCATTTCGAACAGACTTCCCTTATCGACAATCGAATTCAGGATTTTACGCATGGAATAGGCTTTTTGCCGGTCTTCCGGCACTGCGGACAGCAAGCTTTCTTCGCGCCGCTCGATACCATCTTTCGCTTCAACACGCTCGAGTTTTTGCCCCACTGCCTGCGGCAGGTATGACAGGAATTTCCGTGCGGCTTCAAAAGCCGCCTCTTCACTATCTACAACATCATCGACTGCGCCGTTGCGGGCATGAATGTCCGCGCCGCCCAAGGCTTCTTTATCCAAATCCTCACCGATGGCAGCAACCACCGCAGGCCCGGCGGTGAACATATGAGACATGCCTTTGACCATCACACTATAGTGGCTGGCAACCACCCGCGCCGCCCCAAGACCCGCGACCGAGCCCAGCGCAAGCGATACGACAGGTACACTTTCCAGGTTTTTGACCACATTTTCCCAGCCCGGCAGCCAAGGAACGTAAGTGAGGCCCATGTCCTCGAGTGATTTAACCGAACCACCACCGCCGGTGCCATCAATCAGGCGAATAAGCGGCATGCCGTATTCGTGGGCCATTTGTTCAGCCAGAATACCTTTGCGCCAAATGGCAGCGTCCGCTGCACCGCCGCGCACGGTAAAGTCATCGCCCACCAGCACAGCTGGCATCCCGCCCACTGTGGCCTTGCGGAAAATCATATTGGCAGGGGTGAAGTCTTCCAGCTCGCCGTCATCGCCGTAATGGCCTTTGCCAGCCAGCTTGCCAATTTCACGGAAGGAACCGGCGTCAGCCATTTTATGAACCCGGGCGCGCACATCCAGCTTGCCGCGTTTGTGCTGGCGCGCGACTTTGTCCTCGCCGCCCATTTTCTCGGCCAACGCCTCACGTTTTGCTTTTTCCGCCAGCTCTTTCTGCCACGCCATACAAGAATTCCCGTTCATAAATGGTTTCGCCTATGAAATAGCGCCCGGTAGAATTAGTCAAACTAACAGCATCAATTGCAGGGCCGAGACTACCCCCAACTTGTAGGGGTAGTTTTTCCTGGCTCAGCTACAACCTGATAGTCATCAGAGTATATGATGTAACCTGGGTATCTGGTTTGTTTGACCACAACGATATGACCGCATTCGGCCAATAGTGTACGTAATGCAAATGCCCGGCTTACCATTTCCCTTGCCTCGCCCTTGAACCAACATAATGCGATATCGTTCATATATTCATGTGCCCTCACATCAAACACATTCTCTTTCGGCGATGGCAAATATTCTTTAAACCATTCAATCTCATCACGAATGGCATCTCGCAAAAATTTCGGATGATCGTTATCGTTGCGACATTCAAATGCACATTGAAAAATACCGTAATCAACACCGCGCATGCGCGAACGCATAGGCGAAATAAATCGTACATACATTGTTTGTAATCCGTACTGACTGCCAATTAGGCAGAACAAAAGGCGCTTAGGCCGTTTGGCCAAGCGGGGTCACTTACCGCTGTTGCGGTAAAGCCTCCTTTTGCGGAGGGCGGAATGCTGCAAAAAAGAACATAATAGCCTCTCAAGTACGTTAGGGCGTGGTTTCTACACTAATGCGACCTAATGTCAAGCTATCAACTTGAATTAAACAAAAACCGGAAAAGTGTATGCAACCAACAATATACAAAGTAACAAATTTGGGAAAAGGCGTCTTGTCTGTGATGGCCAAACCCGTTCCAGGCGAATGGATAGAAGAAGAGTTTAGTGGTTTGAAACATTTGGGCGTTGATAAAATTGTTTCCCTTTTGGAACGAGAAGAACAGGTCGAGATTGGACTAGAACAAGAACCAGCTTTGTGCAAAAAAAATGATATCGAATATCGATCGTTTCCAATACCGGATAGAGGCCTTCCAAACAAGACTGATGCTATTGCACTTGCGGAAAAATTATATGCCGAGATATTCACTGGAAAACATGTTGTAATTCACTGTAGAGCAGGAATCGGGCGAACGGGCATTATTGCTGGCGCCGTTTTGATTAAAGCGCAACACAACGCTGCGCAGGCGATTGAGATGATTTCGAAAGCGCGCGGCGCTCGGGTGCCAGATACTGAAGAACAAGAACAATGGTTACATTCAATATAGACTCTAGCCCGATTGCATCAGGCGTACGCCTTCGTCGCGCTCAAACAAATACAGCAAATGCCGTAGCGCCTGCCCGCGCTCGCCGGTCAGCTCCGGATCCTTTGCGACAATCATGCGGGCATCATCGCGGGCAAGTTCGATCAGGTCAGCGTGTTCGGCGAAATCAACCAGCTTAAACTCCGGCAGGCCGCTTTGCTTGGTTCCCAGCATCTCACCGCCACCGCGTAGGGGCAGGTCTTCCTCCGCGATGACAAAACCATCGTCGGTTTCACGCATGATTTTAAGCCGCGAGCGCGCCACCTCGCCGATCTCGCCCGCCCGCAGCAGGATACAGCTGGATTTCTGGTCACTACGGCCCACCCTGCCCCGAAGCTGATGTAACTGCGACAGACCAAAACGTTCAGCGTGTTCGATCACCATGATGGTGGCCTCGGGCACGTTCACCCCCACTTCAATAACGGTGGTGGACACGAGAATTGTAATCTCTCCGCTCTGGAACTTTGCCATCACCGCGTCTTTTTCGGTGCCCTTCATTTTGCCATGCACCAGACCCACACAGTCGCCGAACATATGTTTGAGCGCGCCGTAACGTTCCTCTGCCGCCGCGAGGTCCAGCAATTCAGACTCCTCGACAAGTGGGCACACCCAATAGGCACGCGCCCCCGACTTAATCGCCCGACCAACACCAGCCGCCACATCAGCAAGGCGCTCCAACGCAACCACGCGGGTATCCACAGGTTTGCGGCCAGGTGGTTTTTCCCGAATGAGCGACACATCCATATCACCGTAGGCGGTGAGGGTCAGCGTGCGCGGTATGGGTGTGGCTGTCATGCCCAGCACATCAACGCCGTGGTCTGCTTTGGCCGCGAGCGCCAGGCGTTGCTGCACCCCGAACCTGTGTTGCTCGTCGATGATTGCAAAGCCAAGGTCTTTGAAATGCACGTCTTGCTGGATGATGGCGTGGGTGCCGATCAGCAGATCAATTTCGCCGTTCGCCAGCGCCTCCAAAAGTGCGGCCCGTGGCTTGCCTTTGTTTCTGCCGGTTAACAGCGCGATTTTCAGGCCCGCCTTTTCGGCCAAGGGTGCGATGGTTTCCAAATGCTGGTGTGCGAGAATTTCGGTGGGGGCCAGCAATGCAGTTTGCACACCCGCTTCCACCGCCTCCGCGATGGCGGCGAGCGCCACAATGGTTTTGCCGCTGCCCACATCACCCTGCATCAGGCGGAGCATGGCGTTTCCGCTTTTCAGGTCGGCGGTAATCTCCCGCAATGCGGTCTGCTGGTCGCCGGTTAGCTTGTAGGGCAAGGCCTCAAAAATACGCTCACAGATGGTGCCATTTCCCATCAGGGATCGGCCGCGTTTGCGCCGGGTTCGCTCGCGCACAATCGCCAGTGCTAGCTGTGTGGCCAGCAGCTCGTCGCATGCCAGCCGACGACGCGCCAGTGATGACGGCGCGATGTCTTCAATGTCAGATGGATTGTGCACTGCACGCAGGGCCTCAACAAAACCGGGCAGCTTGTCGCGTTTGATTAACGGACCATCCAGCCACTCAGGCAACTCGGGCACAATATCGGCTGCGGCCTTGATCGCTTTGCGCAGGATTTTACCGGAAAGCCCGGCGGTAAGCGGGTAAATGGTTTCCAGGTCTGGCATATCGCCGGCATTATCGGGCGAGACCATATAGTCTGGGTGAATTATTTGGGCCTTGCCCTGATAGTCTTCAAGCTTGCCACTGATGATCCGCTGTTCGCCCTCAGGCAGTTGGCGGGCAAGCCAGTCCGCGCGTGGGTTGAAGAACACCAACGTCAGCTCACCGCTGTCATCGTGGCATTGCACCCGGTACGGCGTGCGCCGGTTGCGGCTGGGCATGTGTTCATCCACCGTTACTTTCCGCGTTACGGTACCGCCGGGCACGGCGTCCGCAATTTTAGGCCGGTAGCGACGGTCAACCAACCCCGTGGG
>JAALKD010000119.1 GCA_011088215.1 Sphingomonadales bacterium | reverse complement strand
CGATGAATTGAAGCAGCGTGTCGGTCAAGAAAGCGTTCAAAAGGCAGCCCGCCGCAGGGTTGCCACCAAACGCATGGCCCGTGAAAGCATCAACCTGATAGAGAGGGACGTTTTGCATTCTGTAACAGCTCCAACCAGTTAATTCTATTGTGGCAAAGCATATATATTCCGCTCGACTTCGTCCGGGAATGTTTCGCGCGCGATTATTTGACCACCTAATTTTAGAGCGAGGTTTCGTGCAGCTTCATTTTCGTCATTCATATGGGTTTCCACCATAGACCATTTCAGTTCGCCGTATGCGAACGAAATAACCGCACGCGATCCCTCATAGGCAAAACCTTGTCTGCGAGCGTCCGCAGCTATCCACCAGGTTAGTTCTGATCGGGGCCAGCCTTCAGGCCAGACAAGGCCACAGCTTCCGACCATTTTACCGGAAGACCGTTCCACCATATTCCACATACCGTACCCTCGGATGTGCCAATGGCCAATATCAGCGGCGAGCTTCCGGAATGCCAGATTGGGCGGCAAAGGCCCACCATATAGCCCTGAAGCGTCGGCGTCAGAAAAGAAGCGCTGATATGAGCCAAAATCACTGGCGTCTGGACCGCGGATAATAAGGCGGTCAGTCTCAATTGTAGGGATCAATGGCTATCTCGCAGTACATCGGTTGAATTGGCATGGACATCATATTAAGCGCTTCAGAGTTTCAGTACTACGGCAACCCTAACCATCCACAACCCACGCCTTGCTTCTCATGCATCTGCGGCCCACGCTCTGATTTCGTCGGCGTCTTTAGCGGCGAAGCCAAGGCGAAATTCGCCGTCTTTTTGCCAAACCGGACGCTTTACCAACGCATCATTGGCGGCCATCAACTCAATTGCTTTCGCCTCATCCACATCCTGCCGGTCGGCATCATCGAGCTTGCGCCAAGTAGTGCCACGAGTATTGAGCAGACTTTCCCAGCTCAAATGAGCGGCAAATCCGGCAATCAATTCAGCGTCAATGCCATCTTTGCGGTAGTCATGAAAATGATAGTCGATGTCCGCGCCTTCAAGCCACTTGCGTGCCTTCTTAACTGTGTCACAGTTTTTAATGCCGTATAGTGTGAGCATAGGTCATTCCTCTTGTTTTGGAAGTTCCGCCAATGTCAGATCGTCTGACTGTTCACCCAGCGGGTCCACATGAATGAGTATTTCGGCCTCTGGGAATAGCTCGCCCAGTGTAGCTTCCACTTCATCCGCAATGAAATGGGCCTTGCGCACGTTCAGCTCGCCGTCCACTTCGATGTGCATCTGGATAAACTTGTCCCGGCCCGACGCGCGGGTGCGCAAATCATGCAGGCCCATCACGCCGGGGCTTTCCATCACCGTGTTGAAAATTCGTTCGCGCTCGTCACCCGGAAACTCGCGGTCCATCAACATATCGGTCGCCGGTTTTGCAACACCCAGCGCAGACCACAGAATATAGGCAGCAATCGCCAAGCCAATAAATCCGTCCGCAAGGAACATATCATTCATGGCGAACAATGCGGCCGCAACTACCGCAAGGTTCAGCAGAATATCGCCTTTGTAATGCAAATGGTCACCAGCCACCGCGATAGAGCCGGTTTTTTTGATCACGTAAGCCTGAAACCTAACTAGGATCAACGATATAATAATAGCAAACAGCGAAACACCGATCATGGTGTCGGTTGCAGTAACCGCGCTGGGTGCCCAAAGCCTCCCTAGCGAATTGAGTGCCAGGAACGTTGCGGCTGTCGCCATCAACGCAGCTTGAAACAGGCCGGAGATTGCCTCTGCCTTACCGTGGCCAAACCTGTGTGCTTCGTCAGCTGGTGCAATGGCTGTTCGAACCGCCAGCAAGGTGATCAGCGATGCCGCAAAATCCAGCCCAGAGTCAGTCAACGACCCTAGCATCGCGACTGATTCAGATAGCCACCAGGTTGACGTTTTGACCACAACCAGAATGATAGCCACCGAAACAGAGGCATAGGTTGCTAACTTCATCAAGCGATCTGACTCTTGGCGCGGGTTCATGGGTTTACTGTCCAGTTCTGCATAACTCCACTTTCGCGGAAGCCCGCTTATTTGTCACCTTCATTTTGGGGCGCCAACCATAAAAAAAGCGCCCGGAAAACCAGACGCTTCTTAAAATCTTTGAATAGTGGCAGGTCGACTTAGTGAAGCTTTTTCTCAACTTCCGCGATGGCGTCATCCACCAACGCAGCCCCTGCTTTGCCTTTCATAGAACCCGCAAGAACCGAAGTGGCGGCCTCAACGGCTACAGTAACCGCAGCTGCTTTTACCTCTTTAATCGCGTTGGCTTCAGCCTGTGCAATTTTTTCCTCGGCGCTGCGTTCGCGGCGGCGCATCAGGTCAGCAAGGTCAGCCTTGGCAGTCTCCGCCATTATCTTGGCATCTTCCTTAGCCTGGGTCACCATATCCGCTGCTTCCTGCTCAGCGTCGCGCTGTTTGCGTTGGTACTCGATAACCATATCTTCAGCTTCTACCCGTAGGGCTTTGGCTTCATCGATTTGTGCACGGATCGCATCAAGCTTCTCGTCCAGGCCTTCAACAACCTTTTTGTGAACGCCTTTGTAAAGCAGCCCACCAACAAAAACCACGAATGAGCCAGCCACCCAGAAGGTTGGGTCCGCGTAAAATGGTCCACTTCCAGCCATGCTATACTCCTCTCGCGCTCAGCGCAGCTTTCACTGCATCCGAGATGTCGCCGTCACCTGATGGTGCCTGCGCCAGCCGACCAACAATGTCGGTGGCTACATCCACCGCAATAGTCTCAAGATCAGCCAGAGATTGATTTTTGGCGTCATTGATCCGAGCTTCAGCAGCATCCGCAGCAGCGGCTAACTTGTCGTCAAGCTTGGCCTGCTCGGCGGCCAAGTCCGCTTGTGCCTGATCTTTGGCTGCCTGAATGGTTTTCTGAGCCTGGCCCCGCGCATCGGCAACAGCTTTTTCGTAAGCCGCCCGAACGTCCGCAGCCTCACCGCGCAAGCGCTCGGCAGCGTCCAGATCATCTGCAATCTTCTCTTCTCGTCCTTCCAGCGCAGTTGTTACCCGCGGTAACACCATTTTGGAGACGATAAGATATAGAAAAACGAAAGTTAGAACCAACCATGCAATCTGGTTGGTAAAACTGCCGTCTGTGATCACATTCAGCTGCGGAATACCGCCTGTCTGCTGAGGGACTTCTGTAGTGGCCTGGAGCATCGGATGCCTCTATGCCTTTGTGCTAACGATAGTGTCTGTATGGTTCAGGTGAATTTGGCAACGCAAGTAATGCGGTGCCATCAGCCTGTAATATTAACCAAACAGAATCAGGAAAGCGATCAACAGTGCGAAAAGGCCTGTTGCCTCAACCAACGCAAACGCAAGCATCATAGTCGGGCGTTGCTTGTCTGAAGCAGCCGGGTTGCGCATAGCACCAGTAAGGTAGCTACCAAATACGTTACCAAGACCAGCACCAATGCCAGCCAAAGCGATAGTTGCAAGACCAGCACCGATCATTTTTGCAGCTTCTAGTTCCATGTTACGTTCCTCTTTCAGTATAAAATTAAACAGTGATTATTATTTGCCCGGTCTCTAGTGGGAAGGATGCATGGCATCATTCAAATAGATACAGGTCAAAATGGCGAATACATAAGCCTGCAAGAAGGCTATCAAAATTTCCAGTCCGGTCAGCAGCACATTGATTGTGAACGGCGCAACGGACGCAACCGCGCCGAAAATACCGGCAGCGGACATGCTGATAATAAAACCAGCGAAAACTTTCATCATAATGTGGCCGGCCATCATGTTGGCGAACAAACGAACAGACAGGCTAATAGGCCGGATGAAATAAGATACAATTTCAATGACCACAACCAGCGGCATCATCCACCCGGGCACACCGGCGGGCAAAAACAGTTTCAGGTAACCGAAGCCGTTTTTGATGAAACCAATCACGGTCACGCCGAGAAAAACAAAAAGCGCAATCGCCAAATTGAAGGCAAGGTGGCTGGTCACGGTAAAGCTGTATGGCAGCATGCCAGCCAAATTCAGGCCAAGGATGAAGAAAAACAGGGTGAAAACAAAAGGAAAATAGCTTTTACCTTCACGACCAACGTTGTCTTTCACCAGATTGGCGATGAAACTGTATGACATTTCTACCACCAGCTGCCAGCGGCTAGGCACCAGTTGGTTTTTGCGGGTGCCACCAAGGAAGAAAATCGTCAGCGCTAACGTCACCAAAACCATCCACATGGAACTATTGGTGAAGGAAACATCAATCCCCGCTACTTCAAATTCGAAGATCGGCTTAACATTGAATTGCTCAATAGGGCTGCTGGCCACGGCTGTATTCTCTTCAGTTTAATAACACTCCGGAGAGTGCGCGTTAAAATCTCAGTCGTCAGTCAATTCTTTATCTTCAGCGTCTTTGGCAGCTTCTCCAGATGCGGCGGTCATCCGCTCTGCATCCCGAAAAATATTCCGCATTCCGCCTGCAAACCCGAGTATCAGCAGCGTAACCATAAACAATGGCGCCAATCCTGACCATTTATCGAACCAATATCCGATAAAGGCCCCAAGGCCGCTGCCAACAACGAGCTCAACTCCCATCTTGAAGGCGATCCCCATCGGTGAAACAGGCTTGTCTCCTGCTGCTTCAAATGATGCGTCTTCACTCACCTTCACCTGGGCCTGACGCAAACGCTCCTCAAAAGACAGTTCATCCGGGCTTTTTTTGTCATTAGCCACCGAAAACACCTCTTGTTGGCGCGCTCTAGCCAGAGTGTTCCAAGCTGAATCAAAACTCTGCCAAAGGCACGCGCAACATAGTGAAGCCTTTATCAGGTGTCAAGAAACAATAAAAATATATTAAGCTGTTGATTTAATTAACTTAAATACAGTTTCTAGGTTAGCTTGCATCACGCAATGCTTCTGCCCGCTCTAGGTCGACAGAGACAAGGGTGGAGATTCCTCTCTCTGCCATTGTTACACCGAACAAACGGCGCATCCTGGCCATACTCACGGCATTGTGGGTCACAATCAGGAAGCGGGTATCAGTGCGGCCCATCATTTCATCAAGCAAATTACAGAATCGTTCCACGTTGGCGTCGTCCAGCGGTGCGTCCACCTCGTCCAATACACATATGGGGGCTGGATTGGTAATAAACACCGCAAAAATGAGAGAAAGAGCAGTCAAGGCCTGCTCGCCGCCCGATAGCAATGTCATAGCTTGCAATCGCTTACCGGGTGGGCTGGCAAAAATCTCCAGCCCTGCATCCAGCGGGTCGTCAGACTCGGTCAGTTTCAAATGCGCTTCACCGCCACCAAACAGAGATTTAAACAATTCGCCGAAATGGTTGTTGACGATATCAAAGGCCGTGAGCAGCCGTTCGCGCCCTTCGCGGTTCAAGCCGTTAATTGCTTGCCGTAACCGCGCGATCGCTTCTTCCAGATCGATACGCTCACGTATCAAATGGTTCATCTGCTCGTCGATCTCGTTCAGCTCTTCATCTGCACGCAGGTTGACCGCGCCCATATTGTCGCGCTCGCGTTTTAACTTCTCAAGTTTGCCTTCGAGCACGATCATATCAGGTAGATCGTCCGTGCTTTCGATCTCCACCTTTTCAAGCAGGCCCGTTGGTGCACATTCAAAACGTTCGCCCACCTGCGCCGCCAGGTCTTTCCGGCGGGCAACAGCATTTTCCACCGCAGCGTCGGCGCGAATTTGCCGCTCACGCGCGTTGGCCTGTGCTTCCTGAATTTCCTTTAACGCCCGATCTTTTTCCGCCAACGTTGCCTCGGCTGACATCAACTCATCGCTGGTGCTGGCACGCGTGGCTTCTGCTTTGCCGATTTCGTCCAAAAGCGCATCACGCTGGCGCACCAGATCATCAGGTCCGGCCTCAATGGCTTCCAGTTGTGCATTCGCGGAGGCTTCCCGCTCATCGAGCGAAGCCAACTGCTTTTCCGCACTGGTAACCCGAAGGCTCCAGGCACCGCTTTCCTTGTTGATAGCCGTAAGCCGGTCATCACGCGCTTCAGCCTCGCGGCGTAGGCTATCATAGGCCGCGCGCGCAGAACTCAGATCCGCCCGTAACGTCTCAACCGCTTTACGTACGGTCGCAAGCTCGGCTTCTAACTGATCAATTTTTGGCAGCGCATTGAGTTTTTCATCAATGCCACCCAAGCGTTCAACCGTGCCACGTTCTTCGCCAGCAATCCGATCTTTGGTCTCTTTGAGCAGGCTAACTTTACTGGCGCGGGTACTGGCTTGTTGCTCTACGCTCACGAACGTGCGGCGCGCTTCCGCCAGTGCTTTTTCTGCGTCCTGGCGCACTTGTCGCTGGGCTTGCTCGGCGGTCCGGGCACCATCATGGGCCTGCATCGCCGCGTTTGCAGCCGCGTCTGCATCAGCGACCCGCGTACCAGTTTTCTCCAGTTCAGACGACAATTCGTTTAGCCGATTTTTCTGCTCAAGTCGCAAGGCTGCCTGGCTCGGCGCATCGGCACGCGCGGTCAAACCATCCCACCGCCACAGTGAACCCGCTTTGCTGACTAATCGCTGCCCCGGCGCCAGTGACGGCGCAAGCTTGTCGCCCGCCGCATCGCTCTCGACCACGGCAGTAGCCGCTAACAGCCGCGCCAGTTCCTTGGGGCCATCCACATAGTCCGCCAACGGTGTCGCATCTTTTGTCCAATCAAATTTGGGAACATCACCCAGTGATTGCCAATAACGTGCTGAGGTTAAATCGGTACCGGCATCTGCGTCGTCGCCCAGTGTTGCGCCAACAGCTTTCTCAAAACCGGGCTTGGCTGACAATTGGTCGGCAACCGGCACGCCTTCGCCCTCTTCTTCAGTCGCCAGCAACCTTGTCAGACTATCCACCTCAGCGGACAGTGCCTTCACATGGCCGGATAGTTCTGCGCGCGCGCTATCTGCATCCTGCCGGCGCGTTCTCGCCTCTGCAGTAGCCTTCTCGGCCGCCTCCAGCGACGAGGTAGCCGTTTCGAGGCGTTTTTCTTCAGCCGTGATTGCGTCTTCGGCATTCTTCAACGCCGAAAGGCTTTCGTCAGACTGCATCAGAGCCGACAACTCACTATCGAGACGCACGGTCTCGGACGCCAATTGTTCGGCCCGCCGCGCAATCGCCAATTTGTCGCTTTCCAAACTGGACCGCTGCGCCCGCGCCCCCGCGGCCTGTTCACTGGTGCGGTCAAACTCGGCCTCGGCTTCACCCGCCGATTGTACCGCTTTTTCCAATGCTTCCCGCGCCTCTATTTCACCTGCTTTTTCGCCGTCGCGCGCCTCCTCCCGTCGGTTTTTTTCAGTCGTCAACCGCCCAAGTGCTGCACCTGCATTCGTGCCAATTTCTTGCTCCC
>JAALKD010000118.1 GCA_011088215.1 Sphingomonadales bacterium | reverse complement strand
AGTCAGAAGTCGATTTTGCACATCCAGAGAATAGACAACATCGTTTGGCAAATTGAGGACTATACGAGTGTAATTTGCTTGTTTGGCAGCCTGTAAACGCAGTCCCGGCTGGCTTTGTGCCATAGCACTGGATTGAAACCCTTGCGGTAGATAGGCAACTCCGCCAGCCAAACACAGCATTGCCGCGGCGAGCAATTTTATATTGTTTCTAAAAGACATCAAACGGACCTTTTGCGCCAGCTTCTCCGAGAATAACAAAATCAATCCGTTCCTGGGCGTCGAGTTCGCGCGCAGTGGCTCTGGTTCTGCCAAACTTGCTATCGGCATGACCGACAACTGTCAGGGGCAATGCATAGCCAGCATCAGCAATAACACCCGCTACCAATTGAGCACGTGTAACCGACAGTTCCCAATTTGAGCGAAAACGTTGGCTGGAAATGGGTAAATCATTCGTGTGGCTTGCTATCACCAACTTATTCTTGATTTGGGTTAACGACCCAGAGAATTGCTTTAGTTTTTTTGGCACACCACCCATGAATTGGCCTGATTTATTTTCGAATAATGAACTTGCCGGAATGGAAACAATCACCCGGTCCCGCTCACGGTGTACAGTCACACCTGGCAACTGAAGGTTTCTATTCAGGTCTCTTTCGACCAACGCCTTCAGATAGTTCAAATTAAGTCCAACACCACTGGTTATAGCAACCGCCTGATTGTGCTCAAAATCCCGCTGCGCAATTGCACTATAGTTCGGATCGAATTGATCCCTCATGGTTTCAACCACGTCGTTCCAACTGTCATGGTGGATCGTACTCATGGAGAAAACCAAAACGAAGAATGTTAGCATAAGCGCCAATAGGTCGGCGAATGTTAGCATCCAACCTCCGTTGGCTGAGCCGCTTTCCTGGGGTTGTGCGATTTTACCCATTACAGGCGCCCATTGGTTTTATTACGGAAAACTACCATGATTTGGTCTTCCGGCAGTGGCAAAAATCCTGACGACACGTTTGAGAAATTGCGTTCTGTCATATAACGGGCGAAAGAGCCCGCACGCCTAACAGCTATCTCCTGAGAGCGAGTTAATTCACGATCAACTGCACCCGGGCCGCTGCCGAACAAAAGGGCTATTTCCTGCTGTTCGCAGTTCGCCTCGCTCTTCAATGCTATTAAAAGCTCATCCAAAACATGGTGAACGTTTGTGCGTACACGAAAAGAACCCGCCTCAAACAAATAGCTGACCGGAAGCTGGATCTGATAAATATGACCACCAGATACGGCATACTGTCCTTTAACATTAAAAGCAGAAGAAAAAGCGCGTTCTATCTCAATAAGAACCGGGTCTGATGCGGCGCTCCTCAGTTCAGCAGGGTCAAAACCATTGTCCGCGACGCCGGCTTGTTTGAATACGGCATTCACGCTTTCCATTGCCGCAGTTGCTCGTGACGATGACTGCTGTGAAATTGAGGTCAATACAATGAAAAACGCCAACAGAATAAGATATAGAGCGACAAACAACCCCATGGTTGAATCGCTTCCAAATACTTTGCGAGTTTGTTGTTCCTCAATATACATCTATCTTTTCCGGCACTACCTGTCCAAAGCCACCTATTCAAACGCGGCTAAAATTGCGTCAATGTCGTCTTGGCTATTACCTTCGCCCTCGAGCTGAGGTCCATGTAGCAGATCATCGGAATTTACCGCCACGCCTTGGTCATCAACATCAAGATCTTCTTCCGGCGCGATAAAATCATCCCCGATTGCAGCGGCCAATGACGACAGTCGCTCTTCCAACTGATCAAGTGTCCGTTCAACTTTAGTAATGCGTTGCCCGGTCAAATCCTGAAAACTAGATGCCTGGAATAACTCCGTGGCGATAATCTCAAGCTTTTCACTAGCTTCCCCGTCAATCTGTCCCGCGATTTCGCTGACGCTGTCAGCTGCATCCATAATGGTACCCGCAGCGCCTTCAGTCGCAGACACAATTGCAGTCAATTGCTCGCCGGCTTCCGGTATGTCACGATGCGACATAGACTTGGGCTGCATTCCAATCAATTCAGACTTTGCAGCGCCGATGTAATCCAGAAGCCCTTTCAATTCAGTTGCGATCTGGCCAACGTCATCGCCTTGGCTGGTTCCTTGAACAAGCGACAGAACGACGCTTCCAATATCGTCGACAGGAACTGAATTGCCGTGTTCCTTGCGCAATTCTTCGGTGCGTTCCTCGATGCTGATTGAAATTGCCTGTTTTGTCATATGCTTGATCCCGGTCTTAATCCGCTGAACTATTTTTTATCCACATCTGTAATACTGGGTGGTTGCGCTTTGGTTGCTAGTTCTGTGGTCAGTAACGAAGCCTTTCGGGGCGTCATTTTCTCCATCAAAGCGGCTACTTTTCTCGGGTTCATCAACTGAACCAAATCAAGCTGCGTTTGCAGTGACAAGGCTTCAAAGCGCGGGGCAGCCTCTTTGGGTTTCATGGTCTCATAAATACTGACAATACTCTGAAGCTGTTCAGTCTCTTTTTCTTCAAACAGTCTCAAGTGGCTTTTAATCCTGTCTTCCAAGACTTCTAGCTGGCCAATTTTTTCATTGATCCGTTTCTCTGTACTTTCCAGAAGCTTTTCCTGCAAATCCAAAGACGTTGATCGAGATTCAAGGGCTTCCCTGCGTTGACGAAGCTGGGTGATGAGCTCCATTTCTTCGTCATCTGGCAAACCAACGACTATCGGCGGGCGATTGGTAGATTCGGGCAATGCGACTGGTGACTGCGCTCCCTCATCTTCCTCTTTTTCGGCTTCCTGCGTATCGGTTGGCTGTTCTTGTGCCTGTACCGGCGCGTTCAACAGTTCCATGCCGGTGTAGACGTCGGCCGCTCGCAGACCAAATGCAACAGCAGCCACTCCCATTAAGAGCGGAAACAATTTTAGCCGTGTCATCGTGCTACTACTCATTGTAGAAATCTTTCTGTCAATTGCTGGATTACCGCGCTTCGCGAAGCGCTGCTAAAATCTCTTTTTGTTGCTTTTTTTTGGGTTCCGCCTGCGCCGTAAACGATGAAGATACGGATTGCGCCGCTTCATTACCGCCGGTCAATCCACGCTCAATTCGGTCAGCTAAATTGTTGCCTGCTTCTGTGATCAATCCCAGCTCGTCAGCCAGTGAACTGGCTTTACGAGTCTCTATCTGCAAGCGACCTTCAACTTCTGCCGCAGACTGCTTCAGATTAGCCACGCTGCGCTGAGCCTCCACAACCGCGTGGTTTAGCTGATCCACAAGAATACGCAGCTCTGCCTGACCCTCTTTAATCGTGCCCAAGCGGCGATAGACAAAGAAACAAACAAATATGACGGCAACCAGCAAAAATGCGAGTACGCCGTCGATCAGCAGAGAGGAAACACCATCCATCATTGCGCGCCCTCCATAGCGTCGGCGTCAGGCATCAGGCGTTCCGCCGTGTGCCGCACCATAACAGCAACATGCTGACCAGAGCGGCCAATTGAACCGCTAACCATTGGTACCTCTCCGCACTTCAAAACAACTTCATCGTTAGGTGTTTTGTTAAACAAAATCGTCTGCCCCACTTCAAAATTCATAACATCGCCGAGCGACATACTGACCTCGTCCATAATCGCATTAAGGTCCACGTCTGCGCGCCACAGCTCGGTGGCCAAGTGGGTTTCCCAAATTGTGTCGCGGCCAAATTTCTCCCCCATGAACCGCTGCAACAGTAGTTCGCGTACTGGTTCAAGTGTCGCGTAGGGAAATAAGACTTCAAGCCTGCCGCCTCGGTCTTCCATGTCAACTCGCAGCTTAATAAGAACTGCGGCGTTGGGGGGACGTGCGATAGTTGCAAACCGCGGGTTTGTCTCCAAACGATCAAAGGTGAAATTCACCGGCGATAATGGCTCGAAGGCACCGCACATATCTTTCAACACAACTGATATCATGCGCTCAACCAATGTTTGCTCAATTGTGGTGTAAGGTCTGCCCTCAATACGCATCGCCGCCGTACCGCGCCGACCACCTAATAACACATCCACAATCGAATAGATCAGACAGCTATCAATGGTCATCAAACCGTAGTTGTCCCATTCTTCCGCCCGGAACACACCCAGCATGGCGGGAAGTGGTATGGAATTGAGATAGTCTCCGAAGCGTACAGAGGTAATATTGTCCAACGATACTTCTATGTTGTCCGAAGTGAAATTTCGCAGAGACGTGGACATCATACGGACCATTCGATCAAAAATGATATCCAGCATTGGTAAACGTTCGTAGGAAACAAGGGCGCTGTTAATAAGCGCGTGAATGCCCGTCATCTCACCGGCGTCGGCATCCCCGTCAAAGCCAAGCAGGCTATCGATCTCGTCCTGATCCAAAACGCGGCCAGACGTTGGACCGTCGTCATCGTCATCCGCGTCCCCGTCAGAGTCGACCATGGCCTCCCACTCTGCAGCCATTTCTTCATTGTCGTCTGGATTGTCCGACGCAGCGGCTTCATCGCCGCCCTCTTCCTCATCTTCCGCGGCCATAGCTTCCCATTCAGCCATCATCGCTTCTTCGTCTACCGGTTCGTCATCGTCCGCCATGGGCAGATCCTTATCCAATTAGCAAGTTTTTGCTTCGCGGGCCGCTTTATCAGCCCTGTACCAAGAACTGTTGAAACAAAACATCTTTAACCCGCGTGGGAGCTACAGCCTGATTGATCCGCATCAGCAATTCTTCTTTCAAACGAAAAATACCCGCAGAGCCATCCAGGTCTTCAGGGCGCAACTCGCGCATGTAAGTGTTAAACTCGTCGAGAATTCTGGGCATCTTGCTTTCTAGATCTGACCGAAAACTTTCGCGGTCAACCTCCAGCACGATCTTGGCGCTAAGGAAACTACTGCCCTGCCCGCCAGTATTCAGATTGAATCGTTGTTCGTCTAATTCAACAAACAAAAGCTCCAGATCTTCGTTCTTGCGGTCCTGCTCTAGCTGCACCTGATCTCTGCGGTCCGCAGCTTCTTGCGCAAGCCGTTCAATTTCCGGGTCATCGTCACTAGGCGCTTCTTCGCCGCCGAACATACTCATGACGCCAACCGCGACAAGCAGGGCCACAACAACACCCGCGGCGAGAATCACCAAGGTTTTACCGCTAAACCTCTTTTTCTCAAGCCCCTCAACCAGCTCTGCTTCACCGAGGGTTTCCTCAAGATTGTCTGCCATATGCCTTTGTCCTTTATGAAACGGTCAACCAACTGTTGATTTGGAACCCGCAACTCAAAATTTGTTCAATCGTTCGAACAATCATTTGAACCGATTGCAAATTGTCTGCCAACAATCTGCCGTTTCATCTTCCACCTATTCTTATTAATTAAGCCAATATGGTTAACAAGGCGTGAAGCTTTGGCCAAAGTTCGCCAAAACATGAGCTCTATAAAGCTGCCCTATTATCGGCAGTGCATTATTGCCGGGCAGGACAAAAATGCTCTGGTACTTTCTTGCCTTTTCAATCAGTGAAATTTGAAAAAAATACCTTAAGGCATTGAAATATTGTGATTTTATTTGTTGGCATGGTTTCTGCTAAGTCAATGGTAACCAAATCCCGTGGTAAGCGGGTCATCTGCAAAAGCAGGAGAAAGATAATGGATACCGCACTTTTTGTCGGGTTGGCTCACAAAGCAGCGCTTAAGAGGCGCATGGACGTAGTCGCACATAATATCGCAAATATGTCGACAACGGCCTACAACAAAGAAAAGATCGTTTTCAGGCAACATCTGGTTGATGCACCTGGAGCGGCCGCAACAAGCGGCGGCAAAATTTCCTATGTCATGGACCATGGAGTTTTGCGGAACCTAAATTCTGGAACCATGATTCCAACCAACAATCCGCTCGATGTATTTATCAACGGACGCGCCTACCTTTCGGTTAAGGGCTCAGACGGCGAGACGTTGTTTACGCGCAATGGCAGAATGACCATCAACTCGGAACAATATCTCACGCTTCTTAGCGGTGAACGCGTTTTGGACGACAACGGCCAGGACATAAAGTTCGACGAGGATGATCGCGACTTTCACATAGCTGACGATGGCACCATTTCTAGCAACAACGGCGAAAAAGCCAAGTTGGGGCTCGCGACATTTTCAAATGAACAGGATATGAAGCGCCGGGGCACTTCCCTGTATGAAACAGACCAAACGCCAGACGAAGCCGATGATTTGGCAGAGGTCTCGGTTAGGCAAAAGGCGTTTGAAGGGTCAAATGTAAACGCAATCGAATCCATGACCGAAATGATAGACGTTATGCGCGCTTACCAAAGCGCATCCCGCCAATCTGGTGGTTATGAAGATATGAGAGAGGATGCACTCAAGCGACTTGGTAAGGTTCAGTAACCAATAATATTCGCTTGATTACTTAAAGGATGGAACCATGAAAGCACTTAGCACAGCAGCAACAGGCATGTTAGCGCAGCAGCTTAATATAGAGGTTGTTTCAAACAACATTGCCAACATGAATACAACGGGCTTCAAGCGCCAGCGCGCTGAATTTCAAGACCTCTTGTACCAAAACATTGAGCGTGTCGGGGCGAATTCGTCAGATGCGGGCACCGTTGTTCCCAGTGGCATTCAGGTCGGCGTGGGTGTTCGCACCGCCGGCGTATACCGAATAACCGATCAAGGCAGCCTGCAAAATACTGGCAACACCTATGATATAGCGGTGAATGGGCGTGGCTTTTTCAATATCCAACTCCCTGACGGTCAGGATGCTTACACACGTGCAGGATCCTTCCAGGTGGACCCAACAGGTCAACTTGTGACCCCAGAAGGTTATGTAGTTCAGCCCGCAATCCAGATCCCGCAGACCGCTACTGATGTCAGCATCAATGAACAGGGTCAGGTAGAGTATCTGGAAGCCGGTGCCACAGCTCCAGCTGCGGCCGGCCAGCTAAACTTGGTAATTTTCCCTAACGAAGTCGGCCTGGAGGCGATTGGCGGCAACATGTTCCTGGAGAGCCAGGCGTCCGGTGCCCCTGTGATTGGCTTAGCCAATCAGAACGGCTACGGCGCGGTACTTCAGGGTTTTCTTGAGCAGTCTAACGTGAATGCGGTGTCGGAAATAACCGCCATGATTTCTGCTCAGCGTGCATACGAGCTGAATTCCAAAGTAATTCAAACCGCAGACGAGATGCTGCAGGCAGCCAACAACCTCCGCTAATAGCAGGCCCAATAGTCTCGGATAGGGAAATGACCATGAAAACCAATCAAGCAAACAAACCAGTTCGAAGTTTCAAGAGGCTCACAGTTCTATGTTTGGAGACTGCGTTAACACTGCCAGCATCAGCGGCAGACTTGAAAACTGATTTGGCTGTTGATGGAAAGACCATTTCACTCGGCGACCTGCTTGGGGACGCCGGCGGCGGGGGGGGGGGGGGGGTGGGGGGGGTGTTGTGGGGTGGGTT
>JAALKD010000117.1 GCA_011088215.1 Sphingomonadales bacterium | reverse complement strand
ACTTGCCGGGTTCTCCCAATGGGTTGGTGACGCAGAGACGCCTCCAGGTGTTAGAGCGCGCGCGACCCAGTTGAAATCAGCTTTGGAAAAAGAGCTGGGCATTGACCCGCTCGCGGGCCTTGGGTTGGGCGGGGACGGTGCAACACCTGTACCGGATGCGACGACGAACCCTGACGCTACCATCGACGAGGGCGGTTCCGATGATTCAGAGCCTGCCGACGAAGGAAACAGCCGATGATCGGACGCAGCAATAGTTCAGCTCCTCGGGTATTTGTATCCATCCTGGCCGCACTATCGTTGGGTGCGTGCGGTTGGTTTGGTGGCAGCGACAAGCCAAAGCAAGCATATGATGATGGTGGGCGAGAGCGAATTTCTATCCTGACATCAACCCAGACGCTTGATGCTGACAGTTCAATTGGAAATCTCTCGATTGTTCTGCCGAGGCCATATAAAAACGGTAACTGGGCGCTTCCGGGTGGTAATGCAGCCCACAGTGTCCAGCATCTTGAGATGTCAGACCAACTGTCGTTGGTATGGCGGCGCAACATTGGTCGCGGCAACGGTAAATACCGGCGGGTTATTTCCGGACCTGTTGCAGCGGACGGTCGTATTTTTACCGTTGATGTTGAAGGCGACGTATTTGCAGTATCAATGGCGAGCGGCAACCTGTTGTGGTCTGCAGAGTTTCGTAACCCTGATGAGCGAAGCAATGTTGGCTTTGGTGGCGGTGTTGCCTATTCGGGTGGTGTTGTATATGCCACCTCGGGTTTTGGCTTCTTGGCAGCATTTAACGCAGCGACAGGCCAGGAAATTTGGCGCTATAACGCAGGCGTTCCGTTTCGCGGAGCGCCAACAGTGGACGCGGGTCGGATATTTGCTGTAACCCACGACAATCAAATGTTGGCGATTAAAGCCGCAGACGGCACCTTGGTTTGGGATCAGGTTGGTATCGCAGAAAACGCCGGAATGCTGGGTGCTGCGACGCCTGCTTACGATAACGGCACCGTTGTTGTTGCGCTTTCATCAGGCGAATTGATCGCAATGCTGGGCGGAAACGGCCGAATTTTGTGGCAGGATACTCTGTCTAGTTCGCGGCGTCTGACGCCGCTGGCAACACTGGCCGACATTGACGGTGAACCGGTAATTGATCGCGGTAAAGTCTATGCCCTTAGTCATGCGGGTAGCATGGTGGCCATTGATATGCGTAGCGGTGAACGGTCTTGGGAGGCTGATATCGCTGGCGTGAATATGCCTTGGATAGCAGGTAACTTCGCCTTTTTGACTACAATTGATGGTCAGGTCGTGTCTGTTACCCTTGCGGACGGTAAAGTGCGCTGGGTTTCGCAGTTGCAAAGGTTTCTTGATCAGGACAAACGCCGCGATTTGATCAAATGGAACGGCCCAATTTTGGCCGGTAACCGCTTACTGGTGACTAGCACTCATGGATATGCTTTGTCACTTTCTCCCTATACCGGGGAAGTTTTGAGTGGCATCGAGCTTCCCGCTGGCAGCAGTACAGCGCCAATAGTGGTTGACGGAACACTCGTTGTGTTGACAGACGAAGGGGAATTGCTCGCTTACCGCTAGAGCGCGCAACCGTATATTAAAATGACCTTTACACTCGCAATTGTGGGCCGACCTAATGTCGGGAAGTCGACGCTGTTCAACCGTTTGGTGGGCAGGAAGATCGCTATTGTTGATGACACGCCAGGAGTTACCCGCGATCGCAGGCTGGGTGAAGGCCGGATCGGGGATCTGGAATTTATTCTGATGGACACTGCGGGCCTGGAGCAGGGCGAGTCAGGATCGTTGCCGGACCGCATGCGCAAGCAAACTGAGCAAGCGCTGGCTGATGCAGATGTTGCGCTTATGCTGTATGACGCCCGCGCAGGTGTTACACCGACGGACGAGCATTTTGCAGGCTGGCTCCGAAAAATGGGTAAGCCTGTAATTGTTGGTGCCAACAAATGTGAAGGCAACGCCGTTATCGACGGTATTTATGAAGCATATGGTTTGGGTCTTGGTGAACCGATCGGACTTTCAGCTGAACACGGTGAAGGTCTTGGTGAGCTCTATCAAGCATTGGTTGAGGCACTCAGGGGTATTGATATTGACCCTTACGCAAATGCAGAAGAAGACGAAAATGCCGAGCAGCAAACGGTTGATGATGGACCTGTTGAAGGCGATATGGACTATGAATTCGTTGATCACGATGAACCTGAAGACGACAGACCTTTGCGGCTCGCTATTGTTGGTCGCCCGAATGCAGGTAAATCGACCCTGATCAATTATTTGATCGGTGATGACAGATTGATAACCGGCCCGGAAGCAGGCCTGACGCGCGATTCTATTGCTGTCGATTGGGAATGGGACGGCATGCCGGTAAAACTGTTTGATACAGCGGGCCTTCGAAAACAGGCACGGGTGACCGAAAAACTTGAACGTATGTCGGTGGCTGACACATTCCGGGCTGTTCAATTTGCCGAAGTCGTAGTTTTGTTGCTGGACTCCGAAATTGGTATTGAGAAACAAGATCTGAAAATTGCTGAAAAAGTGGTGCACGAAGGTCCTGCGCTGGTTATTGCCCTCAATAAATGGGATGCAGTGGATGACCGGCTGAAAGTGCACCGGCAGTTGAAGGATGCTTTAACAACAAGTCTGCCGCAGTTAAAGGGCGTGAAAATTGTTAATTTCTCTGGCTTGACCGGCCAGGGCACACAAAAATTGATGCCTATGGTTGCTGAGGCGTTCGAGCTTTGGAATACCCGCATTCCAACCGCCGGGTTTAACCGTTGGCTGGCGGAAGCTTTGGAAAAACACCCTACACCGTCGGTTGCTGGCCGACGCATCAAAATTCGTTACGGCGCACAGATTAAGTCTCGCCCGCCGACGTTTTCTCTATTCTGTAACCGACCGGACGATCTGCCTGATAGCTATAAACGCTATTTGGAAAATGAGCTGAGGCGGGACTTTGATTTGCCTGGTGTGCCGCTAAGGCTTTATCTCCGCAAGGGTGAAAACCCATACGAGGGCCGACGCAACAAGCCGAAAAATAGTAAACGCGGCGCATACAAGCGCTAAGCCCATTGGTTCTTTGTTTCACACAGGTCGGTAACTGAGTTTGCTGCTATTTGTGCTACCTGCTTTCCCAAACTTGCTGAGAACCCTGCGTTGACCTGCGGCAACAGTCGATTATAGTAAAATCATGAAAAAAATCATGATTATAGTGTGGGCAATTCTGATTTCCGGAACAGTCCACGCTCAGCAGTTGACAAAAATCACCTTTGCGACTGATTGGAAGGCGCAGGCTGAACATGGCGGTTTTTATCAGGCGTTGGCGCAAGGCTTGTACGCTGATGTGGGGCTGGATGTTACGATCCGGCCTGGCGGCCCGCAATCAGATAACCCGCGTTTGCTGGCCGCGGGCGCGCTTGACATCGCCATGGCATCTAACAACTTTCAGCCCATCAATATGCTTGCGGCTGGCGCAGATGTGAAAGTGGTGATGGCGTCGTTTCAAAAAGACCCGCAAGTTTTGATGGTTCATCCGCATGTGGCCGCCACCTCGATAGCCGACCTGAAGGGGCGACCAGTTTTCCTGTCTGATGCTGCAACTGCTGCTTTTTGGCCATGGCTAAAGGCACAATTTAACTTTGAAGACAGGCAAATCCGGAAATACAATTATTCCCTCGCGCCGTGGTTGGTAAACAAGGAAACGGTGCAGGAGGGCTATCTTTCGTCAGAGCCTTTCACCGCGTCGCAACAAGGCGTGACACCAAAGGTGTTTTTGTTCGCTGACGCCGGCTATCCTGGCTATGCGGGTATGATTATGGTGCGCGGCGAGTACCTGAAAAAAAATGGCGACGTGATTAAGGCTTTTGTAGCTGCGACAATTCAAGGGTGGCAAAGTTACTTGTGGGGTGACCCCGCACCGGGTAATGCATTGATACTTAATGATAATCCGGAGATGACGCCAGAGTTGCTGGCTTTCGCAATCAATGCCATCAAAACTAACGCTATGGTAGGAGATAGGGCGAGCGTTGGCACAATGGACCCGGCGCGCTGGCAGCAGTTTTATGCTGAAATGGCTGCGCTCGGTGCTGTTCCAAAAGGAGTTGATGTAACTGCAGTCTTCAGTCTTGATTATTTGCCCAACCGCGAAAGCCACGATTGATGCTTCAGGTCCGCGACCTTTCGTTTGGTTACGGCGGCGGAGTGACTGTTCTTGACGCTTTATCGATGGATATTGCAGAAGGTGACGTTGTGTCACTTTTGGGGCCAAGTGGCTGCGGAAAATCAACAATACTAAGGGTTATTGCCGAGCTTTTGGAGGCGGACGAGGGCGATGTTACTTGGCAAAACATCCCCGAACTTGCGTTCGTGTTTCAAGATCCAGCGTTGATGCCTTGGGCGACAGTAGATGAAAATGTGCAGTTACCGGGGCGGCTTAAAGGCAAGATCGACAAGAAAGCCGTGCAAGACGCAATGGCCGCTGTTGGTCTGAGCGATATGGGTCATCGATTTCCTGCGCAATTATCCGGTGGTCAGCGCATGCGCGCTTCGGTGGCGCGGGCGCTCGCTGCCAATCCAAAAGTCTTGCTGATGGATGAACCATTTGCCGCGCTTGATGAAATACTTCGGTTTCAAATGAATGAGCTGCTGCTTGATCTCAAAAAGCAGCGCGGACTGAGCATTTTGTTCGTTACCCACAGTCTGTATGAGGCGGCGTATCTGTCGGACCGAGTGTTGGTTATGGACCGAGGTCAGATTAAAGGTGAAGTGAAACCTGACCTTGACCGAGGTACGAACGCGCAGGACCAGCGAGCGTCGGGCGCATTCACGTCTGCAGTTGCTGCGATTGCTGCTTTGATGGCGGAGGGCAGCTAATGAAACGGGTATTTTTACCAATTGCGGCCTTTATTTCGGTCCTGGTGTTTTGGGATTACTACGTGACGCTCAATGATGTGCCTAAGTTTGTCTTGCCGCCGCCGTTGTCAATCTGGGCAGCCTTGCTTGAAAATGTTCCACTGTGGATCGATGCATCAGGCGCAACTCTTTGGGTCACTCTTCAGGCCTTGCTAGCCGCGATCGTCAGCGGGGTGCTGCTGGCGTTGACTTTTAGCCTGAGCCGCACGTTCGAGGCCACGGTTTATCCGTTTGCAGTGGTTTTACAAGTGACCCCGGTTGTTGCAATTGCCCCGTTGGTTCTTATTTGGGTCGGTATTGATAATGCCGAGCGGGCGCAGGTGATTATCGCTTGGCTGGTCGCGTTTTTCCCCATTCTTGCCAATATGTCAGCCGGGTTGAAATCAGTAGATGCAAATCTTAGTGACTTGTTCAAGCTATATGGTGCAACGCCGTTACAACGCTTCAGGCTATTGTTGTGGCCAACGGCGCAGCCATATTTGCTTGCTAGCCTGAAGGTCAGCGGAGGATTAGCGCTGATCGGTGGCGTAGTCGCGGAATTTGTCGCGGGGTCCGGTACCTCAACTGGATTGGCCTGGCGCATCATTGAAGCTGGCAACCGGCTGCAAATAGAGAAAATGTTTGCTGGCCTCTTGTTGCTGGCGGTGATGGGGATGCTGATATTTTACGGCTTTACCTTGCTCGAATGGTATGTGACTCGCCGTCACCGTGGATAGTTTGCCCACTGCGACAGATTGTGGCTTGCAGCGATCAATAATCGCCGCTACCAAAGCGCCATGAGATTTCAAACTCAAGACACAGATCGCCGCGCGGTTGGTTATTGGCTATTGTTCATGACCTTGATGGTTTTCCTAATGGTGATGGTAGGTGGGGCCACGCGTTTGACTGAATCTGGCTTGTCTATGGTAGATTGGCGACCGGTTACCGGCACACTGCCACCGCTAAGCACGGATGCATGGCAAGAAGAGTTCGCTAAATATCAGCAAAGCCCGGAGTACCGCCTACGTAACCAAGGAATGAGCCTCGAAGAATTCAAGGGTATTTTCTATTGGGAATGGGGGCACCGGTTGTTGGGCCGCCTGATCGGCCTGTTTTTTGCGTTGCCGCTGGCATGGTTCTGGCTGAGGGGCAGAATTCCGAATGGTTATAAGCCCACGTTGCTCGTGTTGTTTGTTCTAGGCGGGTCTCAGGGTGTGCTTGGCTGGTATATGGTTATGTCTGGCTTGGTTGATGAACCAGCAGTCAGTCATTATCGCCTCGCGGCGCATTTGGGGTTGGCGCTATTCATCATGGCGGCGCTTCTGTGGACTGCGCTGTCGTTATTGAACCCAGATCCAGAGAAATCATCGCCGAGGATGAAAATGTTAACTCATTCAACCATGGTGGTGCTGGTGTTGCAGATCATAATGGGTACATTTGTCGCCGGGTTGAAGGCTGGGCATATCTATAATCAGTGGCCTTTGATGGGCGAGGGGTTTATTCCGCCGGGAATGGGCGCGTTAGAGCCAGCATGGCGCAATTTGCTTGATAATGCCGTTACTGTGCAATTTGACCACCGGTTGGGTGCGTACATATTGTCAGCTCTTACGCTGGTGGTTTTCTGGCAGGCCCGAACTGCCACACCCAGGTTAAAAACGGCTTCAGTGTATCTTTTGTTGGCCGTGGCCCTTCAAATGTTTTTAGGAATTATTACATTGTTGTTTGAAGTGCCAGTGTTATGGGGCACAGCGCATCAGGGCGGTGGGGCGGTTGTATTGGCAACGCTCGTCTACCTGATGCACATACAGCGCAAGAGGACAGCAAAATGACAAAAAAACAAGAAGCCAGCGCAAATCCAACAGAATTCGTCGCGGTTTATGTAACGGTGGACAATGAAGATGGTGCGGTGCATTTGGCAACCGCTTTGGTGATCGACAAGTTGGTTGCCTACGTCAATGTGAAAACTGGTGCCCGATCAATTTACGAGGCGGACGGCATCATCCAACTGGAAAATGAAGTTGTCATCGTTATGTTCGCCAAACGCAGCAACGTGGAACGCATCATCGAGCGAGTTAAGGAAATTCACAGCTATGCAGTACCGTGTATTAATGTGATGCCTATCATTGACGGCAACAAAGATTTCCTCGACTGGGTTGACCAGCAAACTGTTATTTGAACGTTCAGCGTAAAATCAGGAAAGATGGCCTTAATGGATGCTGTATTGTGGGATTTTGACGGCACATTAGCTGATTCTGTTTCCACCAACGTTGAAGTGACCAAAGCGATTTTGCGAGACCATATTCCTCGCTTGAGTGGTAAAAACTTGCCAGCTGCGCTGTCCAGTATAGCTGCGTATCAACAGGCTAACCATAGTGCAAAGAATTGGCGCGATTTATATAAGAATTACTATGGAATGACCCACGAAGAGTTGTTGTTGGCGGGCCCGTTATGGCAAGAATACCAGCGGTCTTTGGCAAGAAGTGTTGGTGCATACAGGGGCATAGAGGAGGCGGTTGCACGTTTGGTCAGCGTGCCGCAAGCTATCTGCTCACAGAACAGTAAAGAGAACATCTTATCTTGGTTAAAACGCACCAGCCTGACTGAATATTTTAGCCATGTTGTTGGGTATGATTGCGTAGCAATCGATGAGCAGAAACCACATCCTGCCGGTTTCTTGCTTGCATTGAATACTATTGTCTCCGCGGTCGGCGTGGAACGAGTTTTTTATGTTGGTGATCATGAAGCGGACACCGAATTTGCTCGCTTGTCTGAACTGGCACTAAGGGACGCGGGGGCAGATGTCGCGGTAATTGCAGTAGCAGTTACTTGGAGTGGTGCTACACCCGCGAAGTGGACCTTTCAGCCGGACTTTGTTGTTAATTCGCCAGAAGCGTTGCAGGCTATTTTCAACTAGCCGTGCGGCGACACCCACAAATTATATACCCGGCCGATCA
>JAALKD010000027.1 GCA_011088215.1 Sphingomonadales bacterium | reverse complement strand
GAGCGACACGCTGCTTCAATCCATCGCATTAGAGAACAATCTTTCCGAAACAGCATTCATTGTTGCGCTGGATGGCCTTGAGGCGGACTATCACCTGCGCTGGTTCACACCCGGGGTTGAGGTTGCGCTGTGCGGCCATGCGACACTGGCGGCAGCGCATGTGGTTTTCGCTCACTTGCGGCCCGAGCTCGACCTTGTGCGTTTCCAAACTCTTTCCGGCATTTTGACGGTGCGGCGGGATGGGGATCGCTATCAAATGGACTTTCCGGCTCTTAAGCCGCTGACGTTTGGAGCGCCAGCTGGTTTGGGTGTAGCGATGGGGGCGGAACCGGACGCAGTGCTTAAAAGCGAGCAGGGTGACCGCGACTTGTTGTTGGTTTACCGTGATCAAACCACGGTTGAGGCGCTGGAACCTGATCTGAATGCGTTGAAGGCCTTTGCGCCCTTTGGCTTTATCGCTACTGCACCGGGAGCAGGCGAGGTTGACTTTGTTTCGCGCTGTTTTTTCCCCAACCACGGCATCGGGGAAGACCCGGTTACTGGCTCAGCCCACTGCGTTTCTGCGCCTTACTGGGCGGAGAAACTCGGCTATTCGAAAATGTTCGCCCAGCAGATATCGGCGCGCGGCGGTGACTTGTGGCTTGAGGTTGCTGACGACAGGGTACTGATATCCGGTCAGGCTGTTCAGGTAATGCATGGTATGTTGACCCTTCCCGATTAACGGACAATAAAAATCTGAACCTTTTTTGTCTGTGTCCGTCTTTATAGCTACTGAGAGGGTAATCCTTGTGGCTAAAACCAAGTTGAACAATGCGAAAGAAGACCTTCTTGTAATTGCCGCTCAGGGCGGCGATATGCGGGCGTTTGAAGCATTGTTTGTGGCCTATAACCCGGCCTTGAAGAGGTTTGCTTACCGGCTTTGCGGCGACGAACAGCTGGCGATAGATGCGGTGCAGGACGCTTGGATTACTCTGTCGAAAACGTTGCGCCGCCTGAAGGATCCTCGTGGGTTTCGCATATGGGCGTACAAGACGGTGCGCTGGAGAGTAACCGATGCGGCTCGCAGCTTGCCGCCCGGAAGCCAGCCGTTAGACACGCTGCCGGAAGCAACGACAGCGTTAGCAACTGAAGAGCTGATTGCCACAAGTGATCAGCTGTCGACGTTGATGAACGAACTTCCTGATGGTGAGCGGCAGATTTTGGCGCTTTTCTATCTGGAGGAAATGAAAATGACCGAAATCGCCGCCGTGCTTGAAATTCCGACAGGAACCGTCAAGTCGCGATTGAACAGGGCTAGAGGTCGTTTGCGAGAAAAAATGGAACCGACCACGACAGCAAATGCCGGGTCACGGCAGCAAATTTAAGGAGACAGAAAATGTCCGAATTAGATGAACGCATTCAAAAGGAACTGGCGGGGGATACCGCCGCTATCGACGAATTACTCGCCGCCGAGGGAGGCTTGCCCGACATGGTAGCAGCTGCTTTCAAGGGCAGTATGCGGCGATGGGTGTGGGCGGTTAGCATTGTAACGATTGCGGCTACGGCAGTTATGATTTGGTGCGGCTATGAATTTTTCTATGCTGCGGGTACTGACGATAGGGTCTTCTGGGGAATCTGGTTTCTAGCGAGTGGGATGGCTCAAATGGCGTTGAAACAGTGGCAATGGCTGGAAATGAGCCGGGCGAGCCTGATGCGTGAAATTAAGCGGCTGGAACTGGCTGTTGCCGCCCTTGCTGCGCGCCAGAATTAGGACCGGAGTTAGCAGGCAACGAAATAATCAGCTATCCTTGCGAACCGACGTTGCCTGTCCGTCGTTGTTATAGGCAGACGGTACCGGAAAATGCCGCCGACAGCGAGGATAGCGAACCCAATGAGCGCCAACCGGCCAAATATCGATACACGGGCGAAGGAAGAAAAGCTGGTGCTGGCCGCAATGGCGGGCAACGAGCGGGCTTTTGAAGCGCTGTACCGGCTTTACCAGCCATCGCTGCTGCGGTTTTCATTTCGCCTGTGCGGCGATGATACGCTGGCGCGGGATGCAGTGCAGGACGCCTGGATGTTGACGCTTCGGTCTATGAAGCAGGTTTTTCCGCCGCATACATTCCGCGCACGAGTGTTCAAGGCAGTACGTTGGCGCACGTTTGATCATATTCGGCGCCGCGGAAAAAACGCCGGCGAAGAACTTTTTGAGGAAAGCGTGGCAGATGAAAGCAGTGAGGTATGGGCTACCGGCGACCAACTTATACGACTTATCAAGGCGCTGCCTGTAGACGAAGGCGAGGCCCTGTCTTTATTTTACCTGGAAGACCTGAGTGTCGCGGAAATAGCGGCAATTCAGGAGGTGCCATCAGGCACGGTGAAATCAAGGTTGGCACGGGCACGCGGCCGCCTCAAACAACAAATCGAGCCCCCAGACTACAATAGTGAGGCCCCCAAAAACGGTCCAAACCACGGCCCGAGTAGCGACAGAGTAAAATTGGAGATAGTTAAATGAATAGTATTGACGAACGTATTAAACGAGAGCTGGAGGCGGAAAGTCTCGATGTGGACCAAATTATCGGCGAAACCGGTGACCTGAACCAGATGTTCCGTGATGCCCTGAAGGGCAGCACCGGCGGCACGGTGAAATTTGTCATCGGCCTAACCACGTTGTTTTTTCTGATAGCGGTTTATTGCATCTGGGAATTTCTTGGAGCCACTTCAGTACAGGATCAGATTTTCTGGGGTGTATGGTCGGTGCTGGACGGCGTAACCATGTTAAGCTTCGAGCTGTGGGCGTGGATGGAGATCAACCGTGCCTCGACCATGCGGGGTATCACCCGGCTCGAGCTTGCCATCCGGGACAAAAAGCCTATCTTGTCAGAGGAATGATCCTCTTTTGATGAAATGAGCACGCCATGACCTCTATCTATGACTTCAGCGCAGACCTGTTGAACGGCAACGAGCAGCCGTTATCCGACTATGAAGGTAAGGTTGTGCTGATTGTTAACACTGCCTCCAAATGTGGCTTTACGCCTCAGTTTGATGGCTTGGAGAAATTATACGGCGACCTGAAGGATCAGGGTTTGGTTATCGCTGGCTTTCCGTGCAACCAATTCGGTGCGCAAGACCCCGGCAGCAATGATCAGATCGGCGAATTTTGCCAGATCAATTACGGTGTCAGCTTCCCGATGTTCTCAAAAATTGATGTGAACGGCCCGAAGGCGGACCCTCTTTACAAATACCTGAAAGCAGAAAAACCTGGCCTGATGGGTTCGCGTCGGATTAAATGGAATTTCACCAAATTTCTGGTGAACCGTGATGGTAAAGTGGTGAAGCGTTTCGCCCCTACCGATACTCCGGGCGCGATCCGCAAATCTATCGAAGCGCTGCTTTAGCTATAGCCCAAGTCTTTTAGTTACGATCTGAGTCTTTTAGTCAAAACCCAAGTCTGTTGCGATTTTTTGCACGATCTGGTTTCGGTCGGGCGCAAACTTATTCACCATATCATGGTATTGTCTGAGAGTTTCTTCCTCAGCCTTGTCCGGCGAGCCTGAAGCAAAAGGCGGGTCGGGGTCATACTCCAGACTTAACTGAATGAATTTGGCGTAGGCCTCGCCTCTAATTCTCGCGGCTAATGCAAGACCAAAATCAATGCCAGAGGTTACGCCGCCACCGGATGCCCTATTACGGTCAAAGACAATGCGTTCAGCAGTTGGAATAGCGCCAAAATAGGCGAGCTGGTCGCGAGATGCCCAGTGGCACGCTGCCTTATACCCTTGCAGTAATCCAGCTGCGCCCAGGATAAGCGAGCCCGTACAGACACTGGTGACCCATGTGGCTGTTGCGGCAATGTCCCTAACCCAGTCAAGCGAACGGGTGTCTTTCATAACATCCAATGTTCCAAATCCACCGGGCACACACAGGATATCCGCAGTTTTTACGCCATCCATCGTCGCTGTTGGCAAAAGCGGGAATCCGGAATCGGTTGAAACCGGATTTAGGTCCTTTGCAACCAGATGCACAGTTGTGTTGCCAAGTCGTGAAAGAACCTGTGCCGGCCCCATAAGGTCTAGTTGTGTAATGCCGTCAAACAATAGGAAAGCGATAGATATCGGTGATTGCTCGGGCAAGGTATTCTCCTAAGTTGCCGACAGTAATTGGTCAATTTACAGTTAAAAAATTATAGTGGCGTCCATTCAATATCAAGCGGGTTTAATGCTCTTAGGTATTCGTTTAAAACCAACAACAAGACACAGGGTATCGCTCTGGCACCTGGTCACGGTAAGAATTTTCCAGTCACAGGATGAATGAATTTCTTGCCAGCTAACTTTGGACATTGTGCCGCTGTCGACAATCACTCGCAATCCTCATGTCAAATGAACTGCCACTACAACCGGCCTGATGGTTACTTTTCTACAATGTCTCTTTTCATTGGTGCGAGTAAGGCGATCAGCTTGTTTTGTGTGCGATAGCCGACGCCAGATTCGCGCATGGCTTGTTGGAGACTTTCAACGAAGGCATTAAATTCGAAAACAGTTATTTGCAGTTTGAAATGGGCCTTTTTCATATTGAGGCCTCGATATCGGCAGGGACCGCCCGAGAGGGCGCATATCTGGTCGGTTATTGCCAGAACCAGTCGTTCTTTTTTGGTGCGTTTGAACTGTTCAGCTGTTCGCTTATCAGTAAATGCAAGATCAGCAGTACGCTTGACGATCGTTTGGATACCCTGTTTTTCACCGAGTTCATTGTACAACGTGTCACTGGCATTTGACGGCAGGCTGAATAGGATTGCGCAAAAAACAACGATTACAATCTTCATGACTAAAACCCCAGCTGCAGAGACAGGTATAGGCCTCGCTGTCTGCCTTGTAGCGCTATTTTGCCAAGGTCAGTGTAACCTGCCGTGATGGTATAATGCTTACTGGGTAACCACACCAGATAGGCAGCGAATGCGTCACTTTCTTCTGCGAAAGCTAGATTGTTTGGCTTGCTTCGAAAATCAATGCCCACCACTATTTTGCGCGATAAAAGATAGGCGACAGACCCTTCAAATTCCAATGACTTAGCTGATCCGGTCGTGTCAATGTTACTACCAAAACCAAGCAAGCCGAATTGATTGGCGCTTGTGAGTCTTGCACCTGCCGAAAGGATAATGCTTTGATCCAGCATGATTTTTGTTGCAACAGCGTATAAGTCAACACTGCTGTTTCCGGTTGCGCCTAAAGCGCGCACAATTTCGCTTTTGTCTGATCGCTTATATTGGGCTCCAAAACTAACCTGTGGTAGCCAACGGTCCTGATCGTAAACGGCATCGCCAAAAATACGCAATTTTGCCCCAACAATATCCTGTCCGAATGTAAAATTGCGCCCTATGCCGAGGCGCCCACCCGCTGCGCCTGAGTCGAACCATTGCCGGGTATAGGACAGTTCCAGCCGGTCAAATGCCCCGACCGTTACACCTGTAGCGTTTAAGGTGAAGTCATTAAGTGGAACGACAGTATGGTGAACACTGGCCCCTATTTGCCGGTTAGTTCCATATCCGGAAATCATCGCCCAGCTAGACAGGCCGCTGCCGCCACTGCCTTCTATCTGAATTACTCCCGGCGTACCCAAGAGTTTGCCGCTGCCGAACAGCGTCTCGTTTGCTATTGCATCGAACCCGCCTGAAAACAGAACCGTGAGCAAAACGAATAATTTGTGAACCGTAGACAAACCATATCCTTGACGCAGTTGAATAGGGTGCTTGCCGCTAACAGTGCCAAAAGAGCGTTAAAACGGCAACCGGCTTGTATAGGTGTATAGCTCGTTAGTCCGGGTTCTCCGCATCTTTGGCGGCCTGCACCATGGCCCGCACATCGGCGCGCATCATAGCGGCATCATAAATGATGCCGTCCTTGATGGTGTATTTCACGCCGCCGACGCGCTCAACCTCGCCGCTGGCATCATTCAGGCGCATGTGGCCGGTGCCGTATAGCACTTTCAGGTTATTGATCGGGTTTTCGTCCACGATCACCATATCTGCAAGTTTGCCTACTTCGATGCTGCCAAGGTCTGTTGCGCGTCCGATTAGCTCCGCGCCGTTGATAGTAGCGGACTGCAGTACTTCCAGTGGGTGGAAACCAGCTTCCTGTAACAGTTCCAATTCGCGAATATAGTCAAAGCCAAATAGCTTGAAAATAAAACCGCTATCGGAACCAGCTGTCACCCGTCCGCCACGGTTCTTATATTCGTTGACGAAAGTCATCCACATATCAAAGTTGTTTTTCCAGTCGATCTCGTCTTGCGTGGTCCAGTCAAAATGGTAGCTGCCATGCAACACCCGATTAGGCTGGAAGAAGCGCCATACCGACGGCAAGGTGTATTCATCGTGCCAGTCTGCAGTGCGTGCGCGCATCACATCGCGGTTGGCTTCGTAAATGGTGAAGGTGGGGTCGAGGGTGAAATCAAGCGCCAGCAACTCGTCCATCACCGCATTCCATTTGGCACTGCCGGGTTTGGCGGCTTGCCGCCACAGCCGTCCGGCCTCGCCGAAACGGTCTTGCTCGTTGGCATAATTATAATCCAGCGGATAATCCTGAATCACTTTGTCGTCGAACAGCGCCTCGGGTAGGCCGTACCAATGTTCCATTGAGTTCAGGCCCCAGCGCGCGCTCGTAAGCACGTTCACCCGCGCCACAGATAGCTGTGCGTGATGGAAGGCGGTGCGCAGGCCCTGTTTTTTTGCCTCGGCAAAGGCGGCCTCCAGAACCCTCGGGTGGCCCCCGAAAAATTTGATGCCGTCTGCACCGCGTTTCTTGATGGCTTTGACCCAGTCACGAGCTTGTTTTGCCGTTGAAAACCCGGTGGGGAAAGCGCAGTGGACAACCAAGCGGGGCGCGGTAATTTCGTTTTTGGCTGAACGTTCCTTTTCGCTCAGGGTATAGCCCGCGCCCAAGCCACAGCCAACTTCGCGGCTGGTGGTGATGCCGTGGCTTAGCCATAGCTTGAAAATATAATCCATCGACGGCATGTCGCCGGTCAGGCCCCATAGCTGATTGCCAATGTGACTGTGGCTGTCGACCAAACCGGGCAGGATATAGCTGCCGCTGGCATCAATTTCATGGTCGCCTTTCGCTGGACGGCCTTCAGCGCGAATGGGTACGCCGGGATTGCCGACCAGCTTGATCTGGGTGATGCGGTTGTCTTCAACCACAATGTCCACCGGCCCAATGGGCGGCGAGCCGGTGCCGTCAACCATTGTTGCGCCTCGGATCACCATACGGGCGAAGGGCCCTTGGCTCAGGCGGGCCTCTCGCGGGCTGGCCACCTGTGGCAGTTTTTTGATTGACTGCGCGCGTTCGTCACCAACCGGTATCCTTTTGTCCTGTGCAGCGACGCTGGTTGCCATCAGCCCGCTCAATAATGCGGCAATAATAGTTGTTAATTTCATGATCTCAGCCCTCCCGAGTATCATTCTTACCTAACAAGCGCGTCGCAACCAAGCGTAGTTTCCCAATGTGACTTTTGTACTAGACGGTTTACGACCTTAGGGCTGTTAAATTCGAATTGGTTGTTTAAGGTGTTGGAAGCCGAAACGGGGAGGGTTTCATGACGGATAATAAGCAACCGACTTTTTCAAGTCGGTTCGCCTTCATTCTTGCGACTGCGGGGTCTGCTATTGGGCTGGGTAATATCTGGAGCTTTACCTATGTCGCCGGCAAGAACGGCGGTGCGGGCTTCATTTTTGTGTATCTGATTGCGCTGGCGTTCATAGCCACACCGGTTTTCATTGCTGAACTGGCTTTGGGACGTATGGGCAAGGCTGACCCTGTAACAGCGCTCAAGGCGCTTGGCAGTTCGTCGGGCGCGCGGTTGCCGTGGCACTGGGTCGCCTGGATGGGCCTTGTTGCCACCATTTTTGTGCTCAGTTTCTATTCGGTCATTGCCGGGCAAATTATGGCTTATGGGTTTAATGCATTGGCAGGCGGTATGACCAGTTGGAGCGTTGATGCCATCCGCGAGTATGATGCCGTTTTCAAATCCAACCCAAGCGGACCGCTATTTTGGTCAGCAATTTTCTGTGCGCTGACGGCCGCGATTGTTGCCTCGGGCGTGCGCGGCGGCATCGAACGCGCCAGCAAGCTAATGATGCCTGCATTGTTTCTCATGCTGGCCGGCATGGTCATCTATTCCGCTGTTACCGGTGCCTTCAGTGAAGCTGTTAATTTCCTGTTTGGTTTCAACGAGATGACCTTCGGGCCAAAGCTGTTTATGGATGCTGTTGGTCAGGCCTTTTTTACCATTGGGGTCGGTGTTGGCGGAATTATGATCATGGGGTCCTATATGGGCTCGGACGTTCACTTGCCGCGCGCAGCGGGCTGGGTGGTTTCCATGGACCTGGCAGTGGCGTTGCTGGCAGGCCTCGCGATATTTCCACTTTTGTTTGCTAGCGGTATGGAGCCGGGCGTGGGGCCGGGCTTGGTGTTCGTAACGTTGCCGGTAGTTTTTGCCGAAATTCCTTTGGGTGCAGTTGTCGCGTTTGTGTTTTTCCTATTGCTCACCTTTGCAGCGTTAACATCGTCGATTGTTTTATTGTCGCCGACTACGGCCAAACTGCAACAAATGGGCGTGCCGCGGTGGGCGGCGGCGTGGGCAATGGCTGGGTTGGTTTTTGTACTCAGTTTGCTGACGGTGCTGTCTTTTTCCAGCTGGAGCGAATTTTATCCGCTTGCCGCTTTCGGCCTCGAGGATCACACATGGTTTGATCTGATCCGCGAGGGAGTGAACAATATTATATTGCCGGTTGGCGGTTTAGCCTTTGCCCTGATGGTGGGCTGGGGGATACCTAGAGAGAGATTTCGCGCGGCCTTGCCGCTGGAAAACCCAGCACTATTCTCATTGTTGTATGGGGCGATCCGCTATTTGGTGCCTGCGGCGATAACAGCATTGTTCGTGATGGTGTTATTTGTTGGCTAATGGCGGAAAACGGGAAGGGACAACAATGATTGATTTTTATAACCCTGACTATGTGGACAATGATGGTGTAAAGCTGGCGGTCTACCGGGATGGGCCTGCGCCGAATGCCACCGATAAGCCAGCGGTTATGTTTTTGCACGGCTGGCCTGACTTCGCGATTGGTTGGAAGAAGCAGATGGCCGCACTAGCCGCTGCCGGTTATCCGGTGTTTACCCATGATGGGCGAGGATATGGCCGTTCGGACGCGCCGGACGGCGCACTCCATTACACCATGGCCAAATTGACCGGTGATATCGCCGCCATTCAAGACCATTACGGATTGGACGATGCGGTGTTGGTGGGCCATGATTGGGGTGCCATTGTACTGTGGCAAACACCCTTTTACATCGGCGATCGGGTGAAGGGTTGTGTGGGCATGAACGTGCCGCTGATGCGCCATTTTCCGATCGATCCGATTACGTTGTTTCGCCAAACTCTGGGCGAAAATATGTATATTGTGCGCTACCAGACAGAAGGGGCATGCGAGCCAATTCTGGAAAAAGACCTGGTGGCAACCTTTAGCTTTTTCCTGCGTAGCGGCACCGGTGGAAGACAGCTGAAAAAACCCATACGACCAGAAGTAATTCAGGCGATGAAAAGCATCGACCTGGTCACCCTGTTGCAGGCAGCCGATGAGGCAACGATCGGTGAGTTACTGCTCAGCGATGAAGAACTGGCTTATTTTGTTGATGGTTATTCCAGAAACGGAATGACCGGGCCGCTGCACTGGTACCGCAATATGGCAGGTAACTGGGAAAAGCAAAAACAATTCCTTGTGGACGGCAGGCTGCCGAAAGTTGAGAAACCGTGCTTGATGTATACCGCCGAGCGTGACGGCGTGTGCCCGCCAAGGTTGGCGGACGGCATGGAAAACCTGTGTGAACCTTATGAACGCATTGATTATGCGGGCTGCGGTCACTGGACTCAGCTGGAGCGCGCTGATGATGTAAATGCATCGCTGCTGGATTGGCTAGGGCGACACTTTTAAGGCGTGTCACAATCCGCCTAATTCGTGATTAAGGTAAGGTTGTCTTGCCACTAGAAATCATGTGGTTGAAGCACCCAATCTTGTATGCGACGAGGAAGCATGAACACAATGCTTACATTGCTTGAAGGTTTTGTTATCTCTATCGGGCTTATTGTCGCGATTGGGCCGCAAAATGCTTATGTGCTGCGCCAGGGTATTCGCCAGCGCCACGCTGTGCCCGTGGCAAGTGTTTGTTTTGCCGCTGACGCAACCCTGATTACGCTCGGCGTGATGGGCGTTGGGCGTTTTATCGCCGGTAACGATACATTGTCCACATGGTTAGGCTGGGGCGGTGTCGTCTTTCTGACTTGGTTTGCTATCCGCAGTGTCCGGTCAGCGATCAATCCAGACATCATTGATGGTAACCGAATGGAAGAGGCTGCGGGCAGTGCTGCGGGTGGCACAATGCGCACGGCCATGTTACATGCGGCGGCTTTTTCGTTGCTGAATCCTTGGGTTTACATGGATACGATGGTTCTAATCGGTGGCGTCAGTGTTCAATATGATACTGACGTTGAGCGCGGTGCATTTTTGGCTGGCGCTATTGCGGCGTCCGCCGTGTGGTTTTACGGCCTTGCTTTCGGCGGAAAGAAAGCCGCGCCGCTGTTTCAGAAAGCCATTACCTGGCGCCTCCTGGACAGTTTTATCGCCACTATTATGATCCTTGTGGCGATCAACTTGGCACGTTTTCAACTGACTAGCTGAATAGCCATTGATACAGGTCATAGCGCCATAAGTTCGGTCGACAAATAGTTGCCGATGTGCTGAAGGAGGCAATTTTGATGAAATTGTACGGTGTGCATTTATCCCCATATTTTGAACGAGCTTATCTGGCTCTTGTAGTTAAGGGCGCAACAGATAAAGTCGAGATGCCAGGCATGCCTGCACCGTTTGGCTCAGAAGAGCTGGCGGCGGCAAGCCCAATGGGCAAAATTCCGTATTTATTGCTTGACGATGGTACCTGCCTGCCGGAAGGGCAGATGATCGTCGAATATTTTGACAGGGTATTTAGCGGTCCAGACCTGGAGCCTGCGGACCCGCTTGCTAATGTGCAGACACGTTTGATCGCCCGGATTGTTGATCAGTATATAGCACCGCATTCGGCTTCCTTGTCGCGACCCATGTTTGGCCGGTTTGCTCCCGACGAAACTGCGATTGAGCTGGCGATTAACACGGGTTTGCCGTCGGCGTTTGATTTTCTGGAGCATACCCTGGCTGGTGGACGCTTTGTCACTGGCGAACAATTGTCTTTTGGTGACATTGCGCTTATTCCGCACATGTATTTTTTCTAGAATTTCCTCAACCAGTATGAAATCAACCCCTGCGCTGGACGGCCGAAGTTTACCGCATGGTGGCAGGCCAACAGAAGCTCTCCTTTAGTGGTAGAATGTCATAGGCGGATACAATCTTCTCTTGATGCGGTCATGGCATCGATGAAATAGTGTTTTCTATGGATGCGGCTGCACCATTCAATTGTGCCGTTATTGTAGGAAAGGTTATCCAATGAAATTATGTGGCCATAGTGTTTCACCCTATGTAGAGCGAATTCTCATTGCGTTGGAAATGAAAGGCAAACCCGGGGATGTGGTGTTGACCGATGTGGTTGGCGGCTTCAAGTCACCGGAGCATTTGACTCACCACCCGCTCGGTAAAATACCTTTTTTGCTTTTGGAAGACGGCAGTTCGCTCTCGGAAAGCCAGTCTATCGTTGAATATCTGGATGCAGTAGTTGGCGGCGTTAGCGTAACACCCGCAGACCCCATGGTTGCCGCCAAAGCTAACCGTATCGTTCGGGTGCTGGATATATATTACACGGGTGCCATTGGCCCGATGGGCAAGGTCGCTTTTGGCGGCACTGCCACCGATGAGGAAATGGCAGACGCCAAGGAACGAGCGCTGCCGGAGGCGCTTCGGTATCTGGATTATTGCATTGAGGGCGAGCAATATGCGTTGGGCGATAGCTGGAGCCATGCTGATGCTGCAATTATGTCGCAGCTTTATTGGTTCGAGCGGTTGATGCCTCGGTTTGGTGTGCCGGGCCTTGAGGCATACACCACGCTGAATGCTTATTGGGAAAACGCAAAAAAAACTGACATTTACCGGGCCAGTAAAGCGCGGGCAGACAAGTCTGTCGCCAAGTTTTTCGGCCAAAAGGCAGACGAGAAGCAGAAATGAGTATGGAACCTGATCATTTAGGTAAATGCTTGTGTGGCGCCGTCAAGATTGAGGTCATGGGCGAACCTAAGTGGGTTGGCCATTGCCATTGCCCCAGCTGTCAGAAGGCCACCAGTGCTGCCTTCGCCACCTACGCCGGGTTTGACAAGGCCTCGGTACTGATCACTGGCGAGGAGCTGACAGTGTTCCGCTCCAGTCCGGGGGTAACCCGGCGCTTTTGCAATAAATGCGGCAGCGCAGTGTCGTTTGAGGGCGAGGCGTGGCCCGACGAGATACACCTGCATATGGTGCTCTTGGACGATGCAGCGGACTTCACACCAGGAGGCCACACTTATGTAAAAAACCGCCAGCCGTGGGTGCATATGCAGGACGGCTTGCCGACGCACCAGACTTTCGGTTCTGACGAGGATTAGATTCTGACGACGGTTGGTGAATCTACCTTGTTAACACTGGGCATCTGCGCTAATTGAGGCGCAATCAAATTTCCAATTTAAAGGCGCGCGCTATGGCTGCTTATCAGTATGTTTATCAAATGCAAAAGCTCACCAAGAAATATCCTGGTGGCAAAGAGGTTCTGAAGGGCATCAGCCTCAATTTCCTGCCCGACGCAAAGATCGCGATTATCGGCCAGAACGGTGCAGGTAAATCTACGCTGATGCGTATTATTGCGGGCCAGGAAAAGGAATTTGGCGGCGAAGCGTGGGCTGCTGAAGGCATTAAAGTCGGATATCTGTCTCAGGAACCAGAGCTCGACCCCTCGAAAGACGTGCTTGGTAACGTAATGGACGGTATGGCTGCGACCCAGAAGCTGGTCGATGACTTTAACGAGTGCGCCATGGCCTACGGCGAAGACCCGGAAAATATGGACCTGCTAGCCAAAATGGGTGAGTTGCAGGAAAAGGTTGATGCGGCGGACGCTTGGGACCTGCAATCAGAAGCCGAAGTGGCGATGGATGCGCTATGTTGCCCGCCCAACGACTGGGCAATTGATAACCTGTCCGGCGGCGAGAAACGCCGGGTTGCACTGTGTAAGCTGCTGCTGGAAAAACCAGATATTCTTCTACTGGATGAACCAACCAACCACTTGGACGCCGAAACCGTCGCGTGGCTGGAAAACCATTTGCAGAACTATAAAGGCTGCGTGATCCTTGTCACCCACGACCGTTATTTCCTTGATAACGTAGTTGGATGGGTGCTGGAACTTGACCGTGGGCAAGGTATTCCATTTGAGGGCAATTATAGCGCATGGCTTGAGATGAAGACCAAGCGTATGGCGCAGGACGAGCGCGCCGACGTAGCGCGCCAAAAAGCCATGAACGACGAGCTTGACTGGATAAGGCAAAGCCCCAAGGCGCGCCAGGCCAAATCAAAAGCACGGATCAAGGCATACGATGAAATGCTCAAAACTCAGCAGGACCGCGTTAACGGTCCAGCGCAGATTAAAATCCAACCACCCGCACGCCTTGGCGGCAAGGTGATCGAAGCGGAAGGCCTGACCAAAGCCTTTGGTGACAAACTATTGTTTGATGATCTGACCTTTAGCCTGCCACCGGGCGGCATAGTAGGCATCATCGGGGCCAACGGCGCGGGTAAAACCACGCTGTTTAAGCTGATCACTGGCCAGGAAAAAGCAGACAAGGGTTCGATCACCGTCGGTGATACCGTGCATCTGGGCTATGTGGACCAGAGCCGCGACGCACTTGATGCGAGTAAAAACGTTTGGGAAGAAATTTCGGGCGGCCATGATATTTTCACTTTCGGCAAGCGAGAGGTTAGCACCCGCGCCTATGTGGGGGCCTTTAACTTCAAAGGCGGCGACCAGCAGAAGAAAGTGGGCCTGCTGTCTGGCGGTGAGCGTAACCGGGTGCATTTGGCTAAAATGCTCAAAGAGGGCGGTAATGTGCTGCTTTTGGATGAGCCAACCAACGATCTGGACACCGAAACGCTGGCGGCTCTTGAGGAAGCGCTTGAAAACTTCGCTGGCTGTGCTGTGGTAATCAGTCACGACCGCTTCTTTCTCGATCGCATTGCAACTCACATTCTGGCCTTTGAAGGCGACAGCCACGTGGAATGGTTCGAAGGCAATTTCGAAATGTATGAAGAAGACAAAAAACGCCGCTTGGGTGTAGACGCAACCCAGCCTCATCGGATCAAATACCGGAAGTTTTCGCGCTAATTTGTACTGAAATTATGTTTTTGGGGGTCAAAAGCCGGGGGGTCAGAAGGAATGACGTGCGTATATGCTCGCTAATAGCATTGTTTGTTACTGTTACGGCATTTTCAACTGCGGCCAGTGCACAAAATAATCGACCCATTTTCGGTGTTATTGACTGGTTTCCTTTCGGCTGGGTGGAGGAAGGCGAAAACAAGGGCGTTATTGTTGAAATTGTCGGTGCCGTCGAAGACACGTTTGATGTCAAAATAGATATCATAATCAATAAAATCCCTCGGGTGCAGCGGGATATGGAAAATGGTCGTTATGATTTCACTGTCAGCTACCGTGATCCGCGCCTGCTGTCCAACATTGTCAATTTAACTGATATTGCCTGCCTGAAAACTGGTATTGCTTCGCTGAAAGCCAATCCGGTTAAATCGGTGGATGACCTAAATGGGATGCGGGTTGCTTACCCCGGCGGTGGGTATTTTTCCCGCAGTGTCTTGCCAAAAATAAAGGTTACAGGTGTGCAGGTTGCCCAGACCCACATCATGTATAATATGGCACTGCGCGGTCGGTTGGACGCTTTCATTATTAATGACGCAATTTGGGGCGCTTTTAAAGCCGGACTAGGGCCGAAAAATACAATCTCGGGACGTGATTGGCGGCAGTTTGCCGAGCCTTATTATATCGAGCAGCTGCCTATCGCCATTTCCATGTCCGCCTCTTCTAGCCACAAACAGCTAGGCGAGCGGCTGAAAACCATCACAGAAAATCCGATCTTTTCGCAAAAATTGCGTGCGATTAAGCAACAATACGGTATTTCGGAGACCCTGAACTGTGAGGGCTCACTGGCAAAATGATAGCTTAGTGTCCTGATGTCTTCAGTTTCCGCCTTCGTCTTCTTCTTCCAGATCATCAAAGAAATCTTCTTCCGCTTCATCCGCTGGTGGGTCGCCGTCATATATCTCGAAGCGGCGGTTTTGCAGATACAACGAGCGCATTACCACATAAGGGTCGTCTTCTTTGTATAGGTCGTCCAGCGAGTCGTGCAGTCGAACCCGAGTGTCCAGCGCATCGACACCTGTTCGTATCAGCGACAGATCAGACTGGCCTTCGTTGTTGAGCGTAATGGTAACCGGATCGAGGAAAAAATACCCAGCAAAGCCGACGAAATCCCGGTTGGTAGAAGGCCCGACAAAGGGAATGATGAAATAGGGGCTTTCTTTTATGCCCCAAACCGCAAAGGTTTGGCCAAGGTCCTCTGAATGATAGGGAATGTCCATTCCGTCAGAAACTTTGAACAGACCCGCTGCACCAACTGTTGAATTCAGCGTAAAGCGCGTGAGTGTTGTCAGCGCACGCTTCAATTTGAGTTGCAGGATGTCATTAATGAAAACCCACGGTTCGCGCAGGTTGCGCATGGCATTGCTGATGCCGTCTTCCAACGGATCTGGCATGACAAATTTATACGCCGATGAAATTGGCCTTAAAATATTTCGGTCGAAAGTCTTGTTGAAGGCAAAGATTTTGCGGTTCAGTCCTTCATACGGATCGCGTGTGTCTGTATCTATATTGGCCGAACCGGATGCGCAGGCTGTTGTTGCAATCAAAAGCGTTGCTGCCAAGCAGGTACGCAAGAATTTCGTCGAAATCATAAATATCTCAATAACTAAATCATACCAATGGTTGGCTTACATGCAAAAAACACCTAGGCCGAACGCCTCTTTACCAAGCTTTCGCTATATCCAAAAGGTTAGATCCATCACTTTTTGAGGAGAGGATCGTTAATCGAAACACCTTTACTTATATAAAGAAATCTTTATATAAGTATCCACACTGTAGTGAGGGCCAGATGGAACAACTTTTGACAGCATTGCGCGGCGCGGGTGAAGCGACCCGATTGCGCATTATCGCCTTGCTTTCAAAGGGAGAATTGACCGTTGGTGAACTCGTCCAAATTTTAGAGCAAAGCCAGCCTCGGGTGTCGCGTCATCTGAAATTAATGGGCGAATCTGGCCTGTTGGATCGTATTCAAGAGGGTACTCAGGTGTTTTATCGGTTGTCGCAGGACGGGCCATCAGGGCGTCTGAATTCGACAATTGTTGACCTGTTGGATGATAGTGACACTGTTTTTTCAGCCGATATTGACCAGCTAGCGGCGATTCGCTTGGAACGCGCTACTCGTGCACAGGCATATTTTGACGCCAACGCTCATGACTGGGATACGCTTCGTTCGCTGCATGTGTCCGAGGAGCAGGTTGAAGCAGCACTTTTGGCGCAACAGGGCGGCGCCCGGGTGAGTACTCTTCTAGACTTGGGTACGGGTACCGGACGTATGTTGCAGTTATTTGCACCGCTGGCAGATCAGGCGCTTGGCCTGGACGTGTCCCGGGCAATGTTGGCGATCGCACGTTCGCAATTGGACGGTGGGGCATACGGCCATTGTCAGGTGCGTCTCGGTGATATGTATGACCTGGGTGTGGTGGACGGTAGTCAGGATCTTATTTTGTTTCATCAGGTGCTTCATTTTGCCGAAGAACCGGCGAAGGCACTGGGTGAGGCAGGGCGCGCACTGTCGGATGGCGGCATGATGTTGATCGCCGATTTTGCTCCGCATAGCCAAGAGTTTCTGCGGGACCAGCACGCGCATCGAAGACTTGGGTTCTCTGAAGAGGAAATTGCCGGTTGGGGCGCAGCTGCAGGTCTTTCCCTGAATGCGGTAACTCATCTGGACGGTGGTGAACTGCGGGTGACTATATGGAATTTTGGTAAGAGAGTATAACGCAATGAGCGATTTTAATGATACACTGGCACGGTCCGGCTCGTTGTTTGCTGCCCCGGTTAACGACGCCAATATTTCCTTTGAGTTTTTCCCGCCGAAAACACCCAAAATGGAAGAAACCCTCTGGGCATCAATCAAAAAGCTTGAGGCGTTAAACCCTTCATTCGTGTCGGTTACATACGGTGCCGGAGGGTCGACCCGGGAGCGCACCCACAACACCGTAAAACGCATCCTAGATGAGACAAGCCTGAAGCCTGCTGCTCACTTGACTTGTGTCGGTGCCACTCGCGATGAGATTAACGCTGTTATAAAAGACTATCAGGCTGCTGGTGTCCGCAGTATTGTTGCTCTGCGTGGAGATCCGCCCGAAGGAGCCAACCGGTATGAACCGCATCCGGAAGGATACCAGAATGCCGCAGAACTGGTTGCCGGTATTCGTGGTGTTGGCGATTTTGATATTTCAGTGGCGACATACCCTGAAATTCATCCGGATAGCCCCAATTTGGCGGCCGACCTGGATAATTTGAAGCGTAAAATTGATGCAGGGGCCAACCGGGCCATTACTCAGTTTTTCTTTGAAACAGATAAATATTTTCGTTTTCTGGATCACTGTCAGTCCTTCGGTATCGATGTGCCGATCGTTCCGGGCATCTTGCCGGTTTCAAATTTTAAGACGCTCAGCAATTTTGCAGCGTCGACCGGGGCGTCTGTTCCCAAATGGCTCGGTGATTTGTTCGAGGGGCTGGACGATAAGCCTGAAACCCGAACGCTTGTTGCGGCAACTGTTGCTGGCGAAATGTGCCGCAAACTATATGCTGGCGGCGTGAAGGACTTCCATTTTTACACCCTGAACCGCGCCGACCTAACTTTTGCGGTGTGCCATATGCTTGGCCACCGAACTTCCCCAAGCAGGACGGAGGTGTAACCATGACTGACCCCATCAAAACGGATGTTTTTGATCGCCTTGAAACGGCCGCGACCGCACGCATTCTTATAATGGACGGTGCTATGGGCACAATGATCCAGCGTGAAGGGCTTACTGAGGCCGATTTCCGTGGCTCACAGTATGCAGACTGGCCGTCTGACCTGAAGGGCAACAATGAGATTTTGTGTGTTACACAACCTGATATTATTGAGAAAATTCACGAAGAGTTTTTGGCGGCGGGTGCGGATATTATTGAAACTAATACATTCAATTGCACCCGAATTTCGCTTGCCGACTATGACATGCAGGCATTGGCACGCGAGCTTAATATCGCCGCTGCCACACGCGCTCGCGTCGCGGCGGATAACTGGACCACCAAAACACCTGAGCGGCCGAGATTTGTTGCTGGTGCAATCGGTCCGATGAATAAAACCCTGTCCATATCCCCTGACGTAAATAACCCGGGCTACCGGGCGGTCACTTTTGATGAAGTTGTCGAGGCCTATAAAGAGCAGGTTGCCGCCTTGATCGAGGGCGGCGTTGATATCCTGTTGATTGAGACCATTTTTGACAGCCTGAACGCAAAAGCAGCGATTTTCGCGGCTGAAGATGTGTTTGAGGAAATGGGTGTGCGCCTGCCGTTAATGATTTCTTTCACCGTAACGGATATGTCCGGGCGTAACCTGTCCGGGCAAACCGTTGAAGCCTTCTGGTATTCGGTTAAGCACGCCAAACCCTTTACCATTGGCCTGAACTGCGCCTTTGGGGCGGAGCATTTACGCCCCCACGCGGTTGCTTTGTCTGCTATCGCTGAGACCCGGGTATGCGTTTATCCAAACGCCGGATTGCCCAATGAACTGGGCGAGTATGACGAATTACCAGAGGACACGGCAGCCCAACTGGGCGCCTGGGCGGAAGAAGGCTTACTTAATATAACCGGCGGCTGCTGCGGTACTACACCAGACCATATTCGCGCCATCGCCGAAGCGGTGGACGGTGTGTCGCCGCGCAAGCCGGTCGCGCTGGATCCGGTCATGCGCCTATCTGGCATTGACCCCGTAACGCTTGTTAACATGGTAGCCGAGTAAAATTATGGCCCGTCCCACAGCACAATTTATCAATGTTGGTGAACGTACCAATGTGGCTGGTTCAGCCAAGTTCAAGAAGCTGATCTTCGAAGATAATTACGAGGAAGCGGTCTCTGTTGCCCGCCATCAAGTTGAAGGCGGGGCGCAAATCATCGATATCAACATGGATGACGCCATGCTTGATGCCGAAGATGCGATGGTCAAGTTTCTTAACCGTATAGCTGCAGAGCCAGACATCGCCCGTGTACCAGTAATGATCGACAGTTCCAAATGGTCGGTGATTGAGGCGGGTCTAAAGTGTGTGCAAGGTAAGGCGGTTGTTAACTCGATCAGCATGAAAGAGGGCAAAGAGCCTTTCGTGTGGCAGGCCAAGCGCATTATGCGCTACGGGGCGGCTGTCGTGGTAATGGCGTTTGATACCGACGGTCAGGCGGATAGCATTGATCGCAAGTTTGATATTTGCAAACGGTCCTATGATATTCTGGTGAACGAAGTTGGTTTCCCGCCGGAAGACATCATCTTTGATCCCAACATTTTTGCGGTCGCAACCGGTATTGAAGAGCATAACAATTACGGCGTCGATTTCATCGAAGCGACGCGGTTGATCAAATCTAATCTGCCTTACGCCAAAGTGTCCGGTGGAGTGTCCAATGTGTCCTTCTCGTTTCGGGGCAACAATCCTGTTCGCGAAGCCATGCACAGCGTGTTCCTGTATCATGCGATCCGTGCGGGCATGGATATGGGTATTGTTAACGCGGGCCAGCTGACGGTTTATTCCGATATTCCTCCAAAGCTGAAGGAGCGAGTGGAGGATGTTGTCCTCAACCGGCGCGATGACGCGACCGAACGTCTTCTGGATGTTGCCGATGAGTACCGCGGGCAGGGCGGCGTAAAACGTGTCGAAGACCTGTCGTGGCGCGAAAAACCCGTGAAGAAACGCATGGAGCATGCGTTGGTTAAAGGCATTGCCGACTACATCGAAGAAGACGCGGAAGAGGCCCGCCAGCAGTTTGATCGTCCCATTCAGGTGATCGAAGGCCCGTTGATGGACGGCATGAATGTTGTTGGTGACCTGTTCGGCTCTGGCGAAATGTTCCTGCCGCAGGTGGTGAAGTCTGCGAGGGTGATGAAACAGGCAGTAAATTACCTGCAACCGTTCATTGAGGCCGAAAAAGAAGAAGGCGCACGCGCTAAGGGTAAAATTATCATGGCGACGGTGAAAGGCGATGTGCATGACATCGGAAAAAATATCGTTGGCGTAGTTCTACAGTGCAATAACTATGAAGTTATCGACATGGGCGTAATGGTGCCTTGGGCCGATATTCTCAAGGAGGCGAACGACCAAAATGCTGACATGATCGGACTGTCGGGCCTGATTACACCGTCGCTGGACGAAATGGTCACTGTGGGCGCGGAAATGGAGCGTTCCGGCTTTACCATGCCGTTGCTTATTGGCGGCGCCACCACGAGCAAGGTGCACACGGCTGTGAAAATCGCGCCTGGCTATTCCGGGCCGATTGTCCATGTTTTGGATGCATCGCGCGCTGTGGGTGTGGCCAGCACCCTGATGTCTGACGAATTACGTGATGACTTTGTTGCCAAAACCCGCGCGGATTACGATGAAGTTGTCAGAAAGCGCCTCGCCAAACCCAAGGTGGACCGATTGGTTAGTCTGATGGCGGCCCGGGACAATGCGGCATCTGTGCCTTTTGATAGTTACACACCAGTTAAACCACAGTTCACTGGCACCAAAGTGTTCGATGAGTATCCGCTGACGGAACTCATCGACCGCATCGACTGGACACCGTTTTTCCGCACATGGGAGCTTGCGGGCACTTACCCAGCGATCCTTGAGGATGATGTGGTCGGCGAAAGCGCCAGAAGTCTGTTTGAAGATGCAAAGGCAATGCTTAAGCAGATCGTCAATGAGAAATGGCTAACAGCTAAAGCAGTTGTTGGTTTTTGGCCCGCTGCGCGAGATGGGGATGACGTGACACTCTACGCCGATGAAAGCCGGGACGTTGAATTGTCGAAAGTGCATTTCCTACGCCAACAGGTGCAAAAACGCGCGGGACGCAGCAACGATTGCCTTGCAGACTTTATTGCGCCTGCAGGTGGCCCTGTCGACTGGATAGGTGGTTTTGTTGTCACGGCGGGCCACGGTATTGAGCCGCATGTTGAGCGTTTCAAGGCTGCGCATGATGATTACAATGAGATCCTGCTAAAGGCGCTGGCTGACCGGCTGGCCGAGGCCTTTGCCGAGCGGATGCACGAACGGGTTCGTACTGAATTCTGGGGTTTTGTGCCCGACGAGACGCTCAGCAATAACGATATGATCAAAGAGCGTTATCAGGGTATTCGTCCGGCACCTGGATATCCGGCATGCCCGGATCATTCTGAAAAAGTGGAACTGTTCCGCTTGCTGGATGCCACGGAACAAATGGGCGTTACGCTAACCAATAGCTACGCTATGCTGCCAACAGCGGCGGTCTCCGGTTACTATTTCGCCCATCCAGGTGCGCATTATTTTGGTATCGGAAAAATTAACCGTGACCAGCTTGAAGACTATGCAGCCCGGCGCGGTGTAAGTGTGGATACAGCTGAACGGTGGCTGCGGCCTAATCTCGGGTATTGACCGTTACGCTTGATTCTTGGATTTCTTACATGCTCTTCAATATATTGAAGGCAAGGTGTGTAATGTTTTCGGCTTTAAAAAAAGATAAGCCTGAAACATTCGAAAGGATAATAACACCTGTTTTCCGCTCTGTATCTGTGACCACAATAGAATAAAATCCACCCGTGCCGCCATTATGCCATAGCAATGGCCTGTTTTCAGTTATCTTATGCTTGCGGATAACCCAGCCTAAACCTATTTGCTCAAGCTTGTTTAACCTAACCGTCGGTTGTTGTTGTAGAAGATGTGCCGTATTATTCTTGTCAAAACCCGCTTGGACAAATTTTGCTAAATCTGTCACAGAGGATAAAATCGCTCCGGCTCCTTCCAGCGAGGCTAGGTCCCAGTGGCTTGTCTTTTTCCCTTTTTTGTTTCGCCCCTCAATGATTTTGGCTTTAATGTTATCTCTATCGATACCGCTTTTGTGCATGTTCAATGGCGAAAATATATTGTTTTTTAGCATGGTTTCATAATTAGCGCCGGTTATCTTGCCAAGTGTAAAGCCAAGCAACCCAGCACCTAAGTTTGAATAGCGGCTTTTACCTTTCTTTTTTAGCTTTAGTGTATGCTGTAGATAGTATTCTAGTCGTTCTGCGCTGTAGTTTTTATAAGGGTTGTGTTTGTTTTTAAATGCAGCTTCCCAGAACATGCCCGGCGGTATACGAGGTAATCCAGCAGTATGGTTTGCCAGTTCTTTTAGTGTGATGATTGCATTATTGTTCAGCGCATACCCGAGATATTCATCAATAGAGTCATCAAGGTTTACTTTGTTATCTGTTACCAGTTGTGCCAGCAGATGTGATGTGAAAACCTTTGTGATTGAGCCGATCTCAAACAGGTGCCGTGCGTTATCCACTGATTTAGTCGTTTTGCTGCTGGTGACAAGCGTGCCATAAAAATGCGTATTTTGATCCCGTATCTTGGCAACAGATAATTGCGTATGAGTTGGAAACTTAAGGGCTGTTTTCTGAATGATGTTTATATCGTCTTCTGTGAATTCTTTCACTTTATTCCCCGGCCATTCTATGATTAGGCCTGTCATAGATAATCATGATCGCGGGAATTATTAGGTTTATGCATTTGCATATTTTTTAAACATCTAAAGGAATGCGGTGTTTTTGCGATGCCGATTAACGCGCTTGCTCTTGTACCACCACGGCTTGCCCGGGTTGCAGGCGTTCTGCCCCGCGAATAACGATACGGTCACCGGCCTCTACGCCTCGCCGCAAGGCAACCCAAAGCCCGACAGTTGACAGGATGTCTGCGGTAACCTGCTCGGCTTTATCGTCAGCACCTACTTTAAACAAGTAGGATCGACCTGATTTCAACACAACCGCGTCGCGTGGTACGGCAACACTGTCAACTGGTGCGCTTTTAGGCAGACTTACTTTTACAGGTGTGCCAATTGGCCAATGCGCCCCTGAAGCTTTCAGCCGAACTTCGACCATGCGGGAGACAGCATCGCCAACTGGCACCACTGTGCGTATCGGCAGCGAATGAGAGCCGTTTGCGCTGAGTACTGATACCTCAGCACCGGCGATGAGATACTGCGTGATCGCCAGCGGCGCGGGCAGGACAATCTCCACATTCTCCGTGTCGACAAAACGCACAACTTCAGAACCAATATTTAGATATTCACCGATGTTTGCCAGACGCGCGACGACAGTGCCGGTGAACGGTGCTCGTATACTGGCACGTTCCAGATCGCCCTGGGTTTGGTCAACCAGTGCCTTGGCGTCTTCCACTTCTTGGGCGATCATATCGCGCTGGGAGATAACTTCCTCAAGCCGAGATTTGGAAGCATTGTCGCGCGAAGCCAGGTCTTCGAAGCGCGCCACATCTTGTTCGCGAAAAGTCATGTCTGCCTGCAACCGTTTCAGGGCAGACACCGCACGGCGGTGAGCAATTTCCAGCAACCGACCATCGATGGTCGCCAGAACGTCGTCTTTGCGCACTGGGGTGCCTACCTGAACGATTGATGTCAACTTGCCTTCAACTTCTGCGGCGATGCGGCTGTCATTCAGACTGATAACCGTGCCGTTAACATCGATCACCGGTGCCATCATGCGTTGCTCTGCAAGTGCCACCTGCACTTGAGCAGGTGGCATTTCTTGTTGTTGCGCATACGTCGCGGACGTCAGGCCGGTCAATAAGCCAGCAAGGAGCAGGAGGCCGCAGTTATGTTTTTTAGTAGTTCGCATATTGGTTTTTGTCTTTTTTCTATTCATTCTGCAGGTTGCGGGTTCGCATTTGTCGCTGCAGCTTGCTGCGCCCGCTTTTTGGCACTAACTGTCAGTTGAAGCAAGCTTGGCAACAGAACAAGAGTAAACAGCGTTGATACACTCATTCCGCCAACAATAACGGCAGCCATGCCGCGGTAGATTTCACTGCCTGCGCCGGGGAATATGAGCAGCGGCAACATACCAAATAGACTGGTGAGAGTGCTCATGAATATGGGTCGAAGGCGCAGCCTGAGCGCTTGACGTACGGCTTGTTCTCGGTTCATGCCGCGGTCCTCTGCGATGCGTGTCTGCGCCACTAGCAGGATTGCGTTATTGACCACAAGACCCAGCAAGATGATGAAGCCAATCATGCCCAGCAGATCGAGTGGCTGAAACTTGACGAAATTCATTAGGTTAAGTGCGAGCACGCCGCCAACACCCGCTAACGGGATGGATATGATTACCAATATTGAGGCTTTGAGCGACTTGAACAGCGCCGCCATAATGAGCACTAACAAAATTAGCGCCATGAAGAAGTTGCCGCTGAGAGTTCCGATGGCCCGCGCTAGGTCCTCCGCGCTTCCTGCATAAACAATGTTGCCGTCAGCGGGAAGCAGGGCACGGATCGCCGGTTCCACATCAGTTTGCAGTTTTGTGATGAGCGCTTCCAGAGACATGCCTGGCGGTGGGTTTACAACGAGGCTATAGCCACGCACTCGGTCAAAGCGCACGATGGCATTGGGTCCCAAGGTTGCAGAAATGTTGGCCAGTTCGCCCAGCGGTACGATACCGCCCAGCGGTGTTTGCACCGGTACATTCTCGATTTTCTCTGGCGTGTCGAAACGCTCGGATTTTAGATAGATATCCAGCCGTTCGGTTCCGTCAAAATATTCACCGAGCCATGATCCTTGTCCTAGTTGAAGGATAACCTGGGTAAGATCGCCTCGGTTCCAGCCAACTTCCGCCAGCCGCACGTCATTGGGTTCAAACCGCAATTCGGTTGCTTCGGCAAAGGGGTCAGGTTGTGGGTTGGCAGTTGCCCCCGGGATTGATCCCATGACAACGCCCATACTTTGCATGGTCGCATTTTTGACGGCTTCAAGATCAGTCGACATCAAGCGCATTTCAACCGAGTTTGCGTCGTCAAAGCCGCCAAACAGGCTTCGTCGCATGGTGAAACCAAACATATCGGGGATGCCTGAGATGATTTCGCTGTCAACTTTGGCTTGCAGCTCGTCCAAACGGCTACCGTCTTCGGCATTCAGCGCCAACCAGCCACCAGTGGCACCAGGGAAAGACCAAAGGAAATAATCCCGAACTTTGGGTTCTTTTTCCCCAGTTAGATATGGTGCTATGCGGGCTTCGATCACCTGTGCAATTTCGCTGTCCGCAGTTTCCACGTTGGAGCCGGGCGGGAAAAACAGAAAACTGTCTACGGTGTCACGCTTAACCGGGGGCAAATAGTTACTTTGTGGCCATAAAAATACGGTCAGTACAATAGAGCCAACCATCAGCGCGCTGATCCAGCCAATCTGCTTTGACTGCCTATTGGTTGCGCCCATTAAGCCATCCGCCATGCGATCCCAAACGGTTTCGCCTTTTTCAGGATCGGGCAGTTTGCGCATCCAGAAGCGCGCTGTAGTAGGTAGGATGGTGACCGCAACCAGCAATGACATGCTGACGCCGATGGCGATGGTGAGCGCAAGATCAGCAAACATTTGCCCTTCCGCGTCCTTTAGGAACATGATCGGGATGAAGATGGCCACTGTCGTAGTTGTTGATGCAAGCAGCGCACCCCAAACCTGTGATACACCCAAATCACTGGCGTCCTTGGGTGTTTCGCCGCGTTCGCGCAGACGTACGATGTTTTCGAGCACCACAATTGCTGCGTCCAGTACCATGCCTGTTGCGAAGGCCAGTCCGGCCAGCGAAATAACATTGAGCGTGCGACCGGTCAGGTTCAGCACAACAAAAGTGGCAAGCAGGGATATCGGTATCGCAAGGGCAATAAGAAGCGTCGCCCGCCACTGCCTGAGGAATAGCCACAGCACAGCAATAGCGAACAGCATACCGATGATCAGGTTACTACCCAGCAAGTTAATCGAGCGGTCAATATAGAGGCCGGGATCAAAACTATACTGTGCCACCAAACCGCGGTCTTTGAACGCACCTGCGTTCAGTTCGTCCATTCGTGCTTTCACGCCTGCCAGCGCTTCCAGCACGTTGGCGTCATTGGTTTTGGAAATGCCCAGGCGGTAAGCGCGGTTACCGTTCTGGTAAATAAAGCCGTCTGCCCGGCCCGGTCCAATTTCCACACGGGCGATATCACCCAGTTTGATCGGTAAGCCGCCGCGCCATTCAAGGATCAAATCGGCTAGTTCGTCCGCGTCATAGCGGCCTTCGAAGCGCACGGTATATTGACGGCGCCCGACGTCAACTGACCCGCTGGATATGTCACCTGAACGGCCAATGCGGGCCGGAACGCGGGCAATATCAATACCCAGTTCGGCGGCCCGGTAGGGATCAAAAATGATCTGTAACTGATCGCCTGCGCCGCCGGTGCCATCGTCGAAATTAATTTCAGATACACCGTAAAGCGATTGAAGTTCCGGCTTGATTACATCGCGCAAATACTTGGCATTTTCGCCGGCCCGGTCTTCGTTGCCTGGGATTTGCTGCACATAATATTCGATTTGTTGGTCGTTGGCGTCGCCCCATTCGCCCATCATCACTTGCGGTTTTTCTGCGTTGGCGGGTAGGGGGCGCAAACGGTTCAGTCGACTGATTATGTCAATCAACGCGCGGGTCATGTCTGTTTCAATCGCGAACTCAAGCTGCATGAAACCGAAGTTTGCCATATTCCAGCTGACCATTTCGGTCATGCCAGGCGTGCCCTGCAGAACCTCTTCCACCGGCACAGAAATCTCGCTTTCAATTTCAGCAGGCGATGCGCCAGGCCATGAATTTATAACCGATATGACCGGCTTTTGAATTTGCGGCAGCAACTGCGCCGGCAGGCTGAAAATGGACGCGATGCCCATCAGCATGATAATGGCCGCAACCACAGCAACTGCAGCGGGGTTATCCAGGCTTTGTTTTGTTAGTCGCACCGTCGATTGTCCCAATTAGGAAGGCTTTGATTGCCCTGATTTATTATTCAACTATATGGTTGAATATATAATATTCCTGCATGTATCAATAGGCTTCGCACAATGCAGTAGCCACTAGAGAGTGATTTGCCACAACATGTGAGTTTTATTTGCCACACTAGCCTATGACGATTGATAACGCCGTTTTCGACTATGTATGAGCAAAAAGAGACGAATGGAAGGGCTGTAGGGACAGTCTACTGACAAAATCTGGTGTATTGCTGCTGTGAATATTCGGGCGTTCAAACAGATTACCGATAGTCTTTGAAAACCTCATCGAACCACCCCGTATCCTGCAGCAATTTTACTCGCTTGCTAACGTGGCTAAAAAAAGCCTCAGTCTTGTTGTTTCGAAGGCATGAAATACCATCTTCAACGGTATCAAGCCGAATGGTCGATTTTTTAAGCTGATCCTTAACACTAATTTTTTAGTTAGGAAGTCCAAGTCAAAATCATAGCCTATAAGCGCGCCTACCCTACCAGCTGCAAGCATTTTGATCATCTGGGTTTGGCTTTGTAATTTATGATCTTCTTCAATGCCTATAGAATTGATAAAGCGTACAAGATTAACGTCAGAAGCTATAACAAGCTCGTTTAGTTGAGACGCTTTCGTTATGTCAGGCGCGTCAGCAGCGGTATATGCAACAACCGCAATGGTATTGACTGGTCCGATAAATATGTATTCCCTTTCGTCCGGTTCCTCGTAGCTGCGGCCAACATCAGTGTTCGCTGCAATGTAAATGCAATCGGTGGTGCGTAACTCCATCGCTCTGTTCAGCCGCGCAGCGGGCAGGAAAGTAACGTTGATGGCGCCATCGTATCCCTCGACCAACTTGTTAAACACGTCGTTATATACGCCCTCTCCGTTTTGCTCGTAGGCAAACGGGATGGTCATACTGGCAATTTCTATTGAGGGCGGAGTGTCTTGCGCCAGCGCAGGCACCGCAACGCATGCCAACAGCACTGATGCCGCGGCCCGCAAGCAGTTGGAGATAGAATGGCGAATTATGAAGGATGTCATCATGACATGAATATATCGCGCGAGTTCGTTTTGTCGAACGAATTTCAATTCGGTTCTCACTAACCTTTAGTTCAACTTGATATTGATATGTTATAGTGTGTATTTTCGTGACTGAAGGCGGCCATTGATGGGGAGTGTGGTATGAAAAAGCTCAGCAGAATTACGGTTTTGACCTTTTTGGGGTTGTGGGCCGCCCTGCCTGTGTCGGCGCAGGACGCACCAGCGGTTGGCCGGGAAGTTGCGATAACTGCTTCTGACGGGGTTGTCGTCTCTGCATATTGGCAACAGGCAAAACTAGCACAAGGAAAAGACATAACAAGCGACGCCGTAGCCGCTCCAACAATTCTGCTGTTCCATATGGCTGGATCGTCTGCCCGCGGTGAATATAGTGAAATTGTACCGATATTGAGGGCAGAAGGATATAATACGCTGGCGGTGGATTTGCGGTCAGGCGGCGATCGATTAGGCGCGCAAAACAAAACGGCAGACAGACTGGGAGATGGCAATGTTGGTTACTGTGAGGCTTATCCTGATATGGAGGCAGCACTAAACTGGGTGAAATCCAATGGCGGTAACGGCCCGGTCGTGGCACTAGGCAGCAGTTACAGCGCTGGGTTAGTGATCAAACTCGGTGCCGAAAACCAACAGGATGTTGCAGGTGTTTTGGCATTTTCGCCAGCCTCGGGCACACCTATGGCCAATTGCAGACCGGAGCCTTATTTGGCGCAAATGATCATTCCTCTAGCTGCCTTCAGGCCCGACGGCGAAATGGCAGTGCCAAGTGTTGTCACTCAGGCGGCCGCATTTCGCAAACTAGGCGTGCCGTACCTCGAGATCGAGAATGGTCGCCATGGTTCCCTGATGCTGCGGGAAAGCCAAACTGGCACTAATATGGATCATGCATGGCACCCGGTTTTGAAATTTCTATATGGCGTTGGCAGACCTAAAAGGACCGATGTGACCTTGCCTGTGGATGGGTGGCATATACAAGGTGACTTTGTGGCCCCGCAATCATTATCAAAGGTGCCCGCCGTTCTGTTGTTGCACGGCGCGTCACGGTCGCGCGGAATTTATGCCGGCTTGGCACAAAATCTCGCATCGCGAGGTATTGCTTCATTGAGCCTTGATATGCGTGCCCACGGTGAAAGCCTGACTAAGGGAAAGTTCCAGCCGCCGTATGCGGAGCACAGGCATTTGCTGCCGGGTACCGAGGCTGACATTGCAGCTGCGACTGAGTATTTGGCGCAGCATGCTGCAGTTGATCCCGACCAGATCGCCGTTGTCAGTGCTTCTTATTCGGGTGAATTTATGGCGCTTGCCGCTAGGCAGTCCGGTTATGCTCAGGCCTATGTTTCCCTGTCGCCGGGTTCTCTTTCAGACCAGTCGATTGAAACTGTTGACCCGAGCGGTGTGCCGTGGCTGTTCGTTCGCGCTGTTGAGGAGCGGCCGTTTTTTGATGATATTTTCGCGGCTATCGAAGAAAAAAGCGATGCTGATATTATGATATTGCCGGGCAAGGGGCACGCGGACCGGCTGTTGGCGCAGCACCCGCGCTTGGCCGCACAGCTGGCCGTATGGCTGGACGACGCGCTGGAGTGAGCGTCGCTCATTTCAATAGATGTTCTTTAAAAAACCAATTCAATTTCTGCAATCAGGCGCAGATATTGGCGTGCTCGAAGGCCCACAGCTGGATAATTCGGCGTGAAAGCTGCCCCTCGCAGGCCTTCCTCCATGCGGAAATAGGTGCCTGGAACCAGCGGTGTTGCTGGAAAAATGCGAATGTTCTTATCCTGCGCGGCAATAAGATCAGCCAATCCTTGCCGCATGGCAACGACAGACTTTCGTAGCATGGCTCTGGCTTCATCTTCCTTGCCAGCAGCGATGAAGGAATTCAAAAAAGTCGCAGGCAAACGCAGCGACCGATAGGGCGCGTTGGTGGGTAGCCGGTTAACTTCTTTGGTAATAATATCAACGACTTTCTGATGATCCCCATCTTTCTTGTATTTGGTTGCCAGGTTTTTTATTTGCCAATCCGTGTGCCAAATATCTTCCGTGATAGGAGGAAATTTTCGCCAATAGTCTTCAACCATGCCTTCGATTTTTTCGTATCTGTCATATGCGTTGAAATGGATTTGCATTGCTTTTTGCCAGGCGATCCGTGCTTGCAACCCACCGCCGTCCATGAACATTTCATATTGGGCGAGCGATTCTGCCGGTTTGAAATTCAGAAAGTAGACTTCGCCCAGCGCAAAATTTTGAATTTCGTCGAGCTCATCTACATTGAGCCTGTCAAAATATTGCTTGATGGTCGGAATGCGCCTCGCTGCCGGGTTTTCCGCCATTGCTTTGAGGCTGTAATATACCACTTCGGTTGGTTGCAATTTTGCTGCGGGTTCGCCCTGACCGAGAACGCTACTGCTGAAAAAAGCTGCGGTGAAAATGGCGGCTATATGTGATTTTATTGTCATTTCTTACCTCGCTGTCGGTTTGGTAGACATATTTGTTCGTGTGAAATCTATGTGGCCAGTAACTTCCAGCGTCATCCTATTGGCAGACGAGTTGACGGATTGACCCGGTGAACGGCGAATACCGGCATAGCAAAGCGCCAAACAAACTGTAGACTGTTAGATGGTTTATTGGGTTTTTGATGGATTCTTTGGGAAGGAACAACGGCATTGCTGAATATATGGACGGCCAGTAATCGTCGGTTTTTCACGCTCTATTGTGTGTTTTGGTTGGCGCTTGGTTCGGTATATGAAGCACTGTTTATGTTGACCCCCAATGTCGACGTATACGCGGCTTTTATAACTGGGTCGCATGTTATTGGCACGGCTGCGTTACTGGGTGTTGGTGGGGTTCTGATCGCCGCGAGGACCCCGCTGCCGCAAGACCGCCCCTTTGTTTGCCTATCGGTTCATGCGCTTGGTGCGTTTGCCTATTCTTCGGTGTGGGTCATTGTCATTATGGCGGTGCGCAATGTCGAAATTTATTTATCCGCAGAGACCTTTACCTTTGTGACGCCACCAGGATTTGTCATCCGCTGGCATTTGCTGGCCGGTACCGCCATATATGCGACGATGGTATCGGGCGTGATTGCTTTTCGTTCCATCACCCGGATGGAAGCCGAGCGTCAGGCGGCTGACTTGAGAGCGCTGCGTGCGCAGCTTAATCCTCATTTCCTGTTCAATACCATGCATACAATATCCATGTTGTTTCGTCTGGAACCGGAAAAAGCGGAAGCTGCGATGGAGACTTTTTCTGACCTGATTAGATATGCGCTACATGGTGATCGACCGCGATTAAAGGATGAGGGCGAACAAATACTTGTTACAGTCCACGATGAGTGGGAAATTGTTAAAAAATACCTCGAATTGGAACGACTTCGGCTCGAAGATCGGCTGAGAGTGGAGTTTGAAATTGATCCAACGGCGGCAGAATGTTTGATCCCGCCTCTGACGTTGCAGCCGTTGGTAGAAAATGCGGTTCAACATGCCGCAGCGGTCAATGAAAACGGTGCGGACATAAAAATCACCATCAATAAGAATACCAAAGATTTGTCCATTTGAGTTGAAAATAACGGTGTGAAGGTTACGCCTGCTGTAGGTGAAGCGGCGAATATGGGCATAGGTTTGGAGGCGCTTGATGCCAGGCTTAACGCGGCATTCGGCGATCGCAGTGGCATGAAAATTATCACCGAAGATGAGCATAATTTTATCGTGCAGATCGATGTACCTGTCATAAGGTTGACTTGATGGCACAAGTAAGGGTGGTGATTGTTGAGGACGAGGCCATTTCGCGGCGAGAGCTCAAACGAATGGTTGATGCTATCGAGTGGCTTGTATGTGTGAGCGAGGCGGCGCACGTTACAGCGGCCATCGACGCCATCAACCATCATCAGCCAGACGTGATCTTTCTCGATATAAAAATACCGGGTGGCACAGGCTTTGATGTTTTGAACCAGGCCGATTTTGTGCCGAATATCATTTTTACAACGGCGTTCAGTGATTTCGCGGTCGATGCATTCGACCACAATGCGGTGGACTTTCTGCTTAAGCCGTTCAGCAAAAAGCGTTTTGATATTGCTATTGGCAAACTGAGGTCCAAATTGTTCGACCGCCTTGGCCAGCGGCATGTTGATTCAACTAAGGTGTTTGTTTCCAGCGGTAGTAGTATGTTGCCGCTGACATTGACTGAGGTTGAGCATTTTTCTGTGAACGGCGATTATGTTGTGACCCGAAGTCAAGACGGTGAACGCCTATTGAACACAAGCCTTTCCGCCCTTGAACTAGAACTTGACCCTCGCCAGTTTGTTCGTATTCACCGGGCACATATTGTCAATATTCGCTATGTGCATCGTATGAAAAAACAGGGTGACCGACAGTTGCTTGTTCAGATGCGCTCTGGTGCAAGTTTGTTGTCCAGCCGAGCTGGCACTAAGAAACTGCAGCGTTTTTTTTGGAAATTAGACTAAAAACCTGTGCCTTAATAATGATCTAGCCGGATTTCGACCTTTAGTTTTCTATTTGGCGCATTGGCCTTTTTTACGCTAAAGTGTTGCGATATTGCTTCATATGTAGCTTAGCAAACAGCTGCTTGCCTTTGGAGACTTTGATATTTTGTCGTTTTTGGGGAGGGATGACGTGACCATACCATTTGGAAAGCTATTTGCTGCTGTGTTGGCTGTTTCAGTTTTCGCACAGGCAAGTTACGCGCAGGACAGCGAACCAGTTGAAGACGCTGAAGTAGTTGCGCCGCCTGCACCAGAAACATCTGCAACGCCCTCACTGACCGAAAGCGATCTTTCTGCCTGGCTTGATGGATTCATGCCTTACGCGTTGAAGACCGGCGACATAGCTGGCGCTGTGGTCACTGTCGTCAAAGACGGTCAAGTGTTGACCAACCGTGGATATGGCTTTGCTGATGTGGAAACCGACACGCCTGTAGACGCAGCAGAGACATTGTTTCGGCCAGGTTCAATTTCCAAACTGTTTATCTGGACGGCGGTCATGCAGCTCGTAGAGCAAGAGAAAATTAGCCTCGACACAGACGTGAATGTCTATCTTGACTTTAATTTACCAACGAACCGCGGCATCGTAACCATGCGGCACTTGATGACCCACACGCCGGGTTTTCAAGAAGTTGTAAAAGACCTTTTTGTCGAAAACCAAACCTTTGAAGATGCTGATTTGCGGGAGTATCTCGTCACCCATATCCCGCAGCAGATTTTTGATCCTGGCAGAATTCCCTCTTATTCCAATTATGCATCTTCGTTGGCGGGCTATATTGTCGAACGGGTTTCGGGGGAACCCTTTGCCGCTTATATCGAAAATCATATTTTTACGCCGCTCGGTATGGTCCGTTCGAGTTTCCGTCAACCGTTACCTGATGCGTTAGCCGCTGGCATGTCAAAAGGCTACAAATCGGCGTCGGACGGCATAGCACAGTCTTTTGAAGTGGTTGTCCCCATGCCTGCTGGCGCGCTTTCATCCACTGGTGATGACATGGCTAAATTTATGATCGCTCATTTGAGCGGTGGTGCCGGTTTAATGCAGCCCGAAACGGCGGCGCAAATGCATACTACGCTGGATAACCAGTTCCCGCCAATTAACGGCGCGGCACTCGGGTTTTACCGCGAGGATCTTGGCGGACTAAACATCATTGCGCACGGCGGTGATACGGCATGGTTCCATTCCAATATGGCCTTGTTGCTGGATCACGGTGTCGGTTTGTATGTGTCAGTAAATAGTGGTGGCGGGCAGGCGGCTGGTCCGCTTCGTCGTATGCTGTTTACCGAATTTGTCGATCGCTACTATCCCTATGAAACCGAAACGTCAGCGCCTTTGCCCACGTCAATGGCACACAGTGCCCTGGCGGCAGGCTTGTACGAATCGTCTCGCGCGGTAGAAGGTAATGTACTGGCGATTGTACGCTATGCCCCGCAGCTAAAAGTTACAGTAACCGAAGACGGTGCATTGAAAACACCGCTGATACCTGGGCTGTCTGGTTCCGGCGAACCTTTGTTTGAGGTGGCTCCCTGGCTTTGGCAGTCAAAATCGGGCCGCCGTGTTACAGCCCGGACCGAAGGAGGAGTTGTGACCGCATTGGCGACTGATCCTGCGCTTTTTACCTTCACGCCCGTGCCCTGGTATCGATCGTCTGCTTGGCTTAATCCTGTCATGATAGGCGCGGCTACCGTTATTATTCTTACGTTCATCGCGTGGCCGGTTTGCGCAATCGCCCGCTGGCGGCTTAATGTGTCGTTCCCATACCGGGGTGTTCGGAAAAAGGCTTACAGGCTTGCGCCCACTGCAGCGCTGCTGGTCATTCTATATTTTGTCGGGTGGGGAATTTTCCTGACCTGGCTGTCGGGCTCGATTTTCAATCTGGAGGCATCACGCAATGAAAGCCTGTTGATGCTGTTGTATGTGTCTTCCATATTGCCAATTGTCGCCGCGTTTCTGTCAGTATCTTCTGCGCGTGTAGTGCTGGGCGGTCGATCGACACTGTTTCAAAAAGCAAGTTCAATCGCACTGATTGCCAGTATGATCTTTGTGATCTGGTTCTCTGTTGTTGTCGGACTTTTCAGCTTCGATACCGGGTTCTAAACTGGTGAAAGACGCGGCACGTGCCTCATAAAGATTGCATCTCTGTTGATGATTACCGTCGGCGAGCGCGGCGCGTGTTGCCAGGCCCGATCTATGACTATCTGGTTGGCGGTGCTGACGACGAATGGTCTGTATCCAACAATGAAAATGCTTTTCACCGCTATGAATTGATGCCGGAATATCTTCGGGATATCAGCGACATTGATATGAAGACAACGATTTTAGGGACAGAATTGGCGGCACCAATTGTTCTGTCGCCAACCGGTATGTCGCGGCTATTTCACCACGAAAAAGAAATCGGTGTTGCGCGTGCGGCCAACAATACGGGCCTGATGTATAGCCTTTCAACGGTGGGCACTACCAGCATTGAAGATGTTGCCGGTGCCATGCCGGGGGCTAAAATGTTCCAGATATATATCCACAAAGATCGATCATTGACCGAAGAGTTTGTCGACCGGGCTAAAGCGGCGGGCTATGCTGCGCTATGTTTAACTGTCGACACGCCGCTGGCGGGTAACCGCGAGCGCGATCATAGAAGCGGCTTTGAAATGCCGCCGCGTCTGAAACTGGGCAGCTTGTTCAGTTTTGCAACCCATCCGCGATGGGCGATCAATTTGTTGCGAAACTCTGATTTTCAGTTAGCCAACTTGGCTGGGCGCGGCGACGTGCTCGGGGCTGGCGCGATAGGGGTTATTGACTATGTTAACAGTCAGTTTGACCGTACAGTAACTTGGGATGATGTGGCCCTTATAATTGACCGATGGGGCGGCCCATTCGCGATCAAGGGCCTTCAGTCGCCTGAGGATGCAGCCCGCGCAGCCAGTATTGGCGCCAGCGCGATCATGATCTCGAACCATGGTGGCCGGCAGCTGGATTTTGCACCTGCTCCGATTGACTGCGTAGCACCTATGCGCGATAAAATTGGTGGTGGGCTGGAATTGATTGTGGACGGCGGTGTGCGCCGTGGCACAGATATCATAAAGGCCCTGGCCCTTGGAGCCGATGCGGTCTCGTTCGGCAGGCCGTATCTCTATGCTTTGGCAGCGGGCGGAGGGCGTGGTGTGCAGCAATATTTGATATCATTAAAGGATGAATTGGCGCGCGATATGGCGCTTCTTGGCGTCACGTCAGTCGGTGAAATTGCGGGTAGGCATTGCCTTCGGCGCCAGTAACCACAAATGAAAGTTCAGCTCAATGTCATGGATTAAAGATCATATTAGAACTGTGCCTGATTTCCCGCTGAAGGGGATCATGTTCAGGGATATGACCACCCTGTTTCAAAATGCTGGTGCTTTTCGGCGCACGGTTGACGAGCTTGTTAGTCATTATGATGGTAGACAGTTTGATAAGATTGTTGGCATCGAGGCGCGGGGCTTTGTAATGGGTGGGCTGATGGCCTACCAGATGAATGCGGGCTTTGTTCCAATCCGCAAGGCAGACAAGCTGCCCTATGAGACCCGCACACAAGCTTATAGAAAAGAATATGGCACCGATTTTCTCGAACTTCATATCGATGGTGTTAATGCTGGTGATCGCATTTTGCTTGTGGATGACCTGATCGCAACGGGCGGTACTGCAGAGGCTGCGATATCGTTGATCCGCGCTGGGGGCGCTGTTGTAGAGGACGCTTGCTTCATAGTGGACCTGCCAGATTTGGGCGGTGCAGACCTCGTGCGCGGTCTTGGGTGTAAGCTGGTGGCGCTGACACAGTTTGATGGTGTTTAATCACAGCATTGCGCAAAAAACCGCTTAAATTACACATGTGGTCCACCTGTATCCGCGGGTAATTTGTATTAGTTTGTATTGCTTTGTATAGCTTCTGTCTCAAAAGCTTGTTGTTCTAAAGCGTAGTCATTAGGGTTGAGGCGACAATAGATCTGCCAACATTGCAGATCATTTGAGGCTGAAGACATGGACCAACTGCCATTTGCGATATTGACGCTGATGTTTGTCAGCAGTGCGCTTTGCGGCGTGTTTTTTATGGCGTGGTGGACCTTTGGCCGCGCGGCCCACGCTCTTACGTGGTCTGTGATGTTCGCTCTGTCTGCGCTTCAGTGGGCATTAAATTTGGCCAATGCGTATGACGCAGTTGCTAATCCCACAGTTCAACAGATTGCCTTAAGCTTGCTGGGACCTTGTGTTGCCATTTTGTCTGTCGTTGGGTACAGGCAACGCGCTGATAAGACTGTTAATATTCCTCTTATGATTGGCATTGTTCTACTCACGTGGGGTAGTTCAGTTTGGTTTGGCTTTGTGCAGCCTCACGAAGGTTTGCGGTCATCGATCCTGCCTTACATGATTGTCGGGGCATGTCTTTGGAATATGTGGATTTTGTATGATGTGCCAAGGATCAAGCGCGTTGTGGAGTGGGCGATCATTGCCGGATATGCACTGTTTGGTGGGTCGCAAATGGTGGTTGGTTCGATTGCCTTTAGCCAAGGTGCGGTGTTGGACCCGGTTGTAACAGAACTATATGTTGCGATCGCTTTTCTAACCCTGCCAACTTTTTTCACTCTACTTGGCATGTTTGCTCTTTCATTGATTGCATCGGACATATCGACCCGCGCAGAGGTGCTGGCTGATTTCCAAAAGCGAAAACGCCAGGAAGAAGTGGAGAAAAGTTGGGGTACAGTTCAAGATGCTATTGAGGCGATACCTGATTTAATCGGTATCGATGATGGGAAGGGTAATTTTCTTACATGCAATGATTCACTGGCCAATTTTTTGGGCAAGGAAAAAAATGATCTCATCGGTATGCGGTCCCTCGAAATTATCGATCTTTACCGAGAGAAATTCGATTTTATTGACGGCGTGAAAATCAACGATAGCGAAGATATTGTCCAAAAATTATGGCATGCGCTGACTACTGGAACACGCCTCAATGTAGTTACCAGCGACGATCGTAGTTTCATCGTAGATTGCGGTTACTTGCAGTCTGGTGGGCAAATATTGATATGCCGCGATGTAACGCAGCTCTATCGAATCCAGTCGCGACTAGAGGCTGCCATCAGTTCGATGCCAATTGGGTTCGCGCTTTTTGATAAGGAACGGAAGCTGGTTGCCTGCAACAGATATTACGAGAATATGTTACAGCACGATCAGAATTGGATTAGCCAGCAACCACTATCTACGCTGGTAAAGACGCTGACCGGGCGCCTGAAGGCGGCTAAAACCAGTGGCCTGGTGCAGCGCAGTGAATGGATTCATGAATGGATGGATGCCATTGAAAAAGGCAAGAGCCACGGCGTTACCGCCTTGCTAGATGATGACACGTGGGTAGACTTGTCGGTACGGCCGGTTGAAGGCGAAGGTTTCGTTACCATTGCAAATGATGTTACCAATCGACGGTTGCTTGAAATTGACCTTGAGAAAAACGAAGCGCAGTTGCGCCAGATACTTGGCAGTCAGCCGTTTCCGGTTATGTTGGCGCGCAAAGCCGACGATAAAATATTGTTTGCTAGTGATGCCGCGGTAGAGGCCTTGGGTGCGGGCGAAACTTCACTTATAGGCAGTTTGGCCAGCGATTTTATTACTGCCCGCGGTTCATGGGGCAGTGCGACGGACAGTGACAGCGAAGCAAGTGTGTCATCGGTGCAGGAAATGCCATTGTTGCGTCGGTCTGGCGAGCGTTTCCCGGCACTGTTTTCAGAACATAATATTGCCTATGCCGGCCAGGAAGCGCGGGTGGTAAGTTTCATTGATATTTCTAACATTAAAGAACTTCAGTCTGAGTTGGCAACCCAGCGCGAGGCACTGTTTCAAAGCGAAAAACTTAATGCACTTGGAACGCTGTTGGCGGGTGTTGCACACGAGTTGAACAACCCGCTCACTGTCGTTGTGGCCAACGCCCATGTGCTGGCGCTGACCGGCGAAGATGAAGGTGTGAAATCCAGAATTCGAAAGATTACAGCCGCCGCAGACCGATGCGCCAAAATTGTTCGCTCATTCCTTGATATGGCGCGAAAAAGTCCTGGCGAAAAAGTAGAGTTTGACCCGGTAGCTTGCGTTGAACAAGCGCTCGAATTGTCATTGTATGGATTGCAGGACGACAAGGTGATTGTAGAGGCCGATATCGCGCCGCAATTGCCAGCTATAAAAGGTGATCCGGATCAATTTGCTCAGGTAATCCTGAATTTGATTATCAATGCCAAACAAGCGTTGGTAGATCAGCAGGTGCCGAAGAAAATATGTGTTTCCATGCATTTGGACGAATCTGGGCGGGCGATAGAATTGGATGTGACAGATAACGGCATTGGCATTCCCGTGGATATTCGTGACAGTATCTTTGATCCGTTTTTCACCACGAAGAAAGTAGGAGAGGGAACTGGTATGGGGCTTTCTCTTGTCCGTGGTATCGTTAAGTCGCATGGCGGCGAAATTATACTGGTCGATCAGAGAGAACCGGGAAGTCATTTTAAAGTAACGATACCTCATACAGGCCACGGTCTTTTGAACGGTATAACACAAACGAATATGAGAGAAATTGCGCCAAAGCAAAATATACTGATTGTGGACGATGAGCCAGATGTACTATCTGCGCTCAAAGACATTCTTGTTTTGCAGGGCCATAATGTATGTGCCGTAAGTTCCGGGGCGGATGCATTGTCAGCATTGAACAAGGAAAAGTTTGATGGTATTTTAAGCGATATAAAGATGCCGGATATGGACGGTGAACAATTATTCGGTGAAATTCAGAAACACCACCCCGATTTAGTTTCTCATACCGCATTTATAACAGGCAATGACTTGTCTTCAAAAACCAAAGATTTTCTTGATGCCTGCGACAGGCCGTATCTTGGAAAGCCGTTTGTTCCCGACGAAATTTTTGAGCTGATTCAAACACTTGAAACTAGCAGATAGGGTAGCCATCGTTGTCCTGATACATCGACGCCTTGGAATTCAGTCTTTGAGGGGGTTAGTTGCAACTGAGCGCGTATCCGCCACCCCAGTATGTCTTTAGCAATTTTGGTTGGCTGGGGTTCTGTTCGATTTTTTTTCTGATTCGGCTGACATAATTATCGATGCTGCGATCAAACGCGTTGGCGGTGCGCCCTTGGCTCATCTCTAACAGCTGGTCCCGAGTTAAAACCACATTGGGATTATTGACAAACACCTGAAGAAGGCGAGCCTCACCAGTGCTTAGGACCTGTTTGTCGCCGGAATCTGAAATAAGCTCCTGATTGGCTACATCCAGGGTCCAACCGCCAAATTTCGGTTGGTCGGCTGTCTTGTTTACCGGGTTATCGCCAAGAGATTTGGAGCGACGTAACACAGATCGAATTCTTGCCAATAACTCCCGGGGATTGAAGGGTTTGGCGATATAGTCGTCAGCACCCAGTTCCAAGCCGACTATGCGTTCTGTTTCTTCGCTTCTTCCTGATAAGAAAATAACCGGTATGTCCGAGGTTTTTCGGATTTCTCGACATAGTTCAAAACCATCGTCCGCTCCCAACATGACATCAAGAACTGCCAAGTCGCAATCTGTATTTTTTATGACGGTCAACGCGGAGTTAGCATCACAGGCTAAACTTACTTTGTAACCTTGCGATTCCAAATATACGCCAATAGGCTCGCGAATATCTTCTTCGTCATCAACTAACAGTATGTGTTTATCCGCGGACAATACGGGCCCTCCCAATTTGATCATACCAAGTGTCTGATATACGGCGGCAACTGATAGTGATCAAGGCTTTCAAATCATAGAAACATTATGCAGTGTTGGCCAGCAATTTCGTTTCGTAGAGACCGAAGTCATTGATACACCTTGCGACAATTTTAGGCATAGTTTGCGACAATTTTAGACACAGCTGGCAAATTTCGTATGTTTTGGTGTGCTACCTCATAGCCGAAATTGTCGGAATCTTAGGACGCGGTCAAAAGCTAGTCTGAAGCCCAGACAATCAATATTAATTTGCAACGATTGGGGTCGGCAATGAAACTTAATAATTCAGAAGAGATTTGGACGTTTGATCCGTCAAACGGATATAGCATATACCGGGTACGTGGACGCATGCGTTATACACGTTGGCCAGTGACCGTGCTTATGGTGGTCGCGATAATGACTTTGATGGCTCTCTTGGACGTAAAACACGCGAAGGCATATGATGAGCAGGAGGCCTTTTCTTGTCCAGCTATGGATGAAACCGCATTAAGCAGCAATTCTCATGGTTGGCTCAGAATATGTCGTTGAACCGCAGCCAGATTTTGAAAGAGGCAAATTGACGTTCGTTGAAACCAAATATTGATTTATGCTAAGCTATGAGCGGAGATAATTTATTGCCTTATTGCCGAAGCATTCGAACAGCGGTCGCAGCCGGGAGTTCACTAATCGCTATTGGTTTGGCATCGCCTTCGACTATAGCTCAGGATGGGTTCACTAACTTCAGTGGTAATCTTACCGATATTGTTTCCAGTCTTTATGGTGGGGACGGTATTACACTGCGTGGTTCCGAAGTTTTCAGTCATGCGGCGCATTTCACCAATGGCTCGCTCGAGCAGTTTAATAATCTTTCTCTGAGTGTGCGCGATTTGTCATTTCCTGTGTTGAATCCACATATAGGTGTTCAATTCAAATATGACGCGGTATTGGACGAATTCGTTCCAACCAGCGATGCGTTCAGCGCTTCCGCTTTTGCGTTTGACGCAGAAACGGTTGGTGATGGTGAATTTCATCTGGGACTTGCCTATTCTGTCCGGAATTTTAATGAGCTCAGTGGCAACCCTTTAAGCGACATAACGGTTGATTTGCGACACATGGATCTTGGCGATGATGGTTCGGACTTTCCGTGCCTTGGTGGGCCTGTGGGAGCTTGCTATGCTTTTGAAAAAGACGTGATTAGACTGTCGATTGACTTGTCAATCAGGGAGGAAATGTTTGCCGCAACGGGCGCTTATGGCCTGTCAGATAAATTTGACGTTAGTTTCTTTTTGCCGCTGCTTCGAACTGAGATGAGTGTTTCATCGGTTGCCACTGTGGTTGAGAATCCGACACGCCAATTTTCCCCCGATAGTTTGCATTTGTTTGGTGGGGATTCTGATGATCCAGTGGATGCGCTTCAGGCCACTAAAACCGGGATCGGGGATACAGTGTTGCGCTTGAGTTATTCGATTGGAGAACCTCAGGAAAAGGGCTGGAACGTCAACGTCGGCGCTGACGCCCGATTGCCGACCGGCCAAGTTAACAATTTGCAGGGTTTACCTCGTATCGGCGTTAGGCCGAGGCTTATTGCGTCGAGGAATATCGACGTGATCGGAGGCATTTTCCGACCCCACCTCAACGTTGCCTACGGTTTTAACGCTGGACTGAACGCGGAGCAAATTTTCGATTACGCAATTGGCGGATCGTATGCTTTTAACTGGTCGGAAGCGCAAAACACGGTTGCCGTTAGCGTCGATTTTTTGGGCAAACATGTTACCCATAATAAAGATCAAATGGGGGACAATCAGTTTGATGTCAGTTTGGGCCTCAAAATGAGACTTCTGCAAAGCTTGAACGTTTACTATAACATATTGTTACCGCTTAATAAGTCGGGCTTGAGGCCTGCCGCACAACATGTGTTCGGTTTTCAGATGCAATTTTGATCAGGGTGATGATGTCGGCAAATATATTATTTTTCTGGAGATCGCCGAGGTGGCGGCGACTGATATCAGTTCAGATCTGTTTTGGCCTGATGGGCTGGGGTTTAATGGTCGGGGATGCCTATGGAGCGGATATCTATATTGTTGATACTGTCGAGCGCGATGCGACAATACAATTGGGTCAGTCTTTTAAAAAAGCATGCGTTAGCTGTGGTGCTGTAAAATATCGACAGATGAACGGCAATTTGCGTACTGCCCGCCGGATTGCGAACGAACTTGTTGAGGAAGAAAAAAATGGACGACTGTCACTAGTTATAACACTCGGTCGGCCAGCAACTCAGATTATTACGCGGGCGCTTCAAAATACGCCGATTTTATATACATTTGTCGGGCAGAAAGTTGAGTCTTTTGAAAGCCGTCCAGGGATCGTTGGCCTCCCAACTGATGCTTCCCTTTCTGCTCAGGTGAATCTGTTGCGCCGTATGTTGCCCAGCATTAAAAATGCTGGTGTTATAGTAGGCAGCGAGAACTCCACTGTTCAGGCGCAGGCAGATCAAGTGGGCCAAGGATCGGAAGAGC
>JAALKD010000116.1 GCA_011088215.1 Sphingomonadales bacterium | reverse complement strand
AGCCCCGAGCAAACACTGGCTGTCTTTACTAACGTTTTTGAGCGGCGTAAATATTCAAATTATATCGCTACTCGCTACCCTAGTGTTAACGTGTCTACAGCGGGGGACATCGGTTGGGCCGCTGTTCAGGTTAATGCCATAGGCATGACCGTGGCCACTGGCCAGCCGTTTGATGAACATTGGGCGTGGTTCATGTTGGCAAAAAAAATTGATGGTCAGTGGCGGATGGCGGGTAACGCTTCTAACCGTCAACCATAAAACATCGGCAGCCATAAAAAACGCCGCACTCTTTAAAGCGCGGCGTTTGAATTCTTTAATCCAGTCAGGCCTTGTTGAGACCCGGCTCAGATAAATCAGGCAGCAGCCTGTTTTTTCTTGATGTCTTTCTTCAGCTTCAGCGCAGCAGATGACAGGTCACCGTCGCGCGCTTTCAAGAGAAAGTTATCAAGACCGTCATTATGCTCAACCGAGCGCAGTGCGTGAGCAGAGATGCGCAGAGTCACCGAGCGACCAAGAACGTCTGACATCAGCGTTGCGTTAGTCAGGTTTGGCAAAAAACGACGGCGGGTTCTATTGTTGGCGTGTGAGACATTGTTGCCTGACATCACGCGCTTTCCAGTAAGTTCGCATACACGAGCCATGATCTTATCCTTGTTTTTCTATCGGGCCTTATGGCCTGAGAATCTTTTGATCGTTATGTACCATCCGGCCTTAAACCGCCAGCACCGCGCGTCTCTATGCGATTCGAGCGGCTCGGTCAAGCCTTATCGCATGCTTATCAGAGCTTGGGCCGATTGCCTTTGAAGCCAATTTGCCGCTCCAGCAGGCTGCCCAGCGCTATCTAATTGGTCCTCACGGAACATATTGCCCCATAGGGTGAAGCTTTGCGGTAGTGATTTTACCGGCCGCTCTGCAGGGACCGGTCGTCCGGTAAGCGGCACGCTCTCCCGTTTTTCCATACCCGCAGGAAATACCAGGCACGGGTGGCCGGTGTAGTTGGTGATCAACAGCATGCCACCGCCGAAACTGGGGCACAGAATAACGTCTACTTGCTTGTACACATCGGCCATCATTTGCATCACTTGCCGCCGGAACCGGTCCAGCTGCATCGCCTCTACGGCTGAATGCAAATGCGCCGACCGGAAGGTGTTTGGCCATGCACGCGGTTCCTGCCACGCCATCATGTCGTCTTTTCCCGAGAGGGTCAGTTCTTCAAAGGCAGCAGCCCCCTCAGCTTCAAGCAATGTGATCAGCGAGCCGTATGGCAGGTCAGGCAGGATGATTTCGGTTAGCTCGTACCCCAGCTCGCGCACCATGTCCGGCATCGCCTTCTCGCTTGCGGTCACATTGTCGCCTTCAAACCATGCCGGATTATAGCCAATTTTTATATCCTGTGCTGCCGCAGTTGCCGCATCATATTTGAAGCCCCACTCGATCGAACTTGGATCGCCACCATCTGCGCCGTTGGCTGCGGCCAGTACCAGAGCAGTGTCTTCAACATGACGGCAAATGGGGCCGAATTTGTCCAATGACCAACAAAGCGCCATGGCACCGGTGCGCGGGATGCGTCCGAAGGTAGGCCTGAGGCCGGTGGTGCCGCAACGATTAGACGGCGACACGATTGAGCCCAGCGTTTCGGTGCCAATGGAAAAGCTGACCAGCCCGGCAGCGGTTGACGAGGCCGAGCCCGCGCTTGAGCCGGATGAGCCTTCATCTGTATTCCAGGGGTTGCGGGTGGTGCCTGCGAACCACTTGTCGCCGTAGGCTAGCGCACCGAGTGTGGTTTTACCCACAAGCACAGCGCCCGCTTCGCGCAAGCGTTTGACGATCACCGCATCTTCGGTGGGCACTCGGTCTTTGTAGGGTGCAGCTCCCCATGTGGTGGAAACACCGGCTGTGTCAGCAAGGTCTTTCATGCCGTAGGGAATGCCGTGCAATGGCCCGCGGTCACGGCCAGCGCGCAGTTCACTGTCAGCTTGAAAAGCCTCCCGGCGCGCGCTTTCTTCCATCACGGTGATGAAACACTCAAGCTTTGGGCCGTGTTCCCGGATACGGGTCAGGTATATGTCTAGTAAGCGATTTGCGGTCAGTGCGCCTGAGCGCAACCATGCGCCTTGCTCGCCGATAGATGCAAAAGCAATGTCTTCGTCGCTGGGCAGTGCTCTTGATGGAGTGTCCGCCAAGCGTACAGTGTTGCCTTGGTTTTTATAGGTCTCGCCGGGCAAGCGCGGGTCAAATGTCAGTGCAGGCGCATCGGTGTTTTCGATTGTTGTGCCAGCCCGGCGTAAACGGATGCGGTCTACCATGCCCTCCAGGCCGTCATAGATCACCGCGCGTTCGGCATCGGTATAGTTCACCCCGGCCAATTTCTCTGCGATGCCCAGGTCGGCTGGAGCGCCCAGCGGGTTTTTGTCCTGCGCTAGCGCAGCCGCACCGACGGCAACGCTGCCCAGCGCTGCGGTGCCTTTTAGAACCTGTCTGCGATCGATTCTCTTTGTCACGGTAACCCCTCCCCGGTTTGCCCAATAGTTGCCCAAAAGTTCATTGGAACAGTAGCGCGGCGCATAGCTCTGTGCAATGGACGCACACGCGGATTTGATCCTGCTTGCAAAAAAGGAACTAAAACCAATTGTAACCGAGGCTCGCGCGATCTACTTATCGGGATGGTAAGGCTGATACCCATTAGCCGTCTTCAGTTGAGCGTTTCTATGTCAGGCATCATCAAGGCCGTTCTCGGCTCCACCAACACCGGTAAAACCCACTATGCCGTCGAGCGTATGCTCGGCTATTCGTCAGGTATGATGGGCTTTCCGCTGCGGCTGTTGGCGCGCGAGGTGTATGACAAGGTTGTTGCGGTTAAAGGCAAAAATCAGGTTGCGCTAATCACCGGTGAGGAACGCATTGTGCCCGAGAGCGCGCGCTATCTCCTCTGTACTGCTGAGGCCATGCCGCGCACCGCTTCGACCGACTTTATCGCTATTGACGAAATCCAGATGGCCGCGGACCCGCAACGCGGCCATGTATTTACCGAGCATTTGCTGCACACACGTGGGCGTTTTGAAACCCTGCTGTTGGGCGCGGAAACTATGGGGCCGCTTATCCGGCGCTTGGTGCCCGAAGCTGAGATTGTGCGGCGGGACCGTTTCTCAAAACTGTTCCACGTGAAACCCGTCAAACTGTCGCGTTTGCCGCGCCGCAGTGTTGTGGTGGGTTTCTCGGCTGCTGACGTATATGCGATGGCAGAATTGGTGCGCCGCCAAAAAGGCGGGGCAGCAATTGTTATGGGGGCCTTAAGTCCGCGCACCCGCAACGCCCAGGTTGAAATGTACCAGTCAGGCGACGTTGAGCATTTGGTCGCCACCGATGCCATTGGTATGGGTCTGAATATGGACATTGGTCATGTGTCCTTTTCCCGGCTGGGCAAGTTTGACGGGAGGCGCTTCCGTGACCTGAGCGCGGCCGAGGCAGCTCAAATCGCTGGCCGGGCCGGGCGCTACAAACGCGACGGCACTTTCTCCACGCTTGGCGGCGGCGAAGCCGAAGAGATGGACCCGGCGATGATCAGCCAGATTGAAGAGCATCATTTTGAGCCGGTAAAAAGCATTTATTGGCGCAATCACCGGCTGGATTTCGCGACGATTCCCCGACTTTTGCGCGCGCTGGACGCGCCCGCAACCACAGACGGCTTGCACCGGGTGCGCGATGCGATCGACACCCACGCGCTGAAAGCATTAGCGGCAGATGATGGAGTTGCGGCTGTTGCAACAAGTCGAGACGCGGTCGAAAGGCTTTGGAATGTTTGCCAAATTCCCGATTTCAGGAAACTTTCGCCTGACGATCATTATGGTACTCTCAAGCGAATTTACAGTGAATTAATGGCACCAGCCGGGGTTATTTCGCGCGATTGGATCGCGGGTCAGGTCAAGCGCCTTGACATTAGTCACGGTGATATAGATACCTTGGCCGCGCGAATTGCCAGCATACGCATATGGACCTATGTGTCTCATCGCAAAGGCTGGCTGCAGGATGCGGCCCACTGGGCCCATGTGACCCGCAGCGTTGAAGACCGACTTTCGGACGCGCTGCATGAAAAATTAACCCAGCGTTTTGTGGACCGCCGCACGGCTGTTCTCATGCGTTCCCTCAGGCAAAGGGGTGAGCTCAGCGTGAGCATAGATAAAGAGACACAACAGGTATCTGTTGAAGGACATGAGATCGGCGAGGTGCAGGGCTTTTCATTTAAGGTGGAAGCTGGCGCGGCGCGAGATGACCAGAAGGTGCTGAAAGCTGCCGCGGAAACTGCGTTGCAGGTGGAGCTGACCCGTAAGGCCAAATTGTTCGCCAATGTGGGCTATAAAACCCTGACTTTCGATTTTAGCCAAGGCCTGACAAACCCACAGTTGATGTGGGAAGGTGCGCCTATCGGCACTGTGCAGGATATTGGTGCCTTTATGGCGCCGCGGGTGAAGTTGCTGTCGTCCACACTGCTGTCTGACGAGATGAAAGAATTAGTGCGCGGCCGGGCGCAAGATTGGTTGGACGCGCGCATCACCGAGAAGCTGGACCCATTGGTAAAGTTGGCGCAAGAGCTGAACGGTGAAGTTGAAGCACCAGAAGGCACCGAGCCGCTTTCCGGTTTGGTGCGCGGTGTAGCCTTCCGTCTGATGGAAAATTACGGCGTATTGCCGCGCAAGGAAGTTGACGGTGACTTGCGCCAAATTGATCAGGACGCGCGCAAGGGCCTGCGTCGCTTTGGTATTCGTATTGGTGCTACCAGCCTTTATATGCCGCTTGTGTTGAAACCTCATGCCATCGAACTGCGCCTGATGATGTGGGCTATGGCAGGTGACCAGAACGCGCTGCCCACTTTGCCTACTCCAGGCATGGTGTGGGTGGACACTGAAAAAACTGCACCCAACACTTTTTACGAGATGTGCGGCTTCCATGTGGTTGGCAAAAAAGCCGTACGCATGGATATGCTGGAGCGGCTAGCTGACGCAGTTCGCCCGCTAGGCCAGGACCGCAACTGGTTTGAAGTAACACCCGAGATTATGGGGTTGGTTGGCTTGTCAGGCGAAGATTTCGCCGAAGTAATGCAGGGCATTGGTTACAAGAATGAACTGCGGGCAGTAGTACCAACTGTAGAGGAACCAAAGGCCGAGGAGCCTGCCAAAGAAGAAGCTGCCACCAAAGAAGTTGTGGAAGAAAAGCCCGTTGAAGCAAAAGCGGAAGCCGGTGAAAAAGCAGCTGCACCTGTTGAAGATGTAGAGGCCGAGATCGAAAAGTCGTCGGGTGACAAATCGCAATCTACCGACGAAGCAGCTTCTGCCAAGGAAGCAGCACCGACCGAAGAATTAGCGCCGGTTGAGCGCCATGTCTTTATGTGGGCACCAAAGCGACAGGCTCGTCCACAAGGAAAACCGCAGGGTCGAAGACAGCAAGGCGGTGGGAAACAGGGTGATGGAAAACCGCGCACCGGTGGCAAGCCGCACCCTAAAGGCAAGCCGCGCAACCACGCCGGCAAGGGCAAGCCTGCGGGGCCTCGGACCCATACTGCCAGGCCCAAGCCTAAACCGATGGATCCGGATTCGCCTTTCGCAGCACTTGCAGGCTTGAAAGACGCTTTGTCGAAGAAAAAATAACTGACCATGGTCGAGGCGCAAGAAAGCAGCGTGAAGTTACGGCTGGATAAATGGTTGTGGCAGGCGCGGTTTTTCAAGTCCCGCTCGTTGGCGGCGGTGCAGTGCCGCACCAAAAAGGTGCGGATCAACGGCCAACACGCCAAAAAGGCTAGTAGCTCGGTCAGTGTGGGGGATGTGCTGACCTTTCCGAAAGCCGGCGATGTCAGGGTCGTTGAGATTGTCGCACTGGGTGGCCGGCGTGGCCCCGCGCCTGAGGCCGCCCTGTTGTACAAAGACCTGACACCACCGAAGGAAAGCGCCTCCACGGACGCTGAAAAACCTGCAAATCCCAGCCGCGAAAGAGACATGGGGCGACCGACAAAAACCGACCGCAGGGCACTGGACCGACTGCTGGGGAAAAGTTGATTTGTTAATAGCCAAGAAAAGGCATTGCCCAGCGCCGTTCTTTTCGGCATAAAATCAATTCACGGGCCATGCCTTCCGGAAAACATCGCCAGAAGGTACTACAGGAAACATAAGGAGACGCCGATGACCTATATCGTCACGGAAGCATGTATCAAATGCAAATATATGGACTGCGTTGAAGTTTGTCCGGTGGATTGCTTCTATGAAGGCGAGAATATGTTGGTGATTAACCCCAACGAATGCATCGACTGCGGCGTATGCGAGCCGGAATGCCCGGCTGAAGCAATTTTGCCTGACACCGAAGACGGTCTGGAAGCATTGTTGGAATTGAACACTAAATATTCGGAAGAGTGGCCCAACATCACCACTGCTGGTGAAGCGCCTGCTGACGCAGACGAATGGAAGGGTAAAGAAGGTAAGATGGAACATTTCTCAGCCAACCCGGGTAAAGGCGACTAAACCTTCTATTTTCAGCGATGTAAGGAAAGCCGGGCTCTTTTGCCCGGCTTTCCTTTTAGGCGGCGGACGTTGGTGTTTTGGCCGATTTGTCAGCTTTTGAGCCCTGATATGGCCTAGGGGGTACATTTTTGGTGAATTTTGTGTTACACTACAGTGGATTGTTGCATTAAACGAACGTTTTTGCCGTTTGATTGTCGGGTAATTTTGGCTTTTCATGCTTTAGGGCGCACGAGCTAAGATATTGATACTCAAAAGATATCACGAACGTTTTACCAAGCGTCGCACCTATTTTGCGGCGCTGAAGTTTGTGCAGCCTGTTTTTAGTAATAACTTTCAGGCACGCCGATTCGATTGGACTTTAAACGATAAAGATTTCGAATTTGATATCATTGGGCGAGGTTTACACGAATATTTGAACCTTCTAGGGGGCCACCGGGTTTTGGTGGATGGAAGGTTTGTGACCATGGATTTGTTCGCGTAAAACTGAGTGTGCCAGAATAAAAAGGATATGTGAAAAATGGCTAAATTTAAAAATCTTCCTTATGCGGTTGGTGATTACATCGTTTACCCAAAGCACGGCGTTGGCCGGGTGACAGAACTGGAGACCCAGGAAGTTGCTGGTATGTCGCTGGATTTGTATGTCGTTCGATTTGAAAAAGAACGCATGACGCTCAGGGTCCCTACTAATAAAGCTGAGATAAGCGGCATGCGCCGTTTGTCGTCGGACGATACGTTGCAAAAAGCCTTCACCACGCTGAAAGGCCGCGCGCGTATCAAGCGCACCATGTGGAGCCGTCGCGCTCAGGAATATGAAGCCAAGATCAATTCTGGTGACCTGGTGTCTATTGCCGAAGTTGTGCGCGACCTGCACCGCGGTGACGATCAGCCTGAACAGTCCTACAGCGAACGCCAAATATACGAATCAGCGCTTGGCCGTTTGGCCCGTGAACTAGCGGCGGTTCAAGATATTGACGAAGAGGCAGCCATGGGCAAACTTGAAAAAGAACTTGCCGCTTAACGCGCTTTTCGAAAAAAGTCTTTAAAACCCGTCCTTTGTGGCGGGTTTTTTTATGAATATCACAATTTCAAAAATGTTTAAAAAAAACACTGTAAAACTCTGTCAAAATGTAGATAATGCTCTCGATTAATCAGGTGCATTAAATCTATTGACGGAGAGAGACGTGGCGATAGGTAACTGGGCAACTGGCGATGACAGGCGCATTATTCGATTTGCGATGAAAGCTCCCATGCTGGAACGCGAAGAGGAAATTGATCTTGCTATTGCGTGGCAAACCGAGCGCGACGAACATGCTCCCAAGAAACTCACAGAAGAGACCGGAAGAGCGTCGGGTGGGGGGGGGGGGGGGGGGGGGGGGGGGGGGGGGGGGGGG
>JAALKD010000026.1 GCA_011088215.1 Sphingomonadales bacterium | reverse complement strand
GCCGCGAGGCTGAAGGGGGGCTGGCCCGGGCAAGTAAACCGACCATGGCGCAGATAGCTGGCCCTTGTGTCGGTGGGGGCTGCGGCCTGGCGATTCATTGTGATTTTCGGTTCGCGGCCGACACCGCACGTTTTGGCATAACACCGGCAAGAATTGGCATTGTCTATCCATTGAACGATACCAAGCAGTTGATTGATCTCGTGGGTGTTTCAGCCGCCAAATCAATGTTGTTTACTGGGCGGTTATTGGGTGCTGCGGAGGCGCAGAAAATAGGTTTGATTGATCGACTTGAGACCGCCGATGCACTCGGCGAAGCCGTTGAAGCATTTGCCCGCGAATTGGCTTCGGTTTCACAGTATTCGCTGTATGGCATCAAGAAGACCATGCAACGTATCCTTGACGGCCAAACCGATGATGACGTCTGGTCACAGGATATGTTTCTGGATGCTCATGAAGGCGAAGATGCCAAGGAAGGCGTTAAAGCCTTTTTGGAGAAGCGCGCGCCCAAGTTTTCTTGGACTGTGAAGCCTGAAGAATAAGCGACGCCATAGAGTGGCACCGTTCCTCAATCCGTTTGGTTGTCCGAGAAAAATGACAGGGTAGTGATATGGACCGCGCTGGCAGTGAACCCAACCGCGCCGCTCAGAACTATCCATAACCGGTCATGGTCGAGCCCGATGCCCGCCAATAGCGATGAAACCACGATGTTGATGAACAATGTCAGCAGGAATATAATCCCCAGACTGGCGACCGCTGGCCGGGCGTACGGGCGCATCTTCTGCCATGCGTGAGCCAAGGACAACGGTTTATCTTGCGCTTCCATCAATACCGCTAAATTGGCTACAGCATTGATAGTTATGGCGAGCCAGATCATGGCAAACACACCGGCAAATACGAGCACCATGGCTAACGTGCCAGCTGCAGAGGCCAGACTGACCAATATTGCGCCGCCGAACAGCATGGCTGCGGCCAGCACCAGATTGGCAAGAATAATATGCCAAAATGACCGGATTGTTCGCACAAACATTTGTTGAAAGTTGCCGTCAATAGGTAGTAAATCTGCGGCGGCGACGGCTCGAGCCCACGGTACCAACAAACCCGCTGTCAATAACGTCGCCAGCAAATATCCCCATGCAGGCAGAGCACAATTCTCTGATATTAATATTGCCGCTCGGCCCTGTGCGGTTGCTTCAGGCAAACTGCTTAGGGCCTCCATTGCTTGGTTCATTAACTGGTATGCCGGGGCAAACAATACCCCAGAAATCACACCCGCCATTAGAGCGAGCAAAAGCAGCAATTTTCCCCGTTGCGCCGTGCGGGCGGCGGCGTAACTTAGTAGGTCGGTAATTTTGGGTATTTCAATCATCCATATATCCACACGGCTGAAACAGCGTTTCTATTCGATCGTTGAAGGGGTGACAAATCAGTCTAGGTCATTACCGTATGGGCCTAAAGCTATTAAGACAAGGGGAGACTAATAATGTTTAAAGATAAGGTTGTTTGGATTACGGGCGCGTCGTCTGGTATCGGAGAAGCGATAGCAATTGAGATGGCGGGAAAGGGTGCCCGTTTGATAGTTTCCGCTCGCCGCCAGCCAGAACTGGAACGCGTCAAAGCGGCCTGTGTATCGGCGGGTGCCTCCGCTGAAAATATTCTTGTCCTTACGCTGGACGTTACCGATGAAGCGGCAATGCCTGGCGCGGTAAAAACTGCGCAGGGCCAATGGGGCCGTATTGATATGCTTTTGAACAATGCTGGCATATCGCAGCGTTCATTGTGTGTGGATACTGATATGGCCACTTACCGCAAATTATTCGATGTTGATGTGTTTGGTCAGATCGCTCTCACCAAAGCGGTGCTGCCGGTTATGATCGGACAAGGCTCAGGGCATATGGCGGTGACTGCGTCAGTTGCAGGTAAAATTGGGGCGTCAAAACGCACCGGATACTGCGCGGCCAAACACGCGATGATGGGTTTCTTTGACGCGCTGCGCACTGAAGTAGCCCGGCAGGGCATAAAGGTGACAACCATCACTCCTGGTTTTATTCGTACAGCTGTGTCTGAAAATGCACTTAACGGTGATGGGTCTACCTTCGGGGAAATGGATAAAAACATCGCGGGCGGTATGGATGCGACGAAGTGTGCGAAGGTCATTGTGCGCGGATTCGAAAAAGGGAAATATGAAATACCTGTTGGTGAAGGTATTGAAATGAAAGCGCTTTTAATTAAACGCTTTTTCCCTAACAGGCTGTTTAAAATAGTCGAAAGAATCGGCTAATTGATGCTGCTAAACAGCGAAAGAGGACACGGCCCATATTAGACTGTGGCCCCTTAAATTTGGTTCGGGGCTTAGTAGCTAACCGTTAAGTGAAGATCAACGCTTTGGGCATTATTCCCCCTGATTTTGTCCAGGGCAAACTCGCCTGTTACTCTGAAAATCGATGAAATATCGCGCCACATGCCGATGCGGTATGTGTTGATGTCCGCTTCCGTCGCACGGGCAAAATCAAAATATGCAGACGTGGTATCAGTGGCGTTCCAAGTGGTTTCTGCGATCAGGAATGTTTCATCTTCCAGGGTTTGCGCCAGCGCACGGTCGATCGAAATATATTCGAAGGACACGTCAAAGGTGTCATTTTGATAGCCAATACCGATATCGATCACAGGCTCGGCGTTGCCGGTTGTCGCAACATATCTTTTTTCGTAACCGATGGATCCGTATAAACCTGTTTCAAACAGACCTGTTCCACGCAATTGGAAGAAATAGTTGTCGCTTAGGTCTGACCCGACGCCAAGCGCATCATCACCGTCTCGCTGATCAAATAGCCCGGCGCGAAGCGACCATTGATCGCTAAAGGCATAGGTGCCTATGATGGACGGACCGAGTTGGTTGGATACCGCGAAGGCACCGGCCGCCCCGTATTCTAGTGAACCTTGAAGAGATCTGTCCACTGGAAACCCGTTTGGTTTAAGACCAAAAAGTAAGGGCTGAGCGCCTGCGCTCAAACTGAATTTGCTACCCGCGATCCTGTCCCAGACGACGTAGGCGTCCGCGAGTACAACATCACCGCGGAAGCTGCCTCCCAAATCGGTCGTGTTTCCGGTCCCTAATACAAGCACACCGGTTATGTTGTCTTTGTGAAATTTGGTTGCAAGTGCTGCACGCGACACACCCAGACTGTCGTCTCCTTGCGTGTCACCATGTCTGTCTCCAACGCTATAGTCCGCGCGTATGAACCCTCCGACTTCTACAGAGTATCCGCCAGTTGTTTGCCAGCCCGGTACGTCAGCAGTCCCTTGATGAGCGTCAGGCCCTTTGACCTTTTGTGCCCGCGCAGGTGTTTCTTGAACCAGTTGTAGGGACTGATCGGCTTGCAGTTTTTCAATTATTGCCTGTAACGATGAGATTTGTTGCTGTTGCTGTTGGACCAACTGCCACACCTCGCTTGGACTTGGTGGTTCGTCGGCGTTGACACCTGCAAAAGCAGAAAGGCTCGCGATGGAAGTGCCCGCAAACAACACCGCGATGAACCGCTTGCTGATGTTTGTTTTTGTGTTAGTTGTCATTTTGGTCGGTTTCCCTAAATGTTCTAGCCCATACTTAAGACAGGCAGACAACCCCCTTTGATTGGATTAATCTTATATATTAAACAATAGGTTAACGGGATTTCTTAAGAAATGTGCGGTCCACAAAAATGCTCGCAGAAGTACTTTGTATGCTTAATTTTCTATGAACAACAAACGGTGAAACCGCAGGAAACGGATGTGCCGATGTTTCCGGTGTTACCGTGGGTTGAATATTGAAAAAATCAGATGATTCGAAAGATTTCGTTGCGAAATCTTGCTGATCGAGACGGACTAAGGGCGATGAGAGCCGTCTTTTTCCTCATGGCGGGCGGGCGATTGCTGTTTGTTTCTGATCTTGTGGTCACTGTGCGTCTGGGTGCGGACTGGTGGCCGGTCTGAATGTTTGCCCCATTCTGGCAAAAAACGGTTCCACCAATGAAGGCTAAGCGTCGGTCTTTGCTCGCGGATTATTTTTTCAAAAGTCACTGAAGGGCGACCTGCGCCTATATCCAGGAATTCAACGTCCAAAACATTGTCGTGTGCTGGCAACAAACGTTCGTTGATATTCTCGTAACAGGGTTTGTGCTGGTAGGCCGAACAGCCAACGATATATCTGGATTGTCCTTTACTATCTGCTAGCGGCAGATAAAGAGAGTGCACACAGCGTTGTTTGCCATTTTTGCTGAGAATATTTTCAGTCATCAACGCGCCACTTGGCTGGTCAAGAATGGCTTCATACAGTTTAGCGCTGTTTTCGCGCATGCTGGGCGTTGTAAGATCAAATGAGTTAATACCAACAAAAGGCGAGCGCCAACTGGTGTTGTAGGCTGTTCGTATCATGGAAACATTGACCTGATACCGGTGCTGGCGTTTCAGAAGGCTCAGCCGGGGGATGACATCTCGCAGGTCTGTTGGCATAAGGTCATGCCGCGATGGCAGCAAGGAACCTTCGCGGCGGGGCAGTGATTTCCAATAATCAAATAACTGTTCCAATACACCGGACAGGGGCATTTATGCCTCCTTTCAGCGTCAACAGTATGGTTGACCCGGCTATAGCTTGAGCCGGAATTCGCCTGAATTCAAGACAAGGGGCCTGACCTATTTGGGTTCGGGATTTTGCCGAGCTTCAAACGTTTGAATCTGCTGTGTGATTCCAGCCGCCAGATCATTGGGGATTGGGAAAACCAAATGATACTGGGCGATTTTCCAACCCGCATTTGTGCGAATCAGTATGCCAGTGCCTCGGCTGGTGCCGTATTTGGCATTTACCAGCAGTTCATCGAACCAAGCATGGTCACCGTCGGGCGTCAGATCAATGTTGCGCTCGGTCATGGTATAAACCCAGCCGTTTGACTGCGACGCATAGGATCTGAAAGTTGGTTTGTCCCAGCGCTCGCCAGCGTCAGTGCCTAAGAATATTGCAGCGTCGGTATAAAGCGCGAAATAGGCATCCCAGCTTGCGCTGCCAGCGTTGGCATGCAGTTGATCAAGAACGCCAGAAATATCCGCCTTGTCGTCGGCAGATACGGCGACATTGGTTAGGAATAGGGCAATAACAATGGCAATATATTTCATGGTTTTGTGTCCTTCTTCAGGCTTGGTCGTTATTTGTGCGTTTCTGCGATTTCGCCAGATTTAATTCGTGCCAGATAGCTTTGTAAATCACGCTTAAGTTCGGGTGCCATCAGGTAAATGCCGATGATGTTGGGAATGGCCATCAGGAAGAACATACTGTCCATCAGGTCGTAAACCGTTTGCACATTGAACACTGCCCCGGGCACCAAAAGCACACAGTAGGTGACTTTGAAAATATTCATCGAACGGTTACTGCCGCCCCAAACAAATTCCCATACTTTGCTGGAATAATAACCCCAGCTGATGATGGTGGAAAAACCGAACATAAAGGCTGCGACCGCCAACACATATGGGAACCAACTGATAACACTACCGAAGGCAGCGGAGGTCATCGAAATGCCCTGTACTTCTTGGCCAATCATGTAATTGCCGGTGATAACAATCACCAAGGCAGTCATGGTGGAAACCAAAACCGTATCGATGAAAGGTTCCATCAAGGCGACCATGCCTTCTGAGACCGGCTCTCGGGTTTTGGCTGCCGCGTGCGCCATGGACGCTGAGCCCAGGCCTGCTTCGGTTGAATATACCGCCCGCTTCATGCCGATGATGATCACGCCCGCGATGCCGCCAGCGACACCTTCAGGGTTGAAGGCACCGTTGAAAATAGTGACAAACGCGGCTGGCACCTCGCTGATATGGCCCAGAATGATGACCATTGCGCCAATGATATAGATACCCGCCATCAGCGGTACAAGTTTGGCGGTTACCCCGGCGATGGAGCGGATGCCGCCGATAATAACGATAGCTGTCAGGATAGCGATCAATACGCCGAAGCCCCATGCGGTCGCCTCACCCTCAAAACCCGTAACCGCAGCGATGGCCTCATATGACTGGTTGACCTGAGCGATTTGTAAAATGCTGGGAATCGCCAAAATGGCATATGTCCAGGCCAGTGTTTTGCCAATTTTGCCCCATCCGCGCGCTTTCAGGCCGCGGTCCAGGTAATACATGGGGCCACCGGCAACGGTGCCGTCTTCGCGGACATCGCGGTATTTTACCGCCAGTGTACATTCCGCAAACTTGAGCGACATGGCGCAGAAGCCGATGATGATCATCCAGAAGGTGGCACCGGGCCCACCGATAGAAATGGCGACCGCAACACCCGCAATATTGCCCAGCCCAATAGTGCCGGACAACGCAGTAGATAAGGCTTGAAACTGTGTTACCTCGCCAGGGGCCATATCATCATGGTAATGCCCGCGCACAATCTTTGATGCTTGTTTGAAGCTGCGCATATTTATAAAAGCGAAATAAACCGTCAGGATCAGCATGGGAGTGCCCATCCACACGACGATCCAGGGCATGGTGATGCCGAACATGACAATTTCGCTGAACACGAAAGTATTGAAGGCATCGATGATAGAGGCGCCAGTTTGCACGAAAGCCGAGCCTTCGCCGTCCTGTGCTAGAACCCCAGTTGAGGCGAAGCCGATGGCGAGAGCCGCACAGGCTGAGGTGATAAATCGATTTACTGGCAACACGCTATTCCCCCGAATGCACGGGCGTGTTTGGCCACCCGGTTGCTATTGTTGAGTTATCAATACCCTAGGCGACCGGTCCGCCGTAGGGAAGGGGAAAGTTGACTTTAAAAGTAAGCGTTTATTTCTCGCCGAAACGGGGCATCAGTTCAACGAAATTACAGGGTCGAAAACGGTTGTCCAGCTGGCTAGCCAGAATTTTGTCCCAGCCGTCCTTAACTGCTCCCGTCGAACCGGGCAGGGCGAACATTAAGGTGGTGCCTGCTATGCCGCCAGTGGCGCGGCTTTGGATAGTGCTGGTACCAATCAGATCATAAGACAACATGCGGAATAATTCACCGAAGCCCGGTATGGCTTTTGTGTATAGGGGTTCGAAACATTCAGGTGTTATATCGCGGCCGGTTATCCCGGTGCCTCCAGTTGATATGATTACCTGAATGTCATCGCTGTCGATCCAGGTTTTCAACTGCGCCGTGATCGAAGGTTTGTCATCTTTGACAATGGTCCGCGCTTTAATGGCATGCCCTGCCGCTTCTGCGCGTGTACACAGCGTATCGCCTGACCTGTCATCAGCTGCCGTCCGGGTATCAGAAATGGTCATTATGCCAAGATTCACCGGTATAAAGTCGCGATTTTCATCAATCATTTTACATCAATCATCTGCGGCAACAGTTCTTGTGGTGCCGTTATGGGTTAAATTTATGGCGCGAAGCATGGCCTCGGGCGTGTCGGCAGTATCGAGGTTGTTCAACGTCGGCCACGCACCGGAGGCCAGCGTGTCCAGGCTTGGTGTGGGTTGGCCAAGCCGCATGCGGTACAGCCACAGGTTCGCCATCACCCGTTCTATGTAATTTCGGGTCTCGTAAAAGCCGATAGATTCGATGAATAACAACGGATCGACACCAAAATCCACATCGCGGCGCCAGCCAAGCAAGCTACCGGGGCCGCCGTTATAGGCTGCCAGCGCCATCAATAAATTGTCCTGTACATATTCGGTCGCCAGCAAATATTCGATATATTGCTGACCTAGCGCAATGTTAAACTCAGGCTCGTAGAGCTGGCTTCTACTGCGCCGTAACAAAGCGCGGTTGTTGGTAATATAGCTGGCAGTTGCGGGCATAACCTGCATCAGCCCACCAGCGCCAACGCGGCTGCGGGCCCGGCTGCGAAAATCACTTTCCTTACGCACCATTGCAAAAATCAGCGCCCGGTCGACCGTGAAACCACCAGCCGGTTGCCAGTTCGGCATCGGATAGCGCGTCGCGGTTGGTGCCGGGTCACCGGTGCCACCTACGCGGCCAAGCCGTATTTGAATTGCAGGCAAATTCAGTGCGGTTGCAAAAGCGAGCATATCTTCCTGCACCGCAACGCCCTCACGACCCCACAAAATCCTCAACTCTTCGTCTGCTACGTCATCGCGGCCAACTTCTGCGAGCGCCACTGCCCTTCTGGTTGCCGGAAATTGCATTAAATGATCGACAGACTTCTGCTGCAGCGGCGGTATCGACCAGTCGATGGTCGGAACAATGCCCAGTTGCCGCGACGCGATTAGCCCATAAAATGTTTCATTATGCTGTGCTGCATGTTTCAGGTGCTCAACGGCTATGTCGGGTTTGCCGAGCCTTAGTGCTGTCCGTCCGGCCCAAAAAGATCCTGCCGATGAGAGCCACGGGCCAGCACGCTCGGCGCCCGAAAGAGCTTCAAAATGTCTGTAAGCCGCATCCATATCACCGCGACGCCAGTTGGCCAGTGCGGTAATCCAGTCTACCTGCGGTACAATTTCACGAGATAGATTTGCGCCCAGTTCGCCCAGCTTCATTGCGCGAAAATCATCGCCCTCGTAATAATAGCTGGAAGCAATTCGCTCCAGTGCTTGCGCTTTTTCGTGCGGTACCAACAACCCGCGCGCTTCCATCGCCCAATAGCGTTTCTCCGCCCGGGCCGGGTTACCGCCTCGAACATATTTTCGAACATTGGCAAAAAAGGTGGTCACAGCTTTCGCTTCTAACCGGCTGCGGCGCGGCAGCGTAGGCTTTGGGGGCGCAGACTGGCCGGTTACGCCCGGGTATCTGGTCTTTGCAGGCGACCGCGGCGCGCGCGATTTGCCTTGTCGTCTTTTTGCAAGCCGGTATACCCGCCACGCGTTGGGCTGGTCTGCATGGCGTTTCATCCAGGCTGCGAGTTCACTGTATTTACTGCGATAACCGGTGGGGTGCATCAAGCGTTCGAACTGGATGTGGCCCATCAAAATCGGGTTCTCAACGCGCTTGATCATCTTGTCAGCTTGCTTCCACTGTGCTTGCTGCTGCAGTTCAAAGATGCGTTGGTATCGCTTGATGTCAGCGTCGGACAAAATTTGCGGGATTGAAACAGACGGTGTTGTCTGCACATTGTCCTGTGCGGTGGCCGATGCCGCGAGCGGGACCACGTAGAACATAGCCGCGAGCGCTGCATATATCATTGTCGTATGCCTCACGCCGATACCTCGATAAATTTCTGCTTTGCTGCCAGTAGGTCGCGCCATGCCAATCCCTTCAGGTGTGGTTGGCGCATCAGATAGTCCGGATTATATATTGGCACGCACGGTGTTTCCTGGTCGCCTATACTGATGGTTTTCCATTTTCCGTGCAGACGGGTGATACCATCAGTGGTTTCCAATAAGGCTTTGGCCGGAACGCCGCCCAGCAAAATAATCATTCTCGGTTCAGCGAGTTCGATATGGCGCTGGACGAAGGGCAAGCACATGCTGGCAACTGTAGGATCAGGCTTTCGGCTGCCCAGTGGCCGCCAAGGCAATAGCGTGGTTAGGTAAACATTGGTCTCACGGCTGAAACCTGCAGCAGCCAGCATTTTATCCAGCAGTTGACCAGACTTTCCAACAAACGGCATGCCTTGCCGGTCATCTTCAGCACCAGGTGCTTCGCCGACAACCATCACCGGCGCACCGACTGCGCCGCCAGCAAATACCAGGTTTTTGGCTGATCGTTTCAGTAGGCCGCCATCAAAGCCGTTCATGGCAGCCTTTAGCTCATCCAATGTTGTCGCTGCGGCGGCCAGTTCAGCGGCTTTTTCGCTGCTCGCACCTGCAATTGACTGCACGGGCCTGGCAACAACGGGGCGCGGGCCGTTGTTGGCTGTGACTATAGTGTCAGAGGTGTTCTGCACAGGTATACGAGGCGCTGCAGCCTGTTGCGGTGCAGCGACAAGCCGATCAACTGGTTCATCGCCGATAGCCTCATCAGCGCCCATTGTCACTTGCCACGCCAACAAAGATGCAGGGTCCTGCATTAAGTCCGGCGGTAAAACTGGCGTTTTTGTCTGTTCAGCTGTCATTGTCAGTTTATTGTCCTTCTGGCCCTGATAATAGCGACCAATAGGGTAAAAATGCATCAAAAATCTGGCGAAAAATAAATACAGGTATTATGGCGGCTGCGTTGGCACGGTAATATGGCTTGGTGCAAGTGTTTGACGTTTCCCGATGGCAAGGGCATAAGACTTGAAAAGACGGGCGGAAGACTTGAATTAAGGGGCTGTTGACCCAGTTTAGGGCACAGGATTGGCAAGTATAGGGTGACGGTGGCTATCGCCGTGCCAGCGTATGAACAAGGAGCCTAACATGGAAAGAGAATCCATGGATTTTGACGTAGTTATTGTTGGTGGCGGCCCGGCGGGCTTGTCAGCGGCGATCCGTTTGATGCAGTTGGCTGAAGAAAAAAGCCAGGAATTGACGGTCTGCGTGATCGAAAAGGGCTCTGAAATTGGTGCACACATTCTGTCGGGTGCTGTCGTTGACCCGCTTGCGCTGGATGAATTGATCCCGGACTGGAAAGACAAAGGCGCGCCGCTTAATACTCCGGTGACCGATAACCAGCACTGGGTTTTGACTGAAACCGGCAAAAAATCGCTGCCGCATTTTATTATGCCGCCGCTACTATCGAACAAAGGCATGTATACAACGTCGCTGGGTAACCTGACACGCTGGCTGGGCGAGCAGGCGGAGGCCATGGGGGTTGAGATATACCCGGGTTTTGCTGGCGCGGAGGTGCTGTTTCACGAGGATGGTCGTGTCAAAGGTGTTGCGACCGGGGATATGGGCATTGGCCGTGACGGTGAGCCCAAGCCCAGCCACGAGCCGGGCATGGAACTTCACGCGAAATATACCTTTTTTGCCGAAGGTTGCCGGGGATCGCTTTCCAAGCAACTCGAGGAGAAATATTCATTGCGCGAAAACTGTCAATTCCAGACTTACGGTATTGGCATCAAAGAGTTGTGGGATATTGACCCGGCCAAGCATGTGGCCGGAAGGGTGATTCATTCACAAGGTTGGCCACTTGATAATGACACCGCAGGTGGCGGATTTATTTACCATCAGGAAAACAACCAGGTTGCCATTGGCTTTGTGGTGACGCTGGACTACGAAAACCCATATCTGTCACCGTTTGATGAGATGCAGCGCTATAAAACTCATCCAGCGGTACGCGAGATTTTGGAAGGCGGTCGCCGTGTGTCATACGGCGCAAGAGCAATTAACGAAGGTGGGCTGCAATCGGTGCCCAAGTTATACTTCCCGGGCGGTGTGTTGGTTGGCTGTGCTGCGGGGTTTGTCAACGTGCCGCGCATCAAAGGTAGTCATAATGCCATGAAGTCCGGTATGTTGGCGGCAGAAAGCGCCTTTGAAGCTATCGCGGCGGGCTCAAACGGCGACGTCGAACTGGCCAGTTATGAGCAGGCCTTTAAGGAAAGCTGGATATACAAAGATTTGCACAAGGTTCGGAATGCCCGGCCAGCGCTCAGCAAGTTCGGTGTTAAAGTGGGCACGTTGTACTCCGGGTTTGACATGTGGATGAATACGATTGGTCTGGGCGGTCTTATGCCGACGCTGAAACACCAGCACAAGGATAACGACGCGACCAAAAAGGCGTCTGACGCCCAGCCGATTGATTATCCTAAACCTGATGGTGTTTTTTCGTTCGACAAGCTGACATCGGTGTTTCTATCGAGTACCAACCATGAGGAAGACCAACCGGTTCACCTGACACTGAAAGACGCAACAGTGCCGGTGACAGTTAACTTGGCTAATTATGCTGGTCCGGAACAGCGTTTTTGCCCGGCCGGGGTATATGAGTTTATCGGCGAGGGTGCTGATCAGCAATTGCAGATTAACGCGCAAAACTGTGTTCACTGTAAAACCTGCGATATCAAGGATATTACCCAAAATATCAATTGGGTGGTGCCCGAAGGCGGCGGTGGACCAAACTATCCGAATATGTGATATAGTTCGGCCATAATTTGTTGTTAGTTGAGGAAGCCATTCATGGCGCCGTTTTATAAATATCTACCGCTCGCCGCGTTGGTGGCTGGCTGCACGTCTGTGTCGGACGGCGGCGAGTATGCGCCTGTCACCGATCAGCTGCGAAGCGAGTTCGCCAGCGTCGAAACTGCAGGCAGCCAATATGGTTCCTTCGTCGCAGCGACCTTGGCGCAGAACGATTCTGAATTTGACGCATCGGCGCGTTATTATCTGCAGGCATTGAAACTTGACCCCGAGAGCAAGTTCGTCGCCGATAAGGCTTTTTTCCAACTGCTATATGCAGGGCAGGTCGATGGGGCTGCCGCTATCGCAGTGGATGTGGCAACCGGAAGTGACGAGGCACGAGCCGATGACCTGGTTTCAATTCTCTATGTGTTGGAGGCATTCAAACGTAGCGATTGGCCAGAAGTAAGAGTGCGACTGGCGCGGGCTGAAATGGCGGGCTTTGGTGGACTTATGTCACCATTGCTGGAGGCCTGGAGCCATGTGGCTGAAGGTGATTTTGCTGCGGCCGAGCGGTCTTTATCACCAATGATGGTGGACGGGCGTTTAAAGCCCATCGCCGACGAACACCGTGCTTACATGCTTGATCACCTACAGAATTATGAGTTGGCGCAGGATCAGTATTTGTTGTTGGCCAACGCGGCGCAACCGGTTTCTCTGCAGCCTTTTGTTTCCTATGCCCACATGCTGGCACGCACCGGACGCATTGCCGAAGCGCGCAGTTTTATGGGCAAGCAAGCTAAGCGTTTCGATAACAACCGTTTCTTGCTGCGGGAGGGCAGACTGATTGCGGCCGGCCGGAACCCAAGCCAGACAAGTGCCAGTCCACTCGGTGCTGTTGGCGGAATGTTCAACCGCCTGGCGGGAGAGTTCTCTCGAGGTAGTTCGCCGCAAGCCGCGGTCATTTACTTGAGAATTGCTTCTTATCTGACACCTGAAGTTGCAGATATATATTTTATGCTCGGCAATTTGATGGACCAGATGGGTAACCCGCATGCGGCCGCACAGGTCTATGCGTCTGTGCCAGCGTCCAGTTTGCTGCGGCCTGCCGCTGACGAGCGGCTGATTAATGCGCTGCGTCGTGCGGACCGTAACGGCGAGGCGGAAGACATGCTAAGGAATGCGCTGCGCGACAATCCCAACAACCCATCCTATTTGACATCGCTGGGTGACATTATGCGTGAGCGCCGGGAATTTGCTGAGGCGATACTTTACTACACTCAGGCAATTGACCTGAACAGCCGCGCTGGTCGCCTCGACTGGTTTGCCTATTTCGCCAGAGCGGTTAGCCATGAGGAGATGGACAATTGGCCGAAAGCTGAAGAGGATTTCCTGCGCTCTCTGGAGTTAATCCCAAAAGAACCAAGTGTTCTTAATTACTTAGGGTACAGTTGGATCGACCGCGGTATGAATGTGGAGAAAGCCAAAGGGTTGATTGAGCAAGCAGTAGCCCAGCGACCGGAGGATGGTTTCATTGTTGATAGTCTGGGCTGGGTTAACTATCTGACCGGTGACTATAGCGAGGCGGTGAAGCTGCTGGAGAAGGCGGTGAGGATGGAACCTGACGATGTGACCATCAATCATCATTTGGGTGACGCTTATTGGCGGGTTGGTCGGCGTATTGAGGCTCGTTTTCAATGGCAACATGCTATCGACAACAAGGCAGAAGGCGACGAATTAACCCAATTGATCGACAAACTCGATATGGGCTTGCCGGAGGAATCTTAGGGCATGGAAAGTAGCCCCGAAAATAATCCAGAAAATCGAATTCAATCTGGACCTGATGGTAGCTTGTTCGTTAGGGCACCGGCAAAAATAAACTTGTTTTTGCACATAACCGGGCGCCGCGATGACGGCTATCATTTTCTGGAAAGCCTGTTTTCTTTTACCAAAAAGGGCGATTTGATTCGGTTTTTGCCGTCCGAAACGTTGGAATTTAGTACCTCTGGACCGTTTTCAGAGGATTTACCGGCAGAAAACCCTGATAGTAACCTTGTTATGAAGGCGGCCAGAGCGTTGGCGGAGCATGCTGGCGTCAGCCACGGCGCCCTTATAGAGCTGGAGAAAAACCTGCCCGTAGCATCGGGCCTTGGTGGGGGCTCCGCAGACGCCGCTGCAACGCTTATCGGACTGAACGCACTTTGGAAAACCAACTTGAACGGCGAGGAGCTTGCCACGTTAGCCGCTGGTTTGGGCGCAGATGTTCCCGCCTGCCTGAGCAGTGGGTCGCAGATTGTGCGCGGGATCGGCGAAATGCTAGAACATGTTAATCTTCCATGGTCTGCGGGTATCGTAATTATCAACCCTGGCCGGGCGGTTTCAACGCCTGAGGTTTTTGATGGTTTTGGGGCGTTTAGGGACAAACGCGGCCTGCCGCCATTTGATGTGACGATCACCGACCTGGATAAGGTCGTTTCTGACATATCTATGCTGGATGTGTTAACCAGTAACAGTTTGCAGGACCCCGCAGTGCAGGTGTGCCCCGAAATTATGGAGGTCGAGCGCTTCCTTCGACTCAATACCCAAAATGAATTGGTTCGCATGTCAGGCAGCGGTGCGTCGGTTTTTGCTCTGTATCATGATAAAGCTGCTGCCGAATCTGTTGCGCGTCGAGCGAGAGAGTTTAACCCGGATTGGTGGGTGATGGCCGATTCAATTGGGGGATAGACGGGATTTATAGCAAGCTACAAGCTGCTGGATAGACAGTGTTTTCCAGCTATAGCAGCGGCGCTGTGACCGGCTTCCATACTTTTGCCGCAACGGGTTAAGAAATAGCTTTACAGGGTGGGCCAGTTTCTTTACAAACCGCGCCACACCTTATGGTGGGGCGTCGCCAAGTGGTAAGGCACCGGTTTTTGGTATCGGCATTCGCAGGTTCGAATCCTGCCGCCCCAGCCATCTTTCTCAAGATGAATTTTCCTCGGCAGTAGCTTTAATTGAAGCGCTGTTGGGCGCGTGGGAAATGTCGTTTGTCGGAAGAATGCCAGAGCATCATTCCTTTTTTTTGCAGCCTAACATCAAGGCTTAGGTGTAGAAAGTTGTCCGGCAATTTGATCATCGGTGCGATCTGCTAATGCTTGCAAAATCTTTTTCTTAAGTATCGGCGTCGCGACAGGCTTTGGAATAAAAGTGTTGGCTCCAGCGTCTATGCAATCATCGATATCTTTTTGATCTGAAGCTGCGCTGAGCATGATGACAGGCATGGTTAGGCCCAAGTTTCGAATCTCTTTGGTCGCGGAAGCCCCGTTCATGCGGGGCATATGGTAATCCATTACAATGCAGTCAAAAGAGTTGTTCATTGCCGACTTGACCGCTTCCTCACCGTCTGTGGCGCTAGTAACACTGCAGCCCCATTTGGATATTATTTTGTTGAGTAAACTTAGGCTGACTGGATTGTCTTCGACAATCAAAATAGACATGTCTTCGAGTAGTTTGTACTTTCTTTTTGTGGCTAGTCTTGGTCCTTCAATAGGTGTTTCGGCGGTCGGATCATAGAGGCCCTTGACCAACTCAAGCAAATTGCTAAGTGTAACTGGCCGAGCCAGCAGGCTTGCAACTCCCAGGTTTTGCATTGTCGAAGTATCGCAGGACTGTGGCTCGTACGCCATCATGACAAGATCAATTTCTGCATTGTAAGCTGCCTGATTGATTTTGCGAGCAACATCCAATCCGTTTTCTGTTCCAACGTTTTCACCAACAAAGATCAGATATCTGTCCTTGTTCGTGTTTTTAATAATGCTAATCGCCGTTTGTTCGTTCGCGGCATTTTGCACCGTAAAGCCGATGTCTGAAAGATAGTCTGTAAGGACCAAGTGGTCGCCGATTTCGTCGTCAACTATCAAGGCCCGTTGGCCTGCGCAGCTCGACTGAGCAACATCCTCAACAGATTGAGCTCGTGAGCCCAGCACAAATTGGACGTGGACTTGTTTCCCTCCCTGTGGATTTACGACAACTGTGATCTCGCCGCCCATAGCCTCTGCCAAGTATCTTGCAGTTGCCAAGTTCCATGAAAGTGTTCCGGCATCTGCTTGTGATTGCGTTGAAGCGGCGCCAGAAGTATTTGCTGAAAATAAAATGTTCGCATTAGTCGTGGATGCAACCAATTTATAGGTTGTGTTTACCGGATCAGAGGCTTGAACCATCAAAGCAAGGCTGATCGTACCGTGGTCCTTGGTGCTTAGTAACTCTGACAGAAGGACGGTTACAATTTGTTTTATCCGTTTGACATCGCCAATTGCTTTGGTTGGGCAGTTTGTTGGAATATGTAGTGCGAGAAATGCCTCGAGGTCTTGTTTTTCGTGGTGGGCATCCTCTACTACGTCCTCCAGTAGAGTCCGCAAATCTATATATACTGGGTCTAACCGTAGCTCTGAAGTTTCGAGCCGTGTGTAGTCTATAATCTGTGTTACTTTAGCAGCTAATTCCCGAGAAGATCTTTCAATTGTATGCAAATAGGCTTTTTGGTTCAGCGGCAACTCATTTTGGTACATCAAAGCGATGCCGCTTGTGATCCCGTTAAGCGGCGTTTTCAGCTCGTGCCCAACGGCCGAAAGGAATACCGATTTCGCTTGGTCTGTTTTCTGGAATAGTTGCACTAATTTGTCGGCGCGCCGCCAAAAAAGTGTTAATATCAGCAGTATCGATACGGTGAACAGGGTCAGGGGAATGGCTAGCTCGGTAAGGGTATCCGTTCCGGGAGTTTTTGGCTCCCATGTTAGATAACCGCTGGCACCCAGAGCCAAGTGAACCGTATTTAGATCAACATCTTCCGCTACTTTTAAAGAATTTATTTCTAATTTGTCTTCGATTTCAGAAAGTTTGGAAGAATCAAGCCTTTCGAGGTTCACCAATATATTACGTTGGTCATCATTTAACGCTCGCTCAATTAATTGTTCGCTATCTGGCCAGACGGTGCTGGCAGCGACGATATAAATTCCATCATCAAATGAAATATATCCTCTCATAGCTTGTGCGGTGTTAAGACGGGTTGTCAGGTTGCGTTGCAGTACCCTGACCAAATGGCCATAGTTGCGCTGGCTCAAACTTTCATGATTGCTAGCGTAATTACTGAATAGCAAACGCCCGCGAGTTTGAATCAATAGCACGGCGTCGAGTTCTGAAATATCCTCTACTAGAGCGCCAATGGTGGTTTGGAGCCATGCTTGGTCAAATGATACAACAGTTTTAGTATATGCTTCGTCCCACTGCCCATTGGCTTCTACAAGTTGTTCCAAATATTGTTGTTTTGTGACCAATTCTGCATTCAGGAGACGGCTTTCAAGAACGGCGCTTTCCGAATCCATGTTGTAGGCCATGAAAATGAAGGTAATGCCAAGGGCGGCGGTCAACAGAATAATCGCCAAAAACGCAGGCATAACAATTTGACGTAACATCAGATAATCACCCCCAACACCCCTTGTTTAACATACCGCCTAGCCAGCAAAATTACCGTTATTTACATAAAAGCGGAACAAAACTACATCTTTGCTTACTGTTTTAATAATGGATGTCAAACTTTACGAATTAGAAATTGGTTGCATGTTGTTTTTGTTCATTTTCTGAACGTACCTTTTCATTGACGGCGGATTTCCCACTCCAAGCCTTTGGAGCCTGGATAACTCTGACGTCAAATGAGGTGGTCCAATGTTGAAAGTCTGAATAGTTCCTGTTACCAATTTTGCTTATAATTGTTGCATTATTTAGAATGAGTGCAACTATTCATGTAAGCGCACGCATGGAATTCGGGGCGAGGACGGGATAACATCGCATGTATGACGATTATTACAAATTAACAGGGCGCCCATTCCAGTTGACGCCGGACCCCAAGTACTATTTTCAATCGCAGTCTCATGATCAGATTATTGACTATTTGTCTGGCGACGTAAAAACTCCCGATGGTTTTTTTCTGGTGATCGGCGATATCGGCACAGGCAAAACCACGCTGGCGCGGCACCTTTTAAAAATGCTGGATGACAGCGACTATGCCTGCGGCATGATGTCAAATACCCGTGTCGAAGGCGAAGACCTGATTGTCACCATGTTAACGGCGTTTGATCTGGATGCCCGAGCTGGCAATATGGATAGCCTTTTGAGTAAACTGCACGAGTTTGCGCACAAGCTGCAGGCAAAAGGCCGACAGGCAGTTTTGATCATTGATGAAGCTCAAAATCTTTCCAACAGTGCGCTGGAGGACTTGCGCGGCGCTTTAACGAGCGAGGGGGACGCGCAACCCCTGATGCATTGTCTCCTTATTGGGCAGCCAGGCCTTCAGGAGCGAATTTCCTCTGATTCTTCCCTAAAGTCGATCGCTGACTGCGTGAGCAACAGTTGCCAGTTGGAATCGTTAACTATAGAGGAATCAACGGGTTACCTCATGCACCGCCTGCGCATGGTTGGCTGGGACAACAATCCGGTGTTCACCGAAGACACGCTTGCCGCACTTCACAGCAATAGTAACGGTATCCCGCGGCAGTTAAACACAATGTGTGGGCGCCTTCTCCTTTATGGTGCGCTTGAGGAATTGCAAGAGCTTGATCTGGACGCCGTTGAAAATGTCACCGAGGGCTTGGCTGAGGAAACCAAATTGAACGCATCGCACCGTGAACGGATAACGTCGCTTGCTCATTCGGGTGTATCAAATGCGTCCATGGGCGGTGCCAATAACGCCGCGTCGCCGCTTGAGCTGTCGGGGCAAAAAATTCCAGAACCGGAACCTGGAAAAGAAGTTGACGAGACCGACGGGCGTCTCAATAAGCTGGAAGGCATGATGAAATCGCAGGATGCGACACTGAAGCAGCTGACAAGCTTGATGACGCAACTCGCCCAAAAGAAATAATCAAAAGATATATCTAAGAGACATCGGGTTCAGGCACTGCGCAACTATTGGCGGCCTGTTGCATGTTGAAAGCATCTTTCCATTGTGGATGCTTCGCACTAGTATCCGCTCGGAAAATGTAAGGAGTGCCGCATGTTAAAAGCCCAAATCGTTCCGGTTACCAGTTTTGCTCAGAATTGCAGCATCATCTGGTGCGATGAAACCATGGAAGGGGCGCTGGTTGACCCGGGCGGAGATCCGGAAAAGTTGTTGGCACAGGTAGATAAGCTGGGCATCAAGCTTACCAAGCTACTGTTGACCCACGGCCATCTGGATCATGCTGGCGGTGCGGCGGATATTAAAGCAAAACTGGATTTGCCGATTATAGGGCCGCATAAGGAAGATAAATTCTGGCTGGACCAAATTGAAGATCATGCTGCTCAATATGGTATGGCGGGACTCAGATGTTGTGAACCTGACGAATGGCTCAATGACGGGGACAGCATCGATGTGGGCAATGTGACGCTGGAGGTATATCATACCCCCGGGCACACGCCAGGGCATGTTATTTTGTTTGATCGGACACACCGCGTGGCTTTTGTCGGTGACGTTTTGTTCAAGGGGTCTGTTGGCAGGACAGATTTCCCCCGCGGCGATACCCAAACCCTGCTTGATGCTATTCAGCAGAAGTTATGGCCGCTGGGTAATGATGTGACCTTCGTACCCGGGCATGGGCCTTTATCAACATTCGGCGCTGAGCGGCAGTCTAATCCCTTTGTCGCAGATCATGTGTTGGCCGCGGGCTAGACCATCGTACCCAATAAGAATTAATGCTTCACTGGCGCGGCGAAAAACCTTTTGCTATAAAGCGGTTAGAGGGGTGCCATGCTAAAATATTTCCGAAAATGGTCGATTGCACTGAAACGCCGCAGGCTTCGTAAAGAGCGCGAGCAGATGAAACGTTATGTTTCCATCGAAGAGGATACGCGCGGAGACGGGGTTCGTTGTAACAACTGCAAGGCACCACTGACCGGACCTTATTGCCATATTTGTGGCCAGCGCGACGATGACCTGCGTAGACCCATTTGGACTTTCTTCCGCGAGCTTTTTGACGCAATTTTCGATACCGACAGTAAAATCATAAAAACCATCTTGATGCTTGTTATGGTGCCTGGCGGACTTTCTCGTGCTTTTATGGAAGGAAAGCGCGCCAGATTCCTGCCACCTTTCAGATTATATGTGGTGCTTCTGTTCGTGTTTTTCGCTGTGATCAGCCTCGCAAATATATTGATTATTGATATTCACGTGACCCCAAAAGCCGAGCAGGTGGCGGCACGAGAGGCATTCGAGGCGAGAATTGAAGAACAATTGGCCGAAGCTGAGAAAGCGCGCGAGGAAGCCATTGCTGCAGCCGAGAAAATACGCGAGGATATTGGCCTGCCTGGTCCAGATAGCCCCGGTAACCCCGACAGTCCAGATACACCTCCACTGGAACTGGAGATTAGTGGACTTCCGGACCCAAACAAAATCGCTGCCCAAGTGATGGCGCAAGACGCCAACGTGTCGAAAGAACAAAGCCAGCAAGCGGCAGCGCAAATTCTCAAGATACTCGAGGCGGTCGAGCAAATAGAAGCCGCCAACGGAGCTGATTCCGAGCAGCTGAAAAACCTGCTGGGTGATATTGCAGAACAAGTGGTTGTCACAGACGATAACGGTACACCCGACCTCGAATTAGCGAGAAACCGGATACGGGGTTTGCTGGATAACCCTGACAGTGACCTGACACCGGGCTCGCGAGGGGCGCTGCAAGCCATACTGTCTCTGAACGCCGGTGCTGTACAAACCATTGCCAACGCGAGCAATGGTCAGCCAGGATTCAGCCTGGGTGACCTTCCCTATAACTTTGACATTGCAATGTTCGTTCGCAACAACAACGATACGCGTGAAGGAATTAAGCAAGAAGACATTGATTTTGTACTTCAAGACCCAAACACGCCCGAGATTGCGAAAAAGGCTACTCAGGGGTTTATGGAGGCGCTGCGATCGCCGCGAGAGTTCAACAAGCTGTTCAATGAGTGGTTACCTTGGGCTCTGGTGATTTTGATGCCAGTGTTTGCGGGAATTTTGCGCTTCACGCATTGGGGCAAGCGTCGATATTATTTGAACCAACTTGTATTTGCGCTGCATTTCCACAGCTTCCTGTTCGTTATGATGACTGTTTTTGCCTTCATTGTGCCCATGGTAGGCGGCGAAAACGCTTTCAGCATTTTTTGGTGGGGCACCTCGCTCTATTTGATTATTGCACTCAAGGTAGGGCAGGATCAGGGCTGGATACGGGCATTTTTTAAGGCCGGATTTATCTGGGTTAGCTATTTTGCCATTATGATGATGACTATGACGATTGTTATGTTTTTGGGTATTAGCGATTCTAGCCTAGGCGAGCTGGGGGCTTTGCTTCAGGAAGCCAAGGAACTTGAGGAAGCAAAGTCCGCGGCGCCCGTTCAACCGCAGTGATGGATTGAATTTTATTATGCGGCAAGTTGCGAAATTTGTTCGCGAGCTCGGGCTAAAGCATCATCTGCACCCTTTCCTGTCTCTGTGGCATCAATGATCGTGATATCTTGTATGCCAACGAATCCAAGAGCCTGACGCATGTAACTTGTTGCAAAGTCCAAGTCACTACCGATAGGAGTGCCACCAGAGGCGACTACCAAAAATGCGTGCTTGCCTGTTAACAGGCCTTCTGGGCCGTTCTCCGTGTAGTTAAAAGTCAGGCGCACGCGGGCAATCATATCAACCCAGGCCTTTAGGCTGGCAGGGATGCCAAAATTGTAGATGGGTAACCCGATGACAATTGTATCTGCTTCTTTCAGCTCTTGAACCAGACTGTCTGAATAGGCCAATTTTTGGCGGTGTTCGTCTGTTCGGTCCTCTGCCGGTGTGAAGTTGGCATTGACCCAGTCTTCATCAATAAACGGGATACCCGCTGCGACATTCCGCTCGACTACCACGGCGCCAGGGTTAAGCGCGGTTACAAATTCACCGGAAAGTGTTCTGGTGCTGGATTGTTTGCCGCGCACGCTGCTGTTTATGTGCAAAATACTTGTGGCCAAAGATGTCATGGTATTGCTCCTGTAAAATTCTATTACAGGAAAGTAATGTTTGGGCTGAGTATCACTAGCGGCGCATTATGCGACCCAGTGTTGCAATATATCGAACACAGAGCTAGCTGTGATCGCGTTCTCGCAAATCAAGCGATGCTGAGTTGGTGCAATAGCGAAGACCGGTTGGTTGTGGTCCGTCGGGGAATACGTGTCCCACGTGGCTGGCGCATTTGGCGCAGGTAATTTCGGTACGCACCATGCCCATGCTTGTGTCGGTGTGCTCGGTGATGCATTGGTCGTTTGCCGGGGCCCAGAAACTGGGCCAGCCCTAACCACTGTCATATTTGGTTTCACTATCGAACAGGTCAGCGCCGCAGCCAGCGCACTGGTATGTGCCGGCGGTTTTTGTGTCCCAGTATTTTCCGGTAAAAGCAGGTTCGGTGCCGCCGCAGCGACACACAGCGAATTGTTCCGGCGAAAGTTTGGCGCGCCATTCATCGTCCGATTCAGGCATTGTATTTTTGTCAGTCATATGGATTACCGTACCTTACATTCGAAACAGATTAAATAACGCCCAAGCGGATCATTCAGGTTTGCCAGGAATTTACTGTCGTCCAACACGCTCATTGCGGCCTTGATTATTGGTGATGGACTGGGGGCGTTAAAACGCTTTAACTCATCAGTACCGACCGATGAGTTAAGGATATTGGCGATCATCTGGTCAAACTGATCAGGTTGCTCACGGTAGAAAACTACCGAATGGTTATCTTCAACCCCAGCGGCGCGGGCCGCTGCAGCGACAGCTTCATCAAATCCGCCCAAATGATCCACCAAACCAAGCTCCTTGGCTTTGGCACCCACCCAAACGCGGCCTTGGGCAATTTTGTCTACGTCTTCAACCGTCATGTTGCGGCCCTTGGCCACCAGTGAAAGGAATTGTCCGTAGCCGGATTCGATGCTTTGCTGGATTACATCTTTGGTAAGATCGCTCAAGGGGCGGGTAACATTGAAAGCTCCCGCCAGTGGCGTTGTGCCAACACCGTCGGTGCTGACACCGATTTTGTCGAGTGTGTTTTCATAGGTTGGGATGATGCCGAAAATGCCGATTGACCCGGTAATTGAACTGGGCGCTGCCCAAATTTCGTCGGCGGTGGCCGCGATCCAGTATCCGCCTGACGCGGCAACCGGCCCAAATGAGGCAATGACTTTAATGCCTTGGTTTTGTGCGGCCTCCAGTTCCTGGCGAATAAGTTCGGATGCGAACGATGAGCCTCCGGGGCTGTCAACGCGCAGCACAATTGCAGCAGTACTGGAGTTGTTCCGAGCGCTACGGATGTAGCTGACAATAGTTTCAGCGGCTGTGACCGAGACCGGGCCATCGCCCATGACAATCTCGCCCTGCGCGGTAATGACGGCAATTTGGTTGTTGCCGTTCTGCCTGTCGTTTGTCGCGGCCAGATAGGACTGAAAGTCAATCTGTTTGAAGGAATTACCGTATCTGTTGGCGCCGAATTCTTCCATCAATTCATCTCGCCACTTCGCGCGCGGGGCAAGCTCGTCGACCAAGCCATTATTCAATGCCAACATCGCGAAATCGCCGTTAGCCGACTTTAACTGGTCAGAAATAGCCTCGATATCGCTGGAAATTTTGTCTGGTTCGAACCCGCGTGCCTCGGTGACGGACGATTGGTATTGTTGCCATAAAGCGCCCAGAAACTCGTTGTTGGCTTCTTTAGCGGCATCAGACATGTCGTCGCGGATAAAGGGTTCAACTGCTGACTTGAAGGTTCCAACTCGAAAAACATTCACCGTTGCGCCGATTTTATCCAGCAGGCTTTTGAAATACATGGGGCAGCTACCATACCCGGTGAGCAGAACATTACCCTGTGAGTTCATGTATATTTTGTCGGCTTCGGCTGCGATCATATAATCAGACTGGCTGTAGCCAGACGATAGGGAATAGACTTTCTTGCCGCTGGACTTGAAGTCTCTGACGGCCGCAGCAATGGTGTGAATGTGGCTTGGGCCTGCGCCCGCCATGCTGTCTGTCACCAAGGCCAGCGCGCTGATCCGGTCATCGTCTTTGGCTCGCTTTAATGCGGTAGTAATGTCATGGATGCTGGTTTGCACGGGTTGGCGACTAAAATCGTCATACAAAGCGGCAAATGGATCTGGTAGTTCGGTGATCTCAACAATCTGCCCTTCGGGCCACAAAACAAGCACCGCACCATCTGGTATGCCGGGCCGCTGTTGCGGATTGCGCGCTCCAAGGGCGATAATCAAGTCGACTATGACAAATATGCCAATGGTAAATCCGCCAAGGCCAATGATGAAATTGCCCATCGCCTTGATGATGTTCCATAAACCCTTCATGACTTAAAACTCCGAATTCCAAACGCTGCTGATTATGGCAGCTGTGGGCTGTTACTCTTTTATTAAAGGTGCGACTGATATAAGGCTACGTCAAGGCGCAGGCCAATAAAATGTCGGTGAACCGAGTGAAAGACAAATTATTTGCGACCAGACGGAGCATTATGTGACAGCCCGTATTGATAAACATATGGTTTTGTACCGATCCGAACGCTTTTTTTCAGTCTTTCCAAGTGTGGTTGGGCTGCCGGATGGTGATGTTTTGCTGGCTTTTCGCCGTGCACCAGACCATCGCTGGCTGTTGAAAAATGACGCAGATGCGGACTTGAATTCAGTGGATCATGTACACTTCCGCTCTCACATCGCGCTCAGGCGTTTCAACGGCGTGGGAGATGCATTAGGCGATGCAGTCGCTATGCCGATGCATGCCGAGGCCGGGGACCAGGACGCAAATTTGTTTGTCCACTCCAGCGGGCGTTTGTTGCAACATGGGTTCCTCTGGTATCCGGTAACGATGGGTGTTGCGGATATGCTCAAAAAACAAGGGCGGTCAGTACTAAGCGCGGAGCGGCTAGGTGCAGGCTATTTGTTTTGGGGTGGTTATGTGCGCTTCAGCGATGACAACGGCGCCAGTTGGTCAGATTATATTGAACTTCCGATCAACGCAGGGGGCGATATTGCCGGTGGGCCATTTGCTGAAGGCGCAGTTGCTCTGCGCGGCAGGATGGTTGAGCTGCCAGATGGACGATTGGTGCTTGCTGGATACGGTGCTGGTGAGAAAGGGTCCGAAAATCAGCAGACCGGTATTTTTGTATCTGATACCCGCGGAGCGACATGGGAGCGCCAGCCACAGCGGTTGTCTATGATCAACATCGACCTTCAGGAACCCTCACTTGCAGCCTGGCCCAGTGGCTACTTGTCTATGTTCCACCGGACGACCAATAACGGCGACAGGTTGGTTGTTGCCAAAGCCGAAGATGGTTTGAAATTTGGCGCACCAGAAACACTGAACATTAAGGGCCATCCATACGACCCGCTGATTTTGCCTGATGGCAGACTGTTTCTGGTATACGGTTACCGCCACCAACCCATGGGGGTTAGAGCGCGCATTGCCGATACTTTCGACGAGTTAGAATTGGCAGAAGAAATTATCATTCGCGGCGATAGTCCCAGCGCTGACACCGGATATCCGTCGGCGTGTATTATGGCGGATGGACGAATATTGGTTGCGTACTATATTGCAGATGATAGGGGTGTCCGAGGTATTGAAGGCACCGTCGTGTCATACGAGTAAAGCAATTGGAAAAATTGATGCCAACAACCAACTCAGTAAACAATAAAGACCTGTTAAACGAAGGTTACCAAACCTGGGGTGCGGTGGATGCCTTTGAAGATATGATCGGGCCTTTTTTCTATAAGAAGATGGATGGCGGTGAGTATGTCAGCGCTTTTGTGTCTGAAGAAAGACACCTGAACGGTGGCGGCAAACTTCACGGTGGGTTGTTGATGAGTTTCGCGGACTTCGCCATGTTTGTGATTGCAAAAGATCATTTGGAAGGCGCGGCGGTTACGGTTGGTTTTAATAGCGAATTTGTCTCTGCAGGCGAGGTAGGCGAACGGATTGAAGCAAGCGGTGAAGTGACCAAAGCGACCGGCTCGATGCTTTTCGTGCGCGGAAAAATATTCAGCGGAGACACGACAATTCTTACCTTTAGCGGTATTCTTAAGAAGATTCGCCGCCGTTAAAGGCGATTTAATCAGGTAATTCAACGGTTCGTCGTTTGGCGTGATCAGACTGCTCGACAATTAGTGGCATATGGGGACTCTCAAATTTACAGGAGTGTCTTAGCCATGAAGAAAATTCTATTCGCCGTTTTAATGCCTTTACTTGCGCTAACAGCCAATGCGCAACACTCCAAAGAAACCTTTGAACCTCAAGTCAGCTACATTGGCTTTAACACCCTTAAGGCCAACAATAAGGCGGCGAACGTTGCGGCGTTTCATGCCTATATTCGGATCATTAAGCCTTTAATGATAGCGCAGGGCATGACCCTGGATGTGTATAAAGTTGATCACAATAGCGATCCTTTGAGGCCGGTGGATTTCATCACGTTCGGCACAGCAAAAGACCAACAATCATTTCAGGCATTTTTTGAGAACGCAGACTTTCAGAAAGCCTTCCCGACGCTGGTGGGCATCATCGACGCGCATTTTGTAACCTTTGTTGACGGCCCGGTTATCCCGGAAGAAATTCATGGTGGTTACACACAGCTGTCGCTGGATTGGCTGAATTCAAGCGAGGGCGAAAGTTTAAGGCGAGTTGCAGAAATCAACCATAAAATTGAGGCAATTGCGGTCCATCACGGTGCCCGTCAAACCCACCGTGTGGCGGGGCAGTTTGCGAGCACAGGTCTGACCGATGATATCGCGCCAGCTGAGGCCCCGAGTATCGTCTCGCTTTGGCATATGAAAGACCCGCATGATTTTTTGGAACATTCACAGGTTAGCACACTGAATAAACAGGCGGCTGAAATGTCGAAAATGTTCCGATCATACTGGATTTCCCCCGCCGAGTAGGACCGGGTGCTGGCTGCTCACAAAAATCCGCTTGATTTTGGCCAGCGTGAAGCCGACAGTTCTCGGGCCGTCAAACAAACGGTTGTGACGAGCAAGACTGAAGGCTGATGTCGTATGGAACAATTGCTGCAACTGTCGACCAATTCCTATTTCGTTGGTGGCGTATTTTTCGCAACGCTTGTTCTTCTTCACGTTTTTTTTGTTGTCAGATATCCGTTGTCAGCCAGTCAGTGGAAGTTGGCGGAATATGTTTGGGTGCTTTTAGCATTAGTTTCAGTGGTTGGCATTTTTGAGGAAGCACGCATATTGCGTTCTATGCAAACCGTTGCGACATCGGGGGAAGTTGCTGAAAGAAAGCTCGCTGCGCTGGAAAATTGGTTTGATGTATACGGCCTTCACGCCTGTGAAAATGACGGCGAAGTGAATAAAGAACCTCAGCTATGCGATTGGGTTACAGCGAAAAATTCGGACTTTCAACTGGTTGTCGCCAACGAGGAGTTTCCCGCCGATGTTCCGTCAAATTTGTTGTTGGGGCTGAATGACATAGACTCCGGCCTCGCGGAGGCGGACCGCAAAATCATTCGGGATCATTTAGGTGGATATTTATCGGCACGCAAAAGTTACATCGCCGCGGTAAAAGGCTCTGAATACACAAGTTTTTCGTCGCTGTTGATATCTTTGGCACCATTGATGTTCGCGCTGGCAGTTGCGCTTAAATTTGCCAAGGTTTCAGGCGAATATCGTTTGCTGCGAAAATAGCGAGTATCTGTTAATTCTCAGCGATTGACACCATCTGGTCCAAATCAGAAAATTTTACTCGCGGTGCATCACCCTCAGCCGCGTCAATCTCCGCAGCCTCGATTTTTTTCCAATCCTGGAAAGTTACAATCTGTAGATCGCGTTCGGCTACAATAGCGTCCAGACCTTCGCGGCCTGTCCTGCCGCTAGCGGATACTTCGGCAAGGATTTTTTCGGCGATACCCTTTCCGTCCGGTTTGTTGGTGCCGATGGTGCCGGTTGGGCCGCGCCTGCACCAACCCACACAATATAGTCCTTCGGCAATTAGCCCTTCGTCATTTTGGTACACACCGCGTCTGTCATCGTAAGGTATGTCGGGCAGGGGGCTGGAACGGTAACCAATGCAGGGCACCACTAGGCCCGCAGGCAGCACTTCAGTTTTACCGGTACCGAAACATTTGCCGTCCTCAACATAAGTTTCTTCCAATCGGATGCCGCAGACACAGTCTTCGCCGATGATCGCCATCGGGCGTCGGAAAAACTGGATATGCAGCCGGACTGGTTTGTCGCCCTGTGAGTTTTCCGCCATCGCCCGCAAAGCAACCATGTTTTTCTTTTGCGCACCGGACAAAGTTTCGTCCACTGAAGAGTCTGGCAGTTGATTTCCATCCACTAGTGTAACGCAGTTTTCCAAACGGTTCAGTTCGCCGAGCTCTTTGGGTGTGAAAGCAGCTTCTAACGGCCCCCGGCGGCCCAGAATATATACATCTTTGATCGAAGATTTGTGAATGATGTCTGCAGCGTGAGCAGCAAGATCAGAAGATGCCATTTCGTTTGCAGTCTTTGCCAGAATGCGCGCCACATCAACGGCCACGTTGCCGTTGCCGATAACGGCAACCGACGCGATACGTAAATCCGGATCAAGGTCCGCGTAGTCGGGATGACTGTTGTACCAACCAACAAAGGGGCCTGAGCCGATAACGCCCGGCAAGTCTTCGCCGTCAATGCCCAGCGGACGGTCCTTTGCGGCACCGGTCGCCAACACTACAACGTCATATAGCTCCTGCAGTTCTTTCAGCGTGACATCACGCCCTAGCGACAGATTGCCAACAAAGCGAACATCGTCGCGTTGGTTGGTAGCTTCATAGCGCCGGGATACATTTTTAATCGATTGATGATCGGGTGCGACACCAGCCCTAATCAGTCCGAAGGGTGTCGGCAGGCGGTCGATGATATCAACTCTGACATCTTGCTCGCCTGCAGTAAGAGCCTCAGCTGTGTAGTAGCCAGCTGGTCCAGCCCCGATGATAGCAACCCAAAGAGTTCCGTCGTCACTGTGCGCCATAAATCCTCCCCTGAAGAGGATAGTGAAACAGCTTTTTTGACATGTCAAAGAGAAATAGGGCTGTGCATCTTCAGATGTCGAGGGCGATGAGATCTTCTCTTTTATCGGGATTATGGTCCGGGACAGCACAACATATCAGCGCCTCGTCTTCGGCGGGCTTATATTGAGCAGTTTCTGGGTGACCCATTTTCCCTTTCAGAACTTTGGTAACGCAGGTGCCGCAATTGCCAATACGGCAGGCAAAGGGAGCGTCAACACCGGCATCTTCGATGGTTTCAAGCAAGGTGGATTTGGAAGGATTCCACGTGAGTTGTTTGCCTGAAGACTTTAGTTGCACCGGAATTTCAACATCGGGCATTGGATCCCTAGCGACAGCGGAGCCCCCAAATGTTTCTTGCTCTATCCCGGTGTCATTAACGCCAGCGTTGTTTAGATGCGCGCGCATGTCTGCCATGAACTGGTCTGGCCCGCAAAGAAATGCATGAATATCTTTAGTGGGGATCAATTCCGCAATTGTCTGTGCTGTTATCCGACCGCGTATCTGGAATTTCTTGTCGATTATGTCCTGCGGTGTCGGTTGGCTGTAGGCAAGCAAGAGGGTCACGCCGAAATCTACCGGATTAGACAGAATAGGGTGGTTTTTGAAGGCATGTTCGTCACCGTTTCTAGCTGCGCGAATGAACACAATAGGGTGGGCGGCCTTCTTGCCATTCGCACAGCCGCTGGTATTTACGGCCGCTTCCAGCATGGCAATCATCGGTGTGATACCAACGCCGGCCGAGACAAGGACCAGCGGTTTGCTGGGTGCGTCGGGCAGATGAAACACGCCGCGCGGCGCCATCGCGCTAACGGTGGTACCTACTCGTAATTCATCATGCATAAAGCGCGAGAATTTTCCATTGGCTTCCCGCTTTATTGATAGCCGATACTGTGACCCACACGGCGCTTTTGAAAGCGTGTAGGTACGGATGGTTTTAGGTGCAGATGGATGGTGTATGGGCAAGTGTTGGCCCGCTTTGTAGCCTTCGAGTGGCAAGCCGTCGGTGGCGGTTAGATAGAAAGAATTTATCGTGCTGCTTTCGCGCTCTATCCGGTCCACGCGCAGCGAACGCCACTGTTCGTCATCATTAGCTGATGCATTGCCGTTGTTCCAATCGCCCGTAGCCTCTAGACTGGGAGAATAGTCATTGAATTTCCAGGTCATTGGCATGGCCCGTTCAACCAGTGTGGATTTGGTAATCTGTACGGTCACGAGCCGCTCCGCGCCTTCAAAGGCATCCACCTCGGGGCCACTCCAAATAATGTCAGCGGTTCCTTCGATATAGAGCATGTCGCCAGTGTCGAAATCGGGCACGACAATGCCAACCTTAGGATTAAGGACGATATTGCCGAATGTATTGTAATGGTGGTTTCCGGAAAAATCGGGGAACTTCAGGATGTTGCCAGCTAGCTTCATAAATCCGGCTTTGCCGCCACGGTGCGATACGTCCACCCCGTGTTTGCGGTCGCCCTGGTCTTTAAAATAGCTTGAGGCGACAAAAAATGTATCGGCTGAGGACAGGCGTTTTGTCAGCTCAGAATGGCTGAGCGGCGTTGTGATTTCGCCAGCGTTGGAGGTTCCTTCTTTGTCGGTGATCGCAGAGCTGGTGCGGGACTGAATATATTGCGGGCAATTACCGAATGATTGATCGACTTTAATTGCAAAACCGTTTTGGTCTGTGCGGGTTATTTTGCCGGTCAGGCGGTTGCGGCGGCGGGTTTCAAAATCGATTGCCAAAAAACCGAGCGGTGACCCCATACGCAAATTATCGCGCAGGGGATCGCCGCTGGTGAGGGTTGCTTCGACCTGCATGGTGGTTTCATCGGGGGACTGGATGAAACCTTGGGAGCCAAACAGGATCGAAGCGCTGGGTTGCTGGTTGCTGTTGACAGAGCCAACAACAATAAAGGGCAGCGTTTCCAGTAGATCGCGGTGCTGCTCAGGCAGGAAAGAACGAACAAATTTTGGTGCGTAACTGTGAACCAACTCGCGCACACCCAGTTTTTCCTGGATTGCCAACTCACCTTCATGAAAGGGTGTTTCTAACTCGGTCATCATTCTCTCCTGCTTCTGTATTTATCAGGCTGCTTTAAGACCTACCTGGGTTGCCTGCATGGATACAAAGCCTTCCAGTGCTTCGATGCGCGATAACCATGCTTCAACGGATGGGAAAGGAGTGAGCGATACATCGCCCTCCGGTGCGTGGGCGACGTAGCTGTATGCTGCAACATCGGCGATCGTGGGATTGTTGCCAGCAAGATACAAGTTGCCTGCCAATACGTTGTCCATAATGCGAAGCAGGTCATTCGCGATATTGCTGGCATTCTGGTGGTCCAGGCCTGCACCGAAGACATTAACCAGGCGTGCGGCGGCAGGTCCAAAAGCGACTTTGCCAGCTGCGACGGCCAACCAAGGTGTAACTTTGGCTTCTTCAACGGGGTTTTCAGGTAGCCAGCTGTCGTTGCCGTATACGCGAGCAAGATAGACGATGATGGCGTTCGAATCCCATAGGGTTACGTCGCCGTCTTCCAGAACCGGCACTTGGCCAAATGGGTTTTTGGATACAAACTCAGGGTCTTTTTGTGCACCTTTCATAAGGTCGACATCGACCAGCCTGAAATCTAGTTTGAGAAGCGATAGCATTAATTCAACGCGGTGGGCGTGGCCGGAGAGAGGGTGGCGGTAAAGAGTAATCATTGGTTTTTCCTTCGTATATATTGCTTGGTTAGCCGGGGAGGTGGCTATGAGCCAAAAGGTAGGCGATTGATCATGTGTTGATAATCCGGTAATATGGAGAAACATAATCAACAAAATGTAGATAATATGGACACGATAGAAGGAATGCGGGTTTTCGCCACCGTAGCAGAGCAGGGCAGCTTTACTGCGGCCGCCAAACGGTTGGGCATTTCAACCGCGCTTGCCAGCAAATACGTGCGCCAGCTTGAGGACAAGCTGGGTGCGCAGCTTCTCATTAGAACCACACGGCATGTTCATCCCACTGATATGGGTGCGGTATACGCCGAGAGGTGCAGGGTCATTTTGGAACAGACAGATGAAATGCTGGACCTTGCGGGGTCACAGTCGCAGAACATTGTTGGTCACTTGCGCATTGCCGGACCACGGATAATCGGCGAAGAGATATTGTCGCGCTGCGTGCAGTCATTTCTTGAAAAGCATCCATCGGTGACGGTTGATTTACGCCTTGAGGAGCGCAAAGTTGATGTGATTGCCGAAGGATTTGATGTGGCAGTTCGTATCGGCGAACTGGAAGACAGTAGCCTGAAAGCCAAGAAAGTAGCTGACTACAGCTATCATTTATGTGCATCAACTGATTATTTGGCAAAGCATGGTATGCCGCAAAAGCCCGCCGATTTAAAGGATCATTTTTGCATTGTTGGCTCAACGATTAGCCCCAATAACCAACTCGATTTTATCGAGAGTGGCCGGAAATCTCATGTCACGGTCGCGCCCCGTGCCCGAGTGAACGCTGCTCGACCGATCAGGGACATGGTTGTTGCCGGATTGGGTATTGGTTTGTGTCTTAGCTCAACTATTGCGGACGACTTGAAAAGCGGGCAGGTTGAACTGGTACTGGAGGATTTTAACGCCTACCATCGCAGCGTTTACATGATGTTCCCGCCGCGGCGGCATATGACGGCAAAAGTCCGCGCGTTTCTTGATCATGCCACAGATTTTTTCCGCGAAAACCAACTTGTCGCCCGGGCGGGGTAACACCCGCCCAAGAAGGTCGCTATAGTCGCCCAGATGTAAAAACGCAGTGTGGGTGCATTACTTCTTAAGTTTGAAGCCCGGGAACAAGGCTGGTACTTTGCGTTTGTAGTCTCGGTAGGTGTCGCCGAATTCAGCAATCAGATCGCGTTCTTCATAGTAGAGTCCCACGGCTATATAAATAATCACGCCTATAGCCAAAACTGCCCGCCCAACGGTCATGTCCGGTGTTGAGAGCATTGCGATAATAACGCCTGTCTGGATGGGGTGGCGAACAAGTTTATAAAAGGCAGGAGTTACAAAGGCCTTGATGCCGCTGTCAGGATTTTCTGCCCCAAAAGACTGCTTAACGCCTAATAAATGCATGCCGTCAATCATTTGGGTTGCCAAAAGTGTTATCAACCAGCCGCCCCAAAATAGGCCTTGTAGCAGGCCGCGTAGAGCCGGTGCTTCGACTTGCCATATAACGCCTATCATCGGTTGCCAGTATAAAATAAGCAAAAACAACGCCATGGCGGTTGCCAGCACATAGGTGCTTCGTTCCAATGGTTTCGGTAGTATTTTGGTGATCCGCTTTTTAAAACCCGCTCGCGCCATTATAGAATGTTGCAATGCAAAGATCGTTATCAGCCCAAAATTCACCAAATAAGCATTCGCGGGTACGTAACCAGCCTGAATGTCAATTGCAAAGGCACCTAATAGTGTGTCGCCACTTGCTATCCCGACTTCGACGAAGCCATTGTTTGCAAATAGAGCAAATGCAACCAAACTGGTTAAGCCCAAAATATAGCAAATCAAGCCGTATAAGCGGTATACAAACATTGTCACTGATCAGTTTCCTCGTCTCTATAGGTTTGGTCCCAATATATATTCTTTTGGCAGGCACGTCATCGTTTCGCACATTTCTGAGCAATCTCCTAGTTGCACGGTTTTGTGTGTACTCTTGAATTTGACTCGTTTGACACGCTAAACTTGTGGGCGATGTTGCAAGCGCGGGCCTTTGGGGGCACTAATGTCAATTGAAAAGTCAGCATTTGAATTTGTTCAACTTGTGGACGGCGCGAACAGCCTTTCACAACTCGAACGACTTTTTATGAAGCATGCGGAGCCCATGGGTGTCGATTTTTTTATGTTCGCGCAGATCGTATACCCGCACGGAATAATTAATCCAACGAGGTTAATTGGGTCACATGATTGCGACTGGTTTAAATTTTATGATCAATATAATTTATTTATTGACGATCCCGCTGCGAAATTTGCTCGAATGACGTTGCAACCGTTCACTTGGTCTTGGCTTGAGAAAAGTTTGGACCTCAACAAGAGTGAATTTATCGTCATGAACGAATCTAGGAATTTTGGCTTATCTGAAGGCGCTGTATTTCCATTGCACGGCGTACTTGGCTCGTTGGCCGGGGCTTCGGTGGCTGGCCTGCATTTTTTGCCAAATCGCGTTGAATTGGCAGCGTTGAATATGATGGTTATTAACGCCTACAACCGAGCAGTCGACATTAAGAAAATTTTTGAATCGGAAAACGATATTGCACTTACTAAGCGCCAGAGAGAATGTTTGAATTGGGTTCAGCTTGGCAAAAGCAACGACGATATTGCAGCAATCTTGGGCATAAGCTCTAATACTGTAAAAGATCATATTGAGGCCGCGAAGCGGACATTCGGTGTTGGAACGCGGATCGAAGCCGTTGTTCAAGCTCGGCGCGCCAAGCTGATTAGTTATTAGCGGCTTTATAAGGAGAGCTTCCTGCCTGCGTTGAAATCCCTAGAATTTGAGCATCGCATAATCGTATGAAACGACTTTGCCGTGATTACAGGAGAGGAGAGTTGTGACAGCAATTGAAAAGTCAGCCTTTCAATTCGTTCAAAAAGCGAAAGATGTCGACACAATAGTGGATCTGGAAGCTCTTTTTATAGAGTTTACGTCTCCTCACGGTGTTCAGTTTCACATGATTGGGCAGCTTATTATGCCTGGCGGCGCGGTAAAAACGACCTTATTGTTCGATTGTTCTCACAGTGAGTGGTTTAGGCAGTACAAGAAGAACTACTATTTCCTAGATGATCCGGCGGCACGTATTTCAAAAGAAGCTTTTTCACCCTATACTTGGAACTGGATTTTGAAACATGTCGACCTTTCGAAGGCTGAACAGAAGGTCTTTGAAGAGGCGCGAAGATTTGGAATGACAGAAGGTATAGTCTTTCCTTTTCATGGGCCTCGCGGTTCGCTTGGCGGTGCAACCGTTGCCGGTAATAAAATAAAAACGGAGCCAACAGAGATCGCGGGTTTTCAAATGATGGCGTACGCGGCCTATTTGAGGGCGCTCACCATCACAAAATTATTCGAAGATAATACAAAATCTGTCCTTACGCAGAGACAAAGAGAATGCATAAACTGGGCTCAATACGGCAAAAATAACGCAGAGATCGGTGGAATTCTGGGTATTAGTCCTCACACGGTGAAAGAGCACATCGAGGCAGCAAAAAAGACGTTTGGCGTTACCAGCCGGATAGAGGCTATTTTGCAGGCGAGAGATTGCAATTTGATAAGTTTTAGTCCCCCGAGCGACCGTTCCAACTGGCCCCCCTGTTTAGGGGGGTGTGTCGTTTTCGCCGATTGTTCATACTGGGTCATCTTAGTACGTTAATTGGGGGTTGTGCCGTGATGTTGTATGGCAATGAGGTCGGTCCGCTTGGGCCGGCCTCAGATGAACCGTGTTGTTTAAATTTCGCCAGCGCTGACAGCTTGCAAGGCGGTCAGGTCAAGGTGGTTCTTGGTCATTATCCAGATTATACGCGGGTCGCGGCTGACATTGGCGCTAATCGATTTCAAATAGATGAAAATAAGTTTGTTGGTCTTAGCCCTTCGCGGCTCTGGACTTTGAATCGTCAATTCCTCGATCAAATGTACCGCTCGGGCGCAATTTTCTTTTTGGCAACTCCTCTAGAAAAGGCGCGAACCGATTCTTGGTTTGACCGTGAAATTCGTTATTTGCAGCGGCTTGGTGCGACATTTCAAAACAGCTGATGGTTGTGGTTCTTTTCCAATCACCTTTTTCCGATCACTACTCTATGTTCAGTTGTTAGAACAATGGTCGCTATGGACGAAAATTTCGTTTTCAACTATAGTTTACAGTGATTGCGGGTTGTCAGGGCCGCAGGATTTTCGCTTGAGGGGAGCTGGAAATGAAACCATATATCACGCCTGTTATAGCTGCTGCCGTTTTGGTCGGTGCCAATGTATTGCTATCCGCAATACCATCTGCACCGGACATTGATGTTGAAGATTACGCATTTAACCCAACAACAATAACCCAAAATATATGTGGTCCTTTGGGGTCAAAACGCGGTTTGCTGTTTCGCCCCGAGATTGCGCGCCTATTGTCAAGTGCAGTAAATGCGTCTGAAACAGTGTCAGGCGACGTACCTATACTAACCGGGCTTGACCACCGTGATTTTCCGATTTCAAGCGACAACGCAGATGCGGGGGGCTATTTCAGGCAGGGCTTCGCACTATTATATGCTTTCAATCATTGGGAAGCCATTCGTGCTTTTAAAAAGGCACAAGAGTTAGACCCAGCCTGCGCCATATGTTTTTGGGGTGAGGCTATAGCACTAGGGCCCAATATTAACGCACCGATGGACGAGAAATCTGGTGAGTTGGCCCTGTCAGCAATTCAAAAAGCGTCTGCCTTAAAAGCAGGTGCCGACGCGCGGGAACGGGCACTTATAGAAGCCGCTGAAAAGCGTTACAGCGCAGATGCGAGTGTTTCACGTGCTGATCAGGACCAGCAGTATGCAGACGCTATGGCAGCGGTGCACGCCACTTTCCCAGGCGATCAGGACATTGCCACGCTTTATGCTGAGGCCATTATGGATACATCGCCGTGGGACTATTGGGAGCGAGACTATTCCTCGCCGCACCCTCACATAAAAGTTGCGATTGACACCATCAACGATGTGCTTGCGACAAACCCTGAACATTACGGCGCCATCCATCTTTTCATTCACCTGTATGAGGCCAGCACGCGCGCCCAGGAGGCCGCTGTCCACGCCGATAAACTGGCGGGCCTTGCACCGGGTTCTGGCCATTTGGTCCATATGCCAGGGCATATTTATTTTCGTATAGGCCGTTATCTGGACAGTCTGGACACCAACATCAAGGCCGCTGCGGTAGATGAACTGTATCTTAGCGAAACAACTGGTTCGCCGCTTTATCGGTATGGATATTATCCACACAATATCCACTTTATTTTAGTGTCGGCCCAAATGGCAGAAGACGGTGAAACTGCGATTGAATATGCGGGAAAACTCGACGAAGTTATCCCCCCTGAAGTGCTGAAGGTCGCAGACTGGATCGCGCCGATTAAAGCTGCGCCTTATTTTGCCCATAGCCAGTTTGCCAGTGTGGATGAGGTTGAGGTGTTGCCTGACCCTGGCGATAATATCCCGTATTTGAAGGCCATGTGGCACTATGCACGCGGCAAGGTGTTTGCCGAAGCGGGGGATAGCCGCGCACACGCCGAGCAACAAGCAATTGAAGCATTGATGAGCCATATAGCGATTAAATCCGCGGGCATTCCAGCAGGTGCAATTTTGCAGCTTGCCAGCAATACCATTTCTGCGAAAATCATGATGAGCGAGCGCAACTATACTGGCGCAGCGGACATGATGCGCAAAAATATCAAATTGCAAAACAGTATGCCCTACACGGAACCACCGTTCTGGTATTATGCTGTGGAACAAAGCTTGGCTGCTGCGTTGTATATGGACGGAAAATACCAGGAAGCAGAAAAGGCCTTTAAAGCCAGCCTTATTCGCCACCCAAATAGCACGGGGTCGCTTTACGGCCTGTGGCAAACACAAGCAAAACTGGGTCTGGATGCTGAAGCGGATTTTACCAAGGCACTATACGAGAAAGCCCGCCGCGGCGAAAACGAAATGGCTTTCATCAAGCTGTAACAAGGCGACTTGACCCTTGTGGGTAAATCGGTATATCTAGCGGCAGGCGCTCAGGGGCGCCCGCCCGCCAAAAGCCGCAGCACCCTGTTATTTACATAAAGTAACCTAACGCACAGCGCATGGTTCTTCAGGACACAAGAGAGCGGTGATGTCCATTGATGGAGACGATGTTATGTCACACGTTAGTGAGAGCAGTTCTGCTGCCCCAATTTTAGACTATTTGAAAAACGAAGCACGCCTGTTGCACAAGCAGGCGAATACTGGTGCGCGTTCTGCAATTCAGCGCTTGAACAAGCACAGCCCCGCAGTTGCGCTGGGAGAAGACATTCAGCGCAAGCACTGTTTGGCGAGCGTAGCCCGCGAGATCGGGTTTTCAGGCTGGAAGGCTGTCGCCGATTGTTTTGAGGCAGGTGCCGGTGGCGATTTTGCTAAATTTTTACACCCGAATCGCTGTCATATCTTTTGGAATATCTGGCTTGCTTCTTACGAAGAGGCAGTCAAGGTGCGCGCCGAACATGGCGGATTTTTGCTGACCTATGGCAGCCAATTTATTGTAGTGGATGATGACTATGTGTCTGCGCTTGGCGCGGCGCCGGACAATGCCCTGTGGGCAGCGATAGGTCGTGATTGGGCGAAGCCTGCTGATTATGAGGCCCGTGCGCAACTTTCGCTTTTGATTGTTCGGGCACATTTGAAATCGATTCACGAGAAAATGGCTAGCGTATAACTTGGGTAGAAATGGTAAACGGGTCGGTTCGCCGCCCCGTTTATGCAGCGATGCTGCTGTTTCGCCCGTTGAAACATGAAATTTGCCGAAAAATATCGATTCAGCCCTTGAACCAACACGCGCATTCACCTAAATACAAGCACGCGTTAGCACTCCATAGGGGTGAGTGCTAATAATTTTTAATTAAGGTTTATCAATTAGGAGACAAACCATGGCTCTTCGTCCGCTTCACGACCGTGTATTGGTCAAGCGTTTAGAAAGCGAAGCTAAAACTGCTGGCGGCATCATTCTGCCAGACACAGCTCAGGAAAAACCTTCAGAAGGTGAAGTTCTTGCAGTTGGTAACGGTTCAAAAGCCGATGACGGCACTGTAACCGCACTTGATGTCAAAGTTGGTGACAAAATCCTGTTCGGTAAATGGTCCGGCACCGAAGTTAAGCTCGACGGTGAAGATCTGCTGATCATGCAGGAAAAAGACGTTATGGGGATCATCGAGTAATCACTCGAACCCATTTCCAACCCACAATTTATATCTGATGTATCAGGAGGCCCAAGATGGCTGCTAAAGAAGTAAAACTCCGCGACGAAGCACGCGCCAAAATTATGGCTGGCGTTGATGTGCTCGCAAACGCTGTAAAAGTAACCCTCGGCCCTAAAGGTCGTAATGTTATTCTCGACAAATCATTCGGCGCACCGCGCATCACCAAAGACGGTGTATCTGTTGCCAAAGAGATCGAACTGACTGACAAGTTTGAAAACATGGGTGCGCAAATGGTGAAAGAGGTTGCCTCTCGCACCAATGATGTTGCCGGTGACGGTACAACAACTGCAACTGTATTGGCGCAGAGCATCGTTCGCGAAGGCATGAAGTCTGTTGCTGCTGGTATGAACCCAATGGATCTGAAGCGCGGTATCGACCTCGCGACAACAGCCGTTGTTGAAGACCTTAAAGGTCGCACCAAAACTGTAACTACCAACGAAGAGATTGAGCAAGTTGGCACGATCTCAGCAAACGGTGAAGCACAAGTAGGTGCAGATATCTCTGCTGCAATGGAAAAAGTTGGCAAAGAAGGCGTTATCACTGTCGAGGAAGCTAAAGGCCTCGAGAGCGAGCTGGACGTTGTTGAAGGCATGCAGTTCGACCGTGGTTACCTATCACCTTACTTCATCACAAACGCTGAGAAGATGACGGTTGATATGGAAAACCCACTCATTCTTCTTCACGAGAAAAAGCTTTCTAACCTTCAGCCAATGTTGCCGCTTCTTGAAGCTGTTGTTCAGTCAAGCCGTCCACTGCTGATTATCGCAGAAGACATTGAAGGCGAAGCGCTGGCAACTCTTGTGGTTAACAAGCTGCGTGGCGGCCTGAAGATTGCTGCTGTGAAAGCGCCTGGTTTCGGTGATCGTCGGAAAGCAATGCTGGAAGACCTGGCAGTGTTGACCAAAGGTGAAGTGATCTCGGAAGACCTTGGCATCAAGCTTGAGAATGTTGGTATCGACATGCTGGGTTCTGCCAAGCGCGTGAACATCACCAAAGAAGATACAACAATTGTTGATGGCATCGGTGAAGAAGACGATATCAAAGCACGTGTTGAGCAGATCAAAGCGCAGATCGAAGTAACCACTTCTGACTACGACAAAGAGAAGCTTCAAGAGCGTCTTGCTAAACTTTCTGGCGGTGTTGCCGTTATCAAAGTTGGTGGTGCTACCGAGATTGAAGTGAAAGAACGCAAAGACCGCGTTGACGATGCACTGCATGCTACACGCGCCGCTGTTGAAGAAGGCGTTGTTGCTGGTGGTGGTACTGCGCTGTTGTTCGCAACCAAAGCCCTTGAAGGCCTTGAAGGCGCAAATGACGACCAGACACGCGGTATCGCTATCATCCGTCGTGCTCTTCAGTCACCTGTTCGTCAAATCGCTGAAAACTCTGGCGTTGACGGCGCTGTTGTTGCTGGCAAACTTCTTGAGCAAGACGACGCCAACTTCGGTTTCGATGCACAAACAGAAGAATACGGCGACCTGGTATCCAAAGGTATTATCGACCCAACTAAAGTGGTTCGTACGGCCCTTCAGGACGCGGCTTCTATTGCTGGCCTGATGATCACAACCGAAGCAATGGTTGCTGATAAGCCAGAGCCTGCTGCACCTGCTATGCCTGGCGGCGGGGGTGGAATGCCTGACATGGGCGGTATGGGCGGTATGGGCTTCTAGGCCAAACCAATCCACGCTAACTCATAGCGACTTACATTTAGTTCTGAGTTCGAAACCCCTGCGGCTTGTTCCGCGGGGGTTTTTCTTTGGTGGTTAATCGCTCGGGTAAAACAGATTGTCGTCTTGGTGTTGCTATCCGGCTCAACTCGGTTAAATTGCGCGTAGGCAAATAAATCAGGTGGATCGGGATATGGGTATATTTCAAAAGACAATTGTAGCCGCAGTTTTTGGCTCGGCGACGCTGATGGGCTCATCTGTTTTGGCAGAGCCAGCAACCTTTGACCGCGACGCTGCAGTTGCAACCATCAAAACTCTATCTGACGATGACATGGCCGGGCGGGGCACAGGCACTGCGGGTAGTGCAAAGGCGCAAGCCTACCTATTGCAGCTTATCGCCAAATTAAATGTGGATATGGTCGGACCAACCCACGAACATAAATTTAAATTCACCAACGAAGCGCAAGACGGCACCAAGTCGGACCATGTAGGAACCAACTTGTTGTTCCGCATTGAAGGTACTGGCGACACAGACAAAACCATTGTGGTTTCCGCCCATTACGACCATTTAGGCACGCGCGACGGTGAAATTTACAACGGTGTCGACGATAACGCATCTGGTGTGGCAGGGGTTATGGCGGTTGCAGAGCATTTCAAAGCCAATCCACCCAAGAATGATGTAATTTTTGCCTTATTTGATGCCGAAGAAATGGGCTTGCAAGGCGCGCGGGCCTTTGTGCGTAATATCAAGCGTATTGATCCAAATATCGCCTTCAATATCAATTTTGATATGCTTAGCCGCAGCGACAAAAACGAGCTTTATGTGGCCGGCGCATTCCACCGTGCAGGGCTGGTTCCTGTTATCGATGCAATCGCGGAAAAAGCGCCGGTACAATTGCTGAAAGGCCACGACGATCCGGCGCTTGGCGCCAATGATTGGACCTTTGCTTCTGACCACGGCCCATTTCATCGTGCTGGTGTTCCGTTCTTGTATTTCGGAGTGGAAGATCATCCGCATTATCATCGGCCGTCAGACGATTTTGAAACTGTGCCCGTTGATTTCTTTCTACGCTCAATCGAAACCGTTGTGATAGCGGCAGACGAAACCGACCGTTCACTTGAATCCATTGTTAAATAATGCACGGTGATTGGCTGATTTTCATCAGGATTAAATTTTGCTAGCTTTTTGAAGGGGCTGCTTTTATGTTCCGTCCACTTCGAAAATAAAAATGTAAAGAACCGCATGTTAAAAACGAACCATATCAACCGACTGCGACGACGCTGAGGGACCACTCCAACCCTTTTTGTTGTTCTGGCGCAGTATGCGCTGCTGATATGGAAAAATGCGATGTTTACGTTCGATCACGAGCGGGTGTCTGACGGCCCCGCCATCACCAACCTTCTTAATATAGTATTTGGCCCCGGCCGGCTCGGGAAGGCGTCCTATGCCTTGCGGCAAAATGGCGGCCCTGTTGAGCCGCTTTGCCAGGTGGTGCGCTGCGACGATCAGCTGGCCGCCAGCATTCGTTATTGGTCGACTGTCATCAGAGATCTGCTAACTGGGGCGCAGCATAACGCGCTACTGCTTGGCCCTTTGGCTGTGGACCCGACGTTTCAGGGGCTTGGTATAGGCAGCAAGTTGGTGGGCCAAACGTTGTCGACGGCGGCTACGCTGGGGCACCAACGGATAATATTGGTCGGTGACGCCTGCTATTATGGCCGGTTTGGTTTTGTCTCGGCGCTGCCGAGTTACATTACGCTGCCCGGTGGGCGAGATGCCAGGCGCTTGCTGGTAAAACAGTCAGCGTTGCTGCCTTCCTTGCCGGCGGTAGGGCGCGTAGAGCCGCTCCTTCAAACTATGCATCCGGAAGCACAAAACGAGCTAGCGATGGCAAGCTGATCTTTAGCCTCTTTTCTTTGTGGGCAGATAGGCCATATAAAGAGGTAAGGAGACCGGTTTGTGAACGATAGACCACCGCACCAACAGCCATCCCATCAGGGTTTTGACCTAACAGCTTTTATGAAACAAGTGGGCGACCAAAAGTTCCCACCGGTTGAAAAGTGGCATCCCGAATTTTGCGGCGATATAGATATGCGTATCGCATCAGACGGCACCTGGTTTTACATGGGCACGCCGATAGGGCGCAAGAAGATGGTTAAATTGTTTGCATCTGTTCTGCGCAAAGACGATGACGGCAAAACATATTTGGTTACACTCGTGGAAAAGATAGGCATCACGGTGGATGATGCTCCCTTTGTTGCAACCAGCGTGGAATTTGCCGAGGCGGAGAACGGACCGACCCTCTGTTTCACCACTAATGTGGGTGACGTAGTCATCGCTAGTGCCGGCAATCCCATTAGGGTAGAGATAGATGCGGGGACGGGCGAACCAAGGCCATACATACTGGTACGCGGTCACTTGGAAGCCCTGATCGCACGGTCGGTATATTATGAGTTGATCGAAAAAGGCGAGGTTGAAGACGTTTCGGGTTCAAGCCGCTGTAGTATAATTAGCGATTCTGTTAGCTTTTCACTAGGCGAGTGGCCTTCAGCAGAATAGAAAGACTTATGGTTCAACAGTGGTTACAGAAAGCACTATCAGATCAAAACCCCGGTGCACGTGGTGCCCGGAGTGATTTTGACCTGAATAACGAACATGATGCTGTCGAACTTATGAAGGAAACGCCGCGTCAGGCTGCTGTGTTGGTGCCTATTGTCAAGCACGCAGGCAGGCCTACTATCCTATAGATCGGAAGAGCGTCGGGGGGGGAAAGGGGGGAGGGGGGGGGGGGGGGGGGGGG
>JAALKD010000115.1 GCA_011088215.1 Sphingomonadales bacterium | reverse complement strand
CCCCCCCCCCCCCCCCCCCCCCCCCCCCCCCCCCCCCCCCCCCTCCCACCCCCCCGCCTCCCCTCTTTCCCTCCACGGCGCTCTTCCGATCTTCTGCGCCCGACGGCAGAAAATGATGCGTCCTACGTTGATCTGGAACGTTTATCTTTCCGGCAAAAACAGATATTGGCCATGGCGGCTGACGGATTTCCCAACAAAGAAATTGCAGCCCGCCTTGGTATCGCCGAAGGCACTGTATAGGCACATATGCACGCTATTTTCAAAGTGCTCGATGTGTCCAACCGCACACAGGCGGTGATTAAATACAGTGCAATTAACAGAGTTAGCCCCACGGCAATGACGCAAGCCATCAACAGGCAATTTAGCGAGTACTATGTACAGTGCCCGGACGAACACTGGTCGAGTTATACAACCGGTTCGAAATGACGTATTTCATCGCAGATAAATTTGTGCCTTGCACCATAAGACTTCGTTATAATAGCGTATAACATACGTTTATACGCTATTATTTTCAAGTTGTTAACTGCCTATTTTTTCGCGATAAAATATACCGCCTGCCCGTTAATTTATTATTTACGAATTCTAACTAAATTCGTCTTGATTTGAATGCATTGAGGTCGTCTTTGCGCTCATAATCGGGTGATCAGCCGCCACGGCGCGTTGATAAATACAATTTAGGGTTGGGTCGTGTTAATCAAGTTCAAAATACCCCTGTTTACAGTCGGTTTACTCTTCTTGTTGAACGTCGCAATAGTCGCAATTGCTGCCTATCAAATGCAGGATGCGCTGCACGAAGAGGCAAAAAACAAGCTCAACCTTAGCCGCGTGGCCAAGGCAATTGAAGTTCGAGATTTTTTCTCAGCAATTGACGAAAACTTGCTGCTGACAGCCTCTAATCCCAACACCGTTGGCGCATTGACTGACCTGAAAGACGCATGGTTAGACATTGAAGCGAATCATACCGAGGTTCTTCAACAGTCATACATTGACAATAACCCCAATCCAGACGGCGAAAAACAAAAAATGAATGCCGCTGAAGACGATAGCTATTACAGTTCAGTCCATGCTGTGTTTCATCCTTGGTTCCGGTCACTTCAGGAAACTCGGGGGCTTTATGACGTTTTTCTGTTCGACCTCGACGGCAACCTGATTTACTCAGTTTTCAAGGAACGGGATTTTGCTACCAACTTTGTAACCGGCCAATGGAAAGATAGTGGACTTGGCAACACGTACCGCGCGGCCGCAGCTGCCCGCAATTCTGAATCAGCCTTTTTCGACGACTTTGCGCCCTATGGCCCCAGCGCAGGTGCACCTGCCAGTTTTATCGCACGAGCAGTTTACGATGCAGACAACGAAAAAATTGGCGTTCTAGCCTACCAGATGCCGATCGGCAGCCTCAACAACACCATGTTGGAACGAACCGGTCTGGGAGACACTGGCGAAAATTACCTGGTCGGCCCAGACAAGATAATGCGCACCGACAGCCGCTTCAGCTCAAATACTTCAATATTGACAACAAAAATAAATACCGTGGCCGCTGATCGCGCTGTCAAAGGTCAGACCAGTGTTGATACAATTGAAAACTATTTAGGTACTGAAGTGTTGTCCTCATATCAGCCTATCGACTTTCGCGGCGTGCGCTGGGGGTTAATTACTGAAATCAGTGAAGATGAAATATACGCACCTATCAAAAGCCAGATTTGGACTCTTATGTGGTCTTCCCTGGCTGTTATTTCTCTGCTTGGCGGCATCGGTTACATTATTGGTGGTCGCCTTGTCGCGCCAATTGCCAGAATATCGGAAGTGGCCGGTGCTCTGGCTAACGGTAAACTGGATACTGAAATACCGTTTGACGACAAAAAAGATGAAGTTGGCAAGCTGGCCACTGCCATTACCAAATTCCGAAACAGCGTCATCGAAACGGCACGCCTGAGGGAAGCTGCAGAGGTCTCCGAACGTCAGAGGCTGGAAGCCGAGGAAACATCCAAGGAAGAAGCTCGGAAAAAGCAAGCCGAACAAGAAAAACAACAGTTGGAAAGTGACCAGCAGGCAATGGAAGTGCAAAAGCTCCAACGCCGCCAAATGGCCGACCAATTTGAAGCGCAAGTGGCAACGATCGTTGAAGACGTCATGTCAAAAGCAGAACTGTTAAAACAGTCTGCTAATATGGTAGATCAATCTGCGCGAGATACGGCCCAGCAGTCAGCTGCGAGTTACAAAGATTCGCAAGAAGCAGGTGCCAGCGTCGACTCAGTAGCATCTAACGCGTAAGAGATGCGCGATTCGATAGATGCAATTAACAGTCGAGTTCAGGAGGCATCACAAAGCACTCAATCTGCTAACGCAGCAGCGTCCGACGCGGTTGAGCAGGTAGATTTACTGGACGGCGTAGCCCAGAACGTGGGCGAAGTTATTAAACTCATCAATGATATTGCTGAACAAACCAATCTATTGGCACTCAATGCAACAATTGAGGCCGCCCGTGCAGGAGAGGCAGGCAAAGGCTTGCGGTTGTCGCCTCTGAAGTGAAAAGCCTTGCTAATCAAACAGCTGAAGCAACTCACAAAATTGAAAAACAAATCGATGAAATGCAGTCAGCAACACGAATCGCTATTGAAGCTGTTCGAGGCGTTACCGACAAAATTACCTTTATCGATGAAATTGCCATCGACATTTCCAGCGCCGTCCAAAAGCAGGCGGGGGAAACATCTGAGATCGGGCGTGCAGCCTCTGTGGCAGCTGACATGACAAACCGTGTTGCAGATAGCATCGATTCCGTTGGTCTCGCGGCGCGCGCCAATGCCAGCACCATGTCATCAGTAGAGCAAGCCGCAACCGAGCTACTACAATTGGCGGTTGGCTTGGACGGCCAAGTAAAAGGTTTTGTCACTGAAATGAGAAGCTAAACAACAACACCTGGGGGTCGTTGGAAAAGGAATTATTAATGTCTGAGAAAAAGTCATTTGGAATAAAGGCAGCAATGGTGATCGCGTTGACAACCGGCGCCTCCACACTGATTACTGCAGATGGGCACGATATGCGTGACGCATACAAAAGGCCTGCGGAAATTCCGTTTCCGGACGAAAACCCATATGTTGAAGACAAGGCTGATCTGGGGAAACAATTGTTTTTTGACCCCCGGTTGTCGCGCGAAAACAACCTGACCTGTGGTTCATGCCATAACCCCAGTTTTGCCTGGGAAGATGCACAAGCAACCAGCGTTGGTACGCCGATGTCTCGCCTTGGCCGCCACACTCCCACGGTTCTAAATCTGGCGTGGGGTGAGATATACTTCTGGGATGGTCGAGCCGAAACCCTTGAAGAACAAGCATTGGGGCCCATTCAGGCTGGCGGCGAAATGGCCCAGGACATGGACCAGTTAATCGACGAATTGAAAGCAGTGCCTGGTTATGTGGAACGGTTCGAGGATGTATTTCCAGGCGAGGGAGTAACACCAGAAAATATCGGCAAAGCCATAGCAACATACGAGCGCACCATCGTTTCAGCCCAGGCGCCTTTTGATGAGTGGGTTAACGGCGACGAAGATGCAATCAGTGACGCTGCAAAACGTGGCTTTGAACTGTTCAATACAAAAGCAAAATGTGTCGCCTGTCACGAGGGCTGGAATTTTACTGACTGGGGTTTCCACGATATCGGCCTCGGCGACAACGACGAAGGACGGTTTGAGGTTCTTGAAATAGATGCACTGAAGCATTCATTTAAAACCCCGGGATTGCGCAACATTGTAGAGCGCGCTCCCTACATGCATGACGGCAGTCTGAAAACACTAGAGGAAGTGGTTGACCACTACAATGATGGCTTTACTGATCGACCATCGCTGTCGACTGAAATGGTAAAACTTGGCCTAAACGCAGACGAGAAAAGCGATCTGGTCGCCTTCATGAAAACCCTCAGTAGTGATGACCCTGCTGTGTCATTGCCTAAACTCCCCAACTAACAAAGAGAGACTGTCATGAATACCAAACATACAATCTGTGCAGGCCTGTTGGCGCTCACATCTTCCATCGCTGTATCTGGGGCAACATTTGCGGCCGACCCAGTACGAGTAACTCAGCAAGGCAAGCAATTTTCAGAAAAAAACCTGAATCTAGTAGCAGGACAGGAAATAATTTTTATCAATGACGACAAAGTGGCGCACAATGTTTACACCATCGTTAAAGGCAAAAAGCGCGACCTGGGCCTTCAGAAATCTGGCGAAGAAGATTCTATTACTTTCGATGCTGCGGGCACCTACAGGGTGCGCTGTGCAATCCACCCTAAAATGAAAATGGTGGTTAAAGTTAAATAAGACGCGACCCCCGTGAACAAAAAAAGCCGTCAGTCAATTCGCTGACGGCTTTTTTGTGCCCTACATCATCTCGCTGATCCGGACCCTAAACTTTTAGTGACCAACATTCCTTTTGACCGCATCAGGCATAATCCCAAAATCATCTGAATCGAAAAACTCCAGCAACTTATTGCGGTAAGTGACGATCTCATCTTTGGTGGGCCGGTGAAACTTATCCGGACTGGTGGGCGTAGAAACAGTGATAGTGCCGCGCATACCCATTAATACGTGAGGGATACAATGATACTGGTACGTGCCTGCTGTATCAAAAGTATAAGACCAGCTCTCGCCTTTATTCTCCAGATAAGGGCTTTCAAAACCCTTGCTTCCAGCAGGAAAGCCATCGGGATAAGTGATCACATTGTGCAGGTCATCCAACGCATTCACCCAGGTAACAGTATCGCCTTCTTCAATTTGTAGAAATTTGGGGCGGAACGCCGTGATCCCGTTTTCATTGTCGGTAATTACCTCAACAATATGATCTTTTGCAGCGACCGAGTGTGCAAACATACTGATTGTTGTCGCCAAGCATACATAAGCAATTTTTTTCAACATGGAACTATTAACACCCTAAAGTAGCAGCCGCGAAAATGCCCCGCCTTTTCATTTTCTACGCTAGTACAAAACCTGTTACCGTATTGTTAATAAAACAAAATATGCTCCACTTGGCTCGTGGTTTGAGTTGCCCACCAAACATCTTGACGGCGAGCTAATAAATATATAACCTTTTGGTTATTAATTTTGAAAATAATGAAAATCTTGATTTGATTTTTGGAGCGCTGTCAGACGCAACCCGCCGCGGTATGCTGGCGCAGTTGTCTGACGGCGAAACCAATATCACCGCGCTGGCTGCGCCTTACGCAATGTCACAGCCCGCCATTTCAAAACACCTGCGCGTGCTGGAACGCGCTGGGCTTATTGCCCGGTCACGGCGCGGACGCGATCATTACATAAAGGCGATTCCCGGTCCGGCAGAGGAAGCCGGCGGCTGGATCGCTTATTACGCCAAGTTCTGGAGGCAACAGTTTGATGATGTCGAAGCATACCTGCAAGCCAATAAGGGAGATACAAAATGACCACTGAAACCGACTATGATGATAACGGTACTCTGGTTGTCACCCGCACCTACGATGCCCCCATTGAGGCCGTGTTCGATGCCTGGATACAGACCAGCAAGGTGCAACAATGGTTTGGCTGCGCCGACACCGTAAAGGTGAAATCCACGATCGACCCCAAGGTGGGCGGCGACTACACCCATGAAATGACCCTGAAAACTGCCCACGGCGACCATATTGTGCCCGGCGTTTCTGTGTTCACCGAGTATGACCCACCTAACGTGCTGGCTTATGCGCCGCCGCGCTCGGAGGAGATGGAAGACGGCGAAGGCGCGGAAATGAGTGTACGAGTTGAGTTCACCGCCCGCGGTAATAACCAAACCGAAGTACGTCTAACGCACACTGGCATTCCGCATGAGTTCAGTCCTTTCATTATCGACGGATGGGGCGCAGCCTTCGGCAAGCTATACCGTTTTCTGGTAACTGAAGCCCATGCAGCCTAACCATAGCGGCTGAGCAAGGAGGACAATCATGGCGAAAAAGACAGCCAAGGTGAAAAGTTTCGTAACTGAGGCAAGTGTTCTTGCAGCCTACAAGCGCATGATTGACGGCGTACCCGAGGTAGAATGGAAAGGGGCCACCCGGCCCTACACTTCATGGAACGGCAATATGTTTTCCCACATCAACCGCGACGAGATCATTGGCTTGCGGTTGTCAAAAGCCGATTTGAAAGAATTTATGGAAACATATGACACCGGCCTGTTTGAGGGCCACCCCGGTTTTTTCCAAAAAGAGTATGCAGCCATGCCACCTGACATGTACGCCAACGTGCGACTAATGCGAAAATGGTTCAGGAAAAGCTTTGCTTACGTCAGTTCGTTAAAGCCAAAACCGACTACAAAACCAAAAAAACAGGCCTGAAAACTATCTAAGGCAGTTGAAAAGACGTGACTGTTTTTGCCCCTGTCGGTGCTACCAATACGCTGTGACGGATATCAAAATCAGCTACATGGGGCTTGCCGCGAAACAAGGGGGTTAAATCGCCAGTGCTAGAAAGGTGGTAGACAGGTCGATCCCCAATCATTGACACGATAAAGCCGCCTTTACTATCTGGTTTAACGCCTTCCAGATCAAACAAGACCTTGGTGTCGCCAAGAACCTCGGTTTGCTTGGTTTCACGGTTAATACGCACAAGATGGTAGGCTGCAACGACAACTGCATTTTGGGTCGCATATATGCCGTTAGCGTATGTCAGTAGCTTGTCGTCTTTCAGCCACGGCACCAACTTGCCACCAACCAACTGGTAAACTGTATTGCTAGCAGATCCGGTAACGAAAACATCGCCCTCGCCTGTAATGGCAACATCGTTCAAAAGCGGATTATCGTCCGGCGCAGGAAACTCGCCTATAATTTTGGTGGCAGTGATGTCAATTTTAACCAGCCTGTTAAAGTCAACGGCCCACAATGTATCACCCTCAACCGCGAGGCCGGTCGGCGCGTTCAAACCGGTGAGCCATTTGAGAGTGACAATTCCGCCAGTCAACGACAGGCGGCTTATGAAGCCCTTACCGTTAGTCGTATAGCCGCTGACATTGGAGACAAATATCGCACCGTGCTTTTCAGAAAAAACCGCGCTTTCCGGGCTTTCAAACGCTGCAGTCGTCGACCAATTTTCCGCAGCCTGTGCGCTAGCAGCAAAAAACAACGCGGCAAGCCAAACAACTTGTATGCTGCGAAAACTGCACATAGGCGCTACAACTCGCCCGCAAGGCGTTTGATCACACCAGAGAAATCAACACCGCCGTGGCCGGCATAATTCATCTCAGCATATATGTCAGCGGCATGCTTACCCAGCGGCGTGTTGGCACCGGCGCTTGCCACAGCTTCCATTGCAAGACCCAGGTCTTTGTGCATCAAGGCTGTCGCAAACCCAGGTGCGTAGCCATTATTGGCGGGTGATGTTGGTACTGGTCCTGGCACCGGACAATAGCTGGTCAAAGACCAACATTGGCCGGAAGCATTGGCAGCCACATCATAAAATGTCTGGTCGTCCAGCCCCAGCGCACGCCCGAGATTAAAGGCTTCGGATACCCCGATCATGGAAATTGCCAGCAACATATTGTTGCATATTTTCGCCGCCTGGCCGTTGCCGCTGGCCCCGCAATGCACAATCTTTGCTCCCATGGGGTCCAACACCGATTCAGCGCGCCCGAAGGCTTCTGCCGTTCCGCCGACCATGAAGGCCAGGGTGCCAGCAGCCGCACCACCAACACCGCCGGAAACAGGGGCGTCAACCATGTCAAAGCCCTTGTCAGCAGCATCCGCACACACACTGCGTGCCGTTGCCACATCGATGGTTGAACTGTCGATCATCAGCGCGCCGGCTTTGGCGTGTGCAAAAATGCCGTCATCGCCTTCGTAAACCGCTTTTACAATAGCGCCCGACGGTAACATGGTTACGACAACGTCGGCGTCCGCCACTGCCTCTGCAACAGTCTCGAACGCATTGCCGCCAGCATCGGCAACCGCCGCTCGGGCGTCACCGGAAAGGTCAAAACCAAAAACGCTATAGTCAGCATCGAGTAAATTTTTGGCCATCGGCAAACCCATGTTACCCAGCCCGATAAATGCGATATTTGTCATGATTTTCCCTTTTACCCTTCTATTTTGAGCTCAAACTCACCCAAATTCTCGAAAAAACGTGCGGTATCATCAACTGAAACGCCATCTAATGCGCTAGGGCTCCAGTGCGGTGTGTTGTCTTTATCAATCAATATGGCCCGCACCCCTTCGGGAACATCGCCCCCTCCCATCCGGGGGGGCCCCCGGGGGCGCGCCC
>JAALKD010000025.1 GCA_011088215.1 Sphingomonadales bacterium | reverse complement strand
TAGCGATGCATCATCATTGAAGCGCAAATCGGTGGGCAGGCCGTCCGTATCGATATCAGCACTGCGCCAGCCGCCGATGCCGGGTTCAATGACGGTCAGGGCGGCGTCAGTCATCTGCTTGTGTCCCCAAATGGGCCGAGAGCCAGCCGCCAACCTCAAATAGTGGCAAGCCAACAACGGTTGAATAGGACCCTGAAATGAAACGGATATACTGCGCCGCCATGCCTTGAATGGCGTAACCCCCGGCTTTGCCGTCCCATTCGTTTGACGCGATATAGGCTGTTATGTCGGCTTCTGAAAGACGTTTGAACGCAACGGTAGTTGAGGCTGACTTCATCAGCTGGCGGCCACCGGGCAGCACAAGCGATATGCCCGAGATGACCCTGTGCCGCCGCCCAGACAGCAGCGCAAGGCATTGCCGCGCAGTGGCTTCATCTTCCGCCTTGGGTAAAATACGTTTGCCGCAGGCAACAACAGTGTCAGCAGCCAAAATAAGCTGGCCGGGCATCAACGCTGCGATAGCAGATGCTTTTTCATGCGCCATACGCTCAGCGTAGGCTTTGGGAAGCTCATCTTTGTGCGGTGTTTCGTCAATGTCGGCCGGTATAATTTGGGCCGGGGATACATTGATTTGGGCAAGTAGCTCCAAACGGCGCGGCGACGCGGACGCAAGCACAAGCGCGCCTGCGGGCACATGCTGGTCGCTGAGCGTAGAGCGAGAGGTGGTCATGGGCCACCGACCCTTTTATTTAAAGCGGTAGGTAATGCGACCTTTGGTCAGGTCGTAGGGCGTCAGTTCAACCAGAACGTCATCGCCCGCCAGCACGCGAATGCGGTTCTTGCGCATTTTGCCGGCAGTGTGGCCCAATATTTCATGGTCGTTTTCAAGCTTCACTCGGAACATGGCGTTCGGCAGCAGTTCGGTTACTGTGCCGCGCATTTCGAGAACTTCTTCTTTAGCCATTGTGTCTCCTCGTCATGGCTGCCCTTTTCAAGGCTGTGAATTTGCGCACATACATGACGAGGTTGATGCCAAAAAGCAACCATTTTGCCGCGAAAACCCCGGAATACTACTCAGTTTACGAATTGAATCGGGGGTTTTTGCAACATTTTCGCCCAAAACCTGAATCCAGAGCGGGACTATCAGGAGTCGAAATCGAATTTGTCGGCGATGCGTACTTCTAATCGGTCGCGCACCAAACGGTAACTGTCGATCACCTGATTTCGGTTGCCTTCAGCGTCAGACGGATCTGGCGTGGGCCAATATTCCAGTTCAAAATTTCCGTCCGCACAAGTTTTTTCAATATGGTCTCTGCTTTCCGGTGTCAGGGCGATAATCAGGTCAAACAGTTCGGTGTCCACCGAGCCAATGGGCTTGGGCTTATGCTCCGATATATCAAGACCGTCTTCCTGCATCGCCGCCACCGAAAAAGGGTCCAGATTTCCAGCGATCAAACCAACTGACTCCACATACACCCGACGCTTGCAGTGTCGGTTAGCCAGCGCCTCCGCCATCGGACTACGCACAGCATTCTGGTTACAGACAAACAACACACTTTGAATTTTCGCGGGATTGTTGGCTTGAGGGTCCGTCATCGTGGGCCCCTGCCGTCTTTGAGATGCAGCACGCAAACGAGGGTGAACAGCCGCCGCGCGGTTGGCATATCAACGTCCAGCTTGCCATCCAGGCGTTCCATCAACAGGTTGCTCCCTTCATTATGTAGACCTCGTCTGCCCATATCAATGGCTTCGATTTGAGAAGGCGATGAAGATTTGATTGCTTCATAGTAGCTGTCGCAGATGGCAAAATAGTCGCGGATGATCCGGCGAAAAGGCGTCATCGCTAACCGAAAGCTCATCAAAATCTGGTCATCAGTGCTTTTAACATCAAATTGAAGCCGCCCTTCAATGGTGCCCAGATGCAACTTGTAGGGGCCTTCATATGCCTCATCGGCAGACTTCAGCAAGTGGAAGGTGTTGTCCTCCAACAGGTCAAAAATTGCAATACGGCGTTCATGCTCAACGTCCGCGCTCCAACGAACCACGGTCGATTGGTCAAGGGTGACATCGATAAGTTTACGGCTGGTCATATGGATGCTTTACTGCAGGCTTCACTTTTGTCTGGATTTCACTCTTCCGGGGCGTCATCAAGTCGGATGGTAACAGAAAGTGCGTGAGCGCCAAGCCCTTCTTCGTCTGCCAATATTGCTGCAGCCGGGCCAACGCGGTTCAAGCTGTCTGCATCGCACTGGACAAAGGTGGTGCGTTTCATGAAATCATATACGCTGAGGCCGCTTGAAAAGCGCGCGGTTCGGGCGGTTGGTAACACATGGTTGGGCCCTGCAACATAATCGCCGATCGCTTCCGGTGTGTGACGGCCTAAAAATATAGCACCGGCATTGCGAATTTTGCGGCGCATGTCTTCGGGATTATCAACCGCCAATTCCAAATGTTCGGGGGCCAACTGGTCAGTAAGTCCTATGGCCTCATCCAGATCAGCGACAACGATAACAGCGCCGAAATCACGCCAGCTGGCACCTGCGATGTCGCGGCGCTCCAGCCCGGCAAGGTGATCTTCAACCGCATTCTCGACCATTTTGGCATATACCGCATCGTTGGTTATCAATACGCTCTGCGCTACGCTGTCATGCTCAGCCTGCGACAACAGATCAGCCGCGATCCAACGCGGGTCGGTTTTATTGTCAGCAATCACTAAAATCTCGCTGGGTCCTGCGATACTGTCGATACCAACAGTGCCAAAAACCTGGCGTTTTGCTTCGGCCACATAGGCGTTGCCGGGGCCAACAATTTTGTCTACGCGCGCTATTGTTTCTGTACCGTAAGCCAACGCAGCCACCGCTTGCGCGCCGCCGATTCGGTATATTTCAGTGACACCCGCTAGTTTTGCTGCCGCCAGCACCAAGGGGTTCAGCTCACCGTCTGGTGTTGGTACCACCATGACAATGCGCTCCACGCCAGCTACATGGGCAGGAACGGCGTTCATCAAAACCGAGGATGGGTAACTCGCCAGTCCTCCGGGTACATATAGCCCAACAGCCTCCACGCTTTTCCATGCCTGCCCCAGTCGTACGCCGGCGTCGTCGGTATAGTCGATATCGTCGGGCAATTGCTTTTGGTGAAAAGCGCGAATGCGTTCGGCTGCAGTGCCTAGTGCTGCTTTTACGTTATCGCTGACACTATCCCAAGCTGCGGAAACTTCGTCATCGCCAACTCTCAAACCTTTGATACGCGGATCATGGCGATCAAATTTTTTGGTCAGTTCAAAAACTGCGGCGTCACCGCGAGACTTCACGTCCGCCAGAATGCCTTCAACTGCCGTGCGCACATCGCTGGATGTTTCGCATTTCTGGCTCAGAAGCGCAGTGAATTTTTCCTCGAAGTCAGAGGAGCGACTATCAAGCCTCTGCGCCATCAGCGAGCACCTCTTTGAATTTGTCGATCCAATATGTCAGTTCACGCGGCCGGGTTTTAAAGGCTGGGCGATTGACAACAAGGCGCGACGTAATCTCGGTTAAAACCTCAACTTCTTTAAGTTTGTTGGCTTTCAGCGTGCCGCCGGTTGAAACCAAATCAACAATGCGCTTGGATAGTCCCAGACTGGGTGCAAGTTCCATGGCACCGTTCAGTTTGATGCACTCTGCCTGCACGCCGCGATCGGCATAATAAGCCCGTGTCAGGTTCGGGTATTTGGTTGCAACACGAATGTGGGACCATTCTTTGGGGTCGGTACCCGATTCGCCCTCCGGCATGGCAAGTGATAGCCTGCAGTGGCCAATGCCCAAATCCAGCGGAGAATATAGGTCAGGGTAGCCAAATTCCTGCAAGACATCGTCACCAACGACACCCAAGTGCGCAGCGCCGAAGGCAACAAATGTTGCCGTATCAAAGGCTCGCACCCGAATGATCGTCAGGCCTTTTATGTTGGTTTCAAACTCCAGCAGGCGTGATTTCGGGTCATCGAACGCGGCTTCGGGCTCGATACCGGCGCCGCGAACAAGCGGCATTACCTCGCCGAGAATGCGGCCCTTGGGCAGGGCTAAAACAAGTTTTTCGCTTAAATCCATCGAAGTTCCAGTTGGTTCGAAAGGTTTGGTTTTGCGGTCAATCAATCTTTGTGATTGGGCCGGGCTCTGGCTTCCCAAGCCCCGGTCAGGTCAGTGACAACTGCATCAACCGCTTCTGCGGAGAGTCTTATGCTGGCTCCACCGGCAAAATTCAACAAAATGCTGACACCGCCCCCGGCTTCCTGTGATTCTTCATGAGCTTCGACATTTAGAAGATCAAGCACGGTCTCTTTTTGGCGCAAGTCTATACCTGATAGCTGCGCGCCGTTTACACCGGAAAAATGCAGCGCTGCACGCACCCGCTCGCCTTTGGGGCGGCGAAACCAGCCCTTTTTTTCCCAGCGATAGCGGTTGCCGACAAGTGCAAAGCGGTTTTCACCAGGCAACCACGCCATGTCGCCAATCAGAACTGTTGTGTCCTGCATAAGGCTGGAAATAATTGTCAGATCAACCGGTGTCTGGGCGATCAATTTTAACGCTTCACTCATAAGAGCCGCTCACTTGTTCCAGGCTCCGGCGCGGCGGACCGCGGTTGAAGCAAAATAAATGCACCCCATGGGGTGCTTTCGTGTCGCAATGTAGGCGTTGGCAGGCAAGCCTTCAAGGCTCTATTGCGAAAAGCATAGTTTCGGGTGCGAGGCGCGGCAAAATGTACCAGCAAAATCGGCCTGATCCGCTTGACACATAAGCCCGTGCGGCGTTTTATGGATTCAAAGGGGTAGGCTATGTCTCAAGTTAAAAAAATACTGATTGTCGGTGGCGGAACATCGGGCTGGATGGCCGCCAATTATTTGTCACGAAAGCTGGGCGGCAACCGTGACGGCGGCGTTGAAATTACACTGGTTGAAGCCAGTGATATCCCCACAATAGGCGTGGGTGAAGCAACTGTGCCGCCGATCAGGACCATGATCGCCTCGCTTGGGTTGAAAGAAGACGATTTTATGAAGGCGTCGTCAGCAACTTTCAAACTGGCCATAAAGTTTGACAACTGGATGAAGGACGCAAGCGCACCCGGCGAAATTGCTCATAGTTACTATCATACTTTCGGTGCCTTTAACCAAATCAACGGCGAACTGATAGCGCCGTATTGGGTCATGGACCGCGAGCGTTCGGGCAAAAGCTATGTTGATTATTCAATGGTGGAAGGCGGCGTGTGTGACGGCGGCAAGGGCCCCAAGCGCATTACCGATCCGCAGTTTCACGGACCGATGCAATATGCCTATCATTTTGACGCCGGCAGGCTCGCTGAACTGTTAAAGACACACGGCAAAAACAATGGCGTTAAGCATCTGATTGGCAAAGTTGAAGATGTTGGTATCGCCGACAACGGAGACATTTCCTATGTGAAAACTGCCGAACAAGGCGAGCTGTCGGCAGACCTTTATATTGATTGCACCGGTTTCCGGGCGCGGTTGATTGAAGAGGCGATGGGAACTGACTTCACCAGCATGAACGACGTATTATTCTGTGATAGTGCTGTTGCCTGCCAGGTTCCATACTTAGATCAAAAATGCGCAATTCCGCCCTATACAACTGCAACCGCACATGAGGCAGGGTGGACTTGGGATATTCCGCTGAATGATCGCCGCGGGTATGGTTATGTTTATTCAAGTAAATATACCGATAAAGACACCGCCGAGAAACTTTTGCGGGCGCAGCTTGGGCCGCAGGGCGAAGATATTAAAGTGTCTCATATCAAAATCCGCACCGGTAAAAGGCAGCGGCAGTGGCACCGCAACTGTGTTTCGGTCGGCTTGTCTGCAGGCTTTATTGAGCCGCTTGAGTCGACGGGTATTTATCTAGTTGATATTTCGCTGCGCTGGTTGGCTGAGTTTTTGTCGACCACTGACAAATATGAACTTTCGGCAAAAGAATTTAATAACCGAATGAATGCGACCTATACCGACATCATTGATTTTATCAAATTGCACTATGCCATTTCAGGGCGGACCGATACCCAGTTTTGGCGTGATAATACCAACCGGGATACATGGACCGATACGCTAAGGGACAAGCTGGATAGTTGGCAAACCCGCGTGCCCGGAGTGCATGAATTTTCCGGGTTCCCGCAGGTTTTTGGCCTGACCAATCATTTGCAAATTCTATATGGCATGGACCGGGTGCCGGACCTTTCGGGTCAGGAAGCTCGTTTTGGCCTGATGCAAATGGCGCAGGCGCAGGCAATTAAATACGAAGGCGCTGTTAAAGGCGGCAACGCCGTAATGCCAGACCACCGCGCTTTGATTGATCAGATATACAACGGCGGCTTCCGTAGCTGATGTTTTTGCTCGATTAATCGTTGACGCGCTCTATTTGGGCGCCAACCGCGCGCAGTTTATCCTCTAGCCGCTCATAGCCTCGGTCCAGGTGATACAGGCGGTTGATCACGGTATCGCCGTCTGCCACCAAGCCTGCCAGTGCTAGGCTCATGCTGGCGCGTAGGTCGGTCGCCATTACCTGAGCGCCCTTCAACGAATTGACCCCACGGATGGTGGCGCTGGAGCCATTGACTGCGATGTCTGCGCCTAAACGACAAAGCTCGGGCACGTGCATGAAGCGGTTCTCAAATATTGCTTCGGTGATAACGCTGGCGCCGTCTGCCACCGATGCCAGCGCCATAAACTGCGCCTGCATATCGGTTGGGAAAGCCGGGAAAGGCTGGGTTACAATATTGAAACCCTGCAAATGCCCGTTGGATTTGACCCGAACACCGTCAGCATCATTTGAAATGATGGCACCCGCTTCGGCCAACACGTCCAGCGGGGCCTGCATGTCTTCGGCGCGGGCATTTTTCAATAGTAAATTACCGCGGGTCATCAAGGCGGCAACCGCATAGGAACCGGCCTCAACCCGGTCAGGCATAACCGCATGGGTTGCGCCGTGCAGCCGTTCTACACCTTCAACCGTTATGGTTTCGCTGCCGGCACCGCTGATACGGGCGCCCATGCTGGTGAGGCATTTGGACAGGTCGGTAATTTCTGGCTCACGCGCCGCATTTTCAATGGTGGTCGTGCCTTTGGCCAGCGCCGCTGTCATCAGGATGTTTTCAGTGGCTCCGACCGAGACAAATGGGAAACGAACCGAGCCGCCCTTCAGGCCGCCTGGTGCGCTGGCACGTACGTAACCGTCTTCCATCTCAATCACTGCGCCCAGTGCTTCAAGCGCTTTCAGGTGCAGATCTATGGGGCGGTTGCCGATGGCGCATCCGCCGGGCATGGAAACGGTCGCTTCGCCCATGCGAGCTACCAGCGGCCCCAGCACCAGAATAGACGCGCGCATTTTGCGGACAATGTCGTAGGGCGCGACCGTATCAGCAATATTGGAGGCGTCGAAGGTCAGGCTGCGTCCGCCAGACCCGGTGCCGTCACCGCCTGCGATGGTGACTGTGACGCCCAGATGGTTCAATAGGTCGGTCAGCGTAGTGATGTCAGCAAGGCGCGGCAGATTGGTCAGGATAACGGGCTCGTCGGTCAGGAGCGGTGTGCACATCAGGGGCAAGGCAGCGTTTTTTGCACCACTGATCTCGATAGTGCCTTCGAGCCGCTTGCCGCCAGTTATAACTAGTTTTTCCATCAATGTGCCTTTGTTGTTTGGTGCTACGTTAATAATGCGAGCACGTGGTACAAGTGTCATGCAAGGCAAAAGCGGCAGCAACGCGGCATAAATCAGATATTTACAGCCTCGATTTTAAAGCTTTAGCGCTAAAGCTTTGGCAGGGTAACGCCGCGCTGGCCCTGGTATTTTCCGCCCCGGTCAGAATAGGCGGTTTCGCACGGTTCGTTACCTTGCAGGAACAGAAACTGGCATCCGCCTTCGTTGGCATATACTTTGGCAGGCAGCGGCGTGGTGTTGGAAAACTCCAGCGTCACGTGGCCCTCCCAGCCCGGCTCCAGCGGGGTGACATTCACAATGATACCGCAGCGGGCATAGGTGGACTTGCCCAAGCAAATCACCAGTACGTCTTTGGGGATGCGAAAATATTCCACTGTGCGAGCAAGCGCAAAGCTGTTGGGCGGGATTACGCATACATCGCTGTCGCGGTCAACGAAGCTTTTGGGCGAAAAATCTTTCGGATCCACCACTGCTGAATCCACATTGGTGAAAATCTTGAATTCAGGGGCCACTCGGGCGTCATATCCGTAGGAAGAAAGTCCGTAAGAGATATTATCACCGCGCACCTGACCATCGATAAAAGGTTCGATCATGCCTTCGGTCTGGCATTTGGTACGGATCCATTTGTCTGACATGATGGACATGGTGGCGCGCTCCTGCTTGGTGCAAATTGTTGCTGCTGATGCGGAGCAGCTCATCAAAAAAAGTTAAACGGATTAGTAAGCCAATCACTATGGCTAAACAAGGCACTTTATACAAGATATGGTGTTTTTCGGGCGGCTCGTGGGGATGACAGAAAAATAGCAGCTAGCCGGGCGGGGTGTCTCTGTTGGTTTGTTCTTTTTTCTGATCTTTACGCTGTTGGTTGCGGCGGCGCAGGTTGGCGCGCAGGGCTTCGGACAGGCGCGCCTGTTTTTCCGCTGATTTGGCTTTTTCCGCGGGCGCTTTGCCGCCGTCGGTTTTTGGATCATTGCTCATGCGGTAAAACTGCGCCGGGGGAACAGAAAACTCAAGCCCAAACTTTTAAATGTAATTGATGATTTGCGGGCGCGGGCGGGCAATTTTTGACTTGCATCCGGGCGGGCGCTATGGCAATAGGCGCGGCGTGCCACCCATTGGCACCGACCGTCTTTTGGTGTGCTGCCGTGGCTCAGGGGTAGAGCACCCCCTTGGTAAGGGGGAGGTCGGGAGTTCGAATCTCCCCGGCAGCACCATTTAACAAAAACATCTTTCGTTTTTGATTTTTGGTTCGACCACCTCGATCAGAACTCTTTTGTCAGGCCTGCCTCGAAGCGATGGCGTGTATATGAAAACAGGCTGATATTGCTGTCAGCCTTTTGGAATTTGTAGGAAAGCTCAAGCGCTGCACCAAGTATCTGTATTTTGCGGAAAGCAAGGTCCAACCCCGCAGAATAAAACTCGTCTCGTCGGCGCAGGCCAAACGAAAGTTGAGCAGCCTGAAAGCGCCGGGTTCCAAGGGCAGCGTGCAGCCCTAACCTGATATCCCAAGGTAATTCCCGCCGGAAGCTCAACCCGTATTGGTATGTGATGCTGGCTTGATTTTTTTCTTTCGCAAAATCCCGACTATAGGTGAGATGCGCACGGATCTGACCGGACGCCCCAATAGAGCGCACGGCGAAGGGTTCGGCCTGTACAGAAAACCCGTTTCGGGCGGGTAGCAGGTCATAATCAACCCAAAACAGGCTGCTGTTTATGCCGCTGGCCCATTTTCTGCCGATACGCCTGAAAATAGCTAGCTGGCCACCAGCACCTTTGTTGAACCCTCCCTCGCCGAACCAACGGCGGAACCCGCCGAAACGAAGGCTGACGTTGGATATGTTCGACCTATATTGCGGGCCCGAGTAGAAAGAAACGATGGTATCGTCAAAGCGGCTTCCCCCATATTCAATCCGCCTGACACTGGCGTCACTGACCAGCGTCAACTGCTTACCCAACCCTGCAGTATGCGTAACGTTAAGCTCCACCAATCCGCCAATTCCAGATTGCTCGGTTGCGTCTTCATTCAGCGTGAACGGTAAGCCAAACAGGCTGACGGTGCGATCATCGGTCGCCGCATTAATATTGCTGTCCGGCACGATGGCTATTTTGGTGCGCACCTGCCACTTCCGGCGGCGGTATATAGCGTCTTTTACACCTTCAACTCGCTCGATAGCTTTTGGTGGCAGGGTGGCCTGCAGCGCCAAATCGAACTGATAGCGGGCACGCTGGTCTAGTTTGAGGTTGTAGAGCGCTAGACCGAGTTCCAGCCGAACCCGAGCAATATCAGGGTAGCGCGACAGGATGTTTTCAAAAATTGTCACTGCGGCGTTATAGATGCCTTCCGCTGCGGCCAGCCGACCACGCAAAAACTCCAGCTCAATCCATTCTTGCGGAGTTATCCTTAAAGTCTGACCCTCCTGCCTGATTGCACGGGTTAATGCTTCCAATACAGAGTGGGCCTCGGCGATCTGGCCTCTATCAATATATTGTCGCAACGTCTTTAGGGGGGCTAACACCAAAACTCTTTGTGTGGCGGCTTGGTTGGTTGCAGATGGGGCAACATTTGCGGCCAGCAAAAGCCCCGCCAACACAGTATGTATTATGATTGTTGTGATACTTTTGGCTGACACCTGCTGGTGGTTGTCATTCATTTTTGCCGACAAAGGCTCCGCCCGCCACATGACCAAGAGCGTTGGTCGCGCTCCAAAGTCCACCAAGCTCCTCTGGTATTCCAACCCGTCCACTACCAAAGAAGGAGCCGGTAAATTGGCCAGCCCAGCCGGTGCCGTCGTCGACGCCACTTAATGTGCCATCGAATAAGTTTTGGCCGGAGGTAATGGAGCCGGTCAAATTCCAGTCAAAGGTATCCGTGAAATTCTCAGGCATCAAAATTCGGTCGGGGAATTCCAGATCTGTTACGTGGGAATCGAAAAGCGATAAATCGTCACGAATCATGTCGATTTTTGTGCCATCGCTAAAACCGCCGGACAGGGCTCCTGTGCTGAAATCTACAGAGGCATTAAAGTCGGCCTGAAGCTCCCAAACCTGATTATCCCCAGTCATGAAGCCTCTCATTAATCCATCAAAGGTAGCTGATCCAACGTTGGTGATCTGTTCTGCGGTGACCGGTGCACCAACAATAATTGCCCCCACGGTTAATGTGGGAGCAAGGCCATCCACCCAATAAGCGAGGGAGGTATAGGACAGATCAGTGTCATCATTGCCTGGCTTAAGAATCAGGATTTTGTTGAAAAGCACACGGCCTTGGTTGTTTTCCCAATTGGTAAAAATTGGGTCAAAGGTTTGAAAAACGTCAAGAGGGTCGGAAGAATCGGAGAATAGCTGAAGTCCGTCGATATTGACATTGGATGTTAGTTCAAAAGTATCACCGTCAAAGCTGAGGTAGTTCCGGTCTGCCAGACCTGCATCTTGAACAAGGCGTGCATTCGTGACTTGCCGGGCTCCGTTTACGCCAATTAAAAAAGCTAACCCGGTTTGCTGAAGGCCGGATTGGGCGAAAAAATCAGCATGTATCTGCTGTGGGTGTACGGTCGGCGTAAATATTGGTGGCTGTGTCTGAACGGGTGGGCTACCGCCACCGCCGCCACAGGCGCTGATAAACTGGCATAAGCATGCGACCATTAGAGAGGATCGAACGCGTTTCCATTCTCGCAAAGTGAATATCAAGTTCCCCAAAACCCCCTCCGTTACAAACAGCGGTTTCATGAGGATAAATATTTGAATTGGTCAGTCAAATCACCCTTTAGTGTAGGCGATGACAGAAGCCATGCTCAGGCAGCGATGTAGTGTTTAGCTGGAGATAGGAGCTAAGTTGCACGGCGAGGCACAAGTAGTTTTTCTAACTGCGGACAAATGCCTTAATGCACGCAGTGACAGCTTCGCGAGCCTTTTCGGCGACGCGGTCGGCGCTGTCGCCAGGCTTGTACAGATTTGTGCCTAGCCCAAAACCATCAACGCCGCGTGCACAAATTCCGCCATATTGGCCGGGCCTACACCGCCCACTGCATAAACCGAAGTTTCAGCTGGAAGCACTGATTTGAGAGCCCCTAGTGTGGCTGCGCCGCCTACGCTGGCCGGGAACATTTTCAGCGCATCTGCGCCCGCGCCCAATGCGGTGAAAGCTTCGCTGGCGGTGGCGAAACCTGGCATGGAGACGAGCCCAAGCTCTTTGGTGCGGCGGACAACGGCCTCATTAGTGTTAGGCGACACGATCAACTGGCCGCCCGCGGCCTTGACGTCGTCAACCTGGCTTGGTTCAAGCACTGTGCCTGCACCGATAAGCGTACTAGTACCGAAAGCCTGCGCCAACAGCGCAATGGACGAACAAGCATCTGGCGAGTTAAGTGGCACTTCAATTGAGCGTATGCCTGCGTCAACCAGAACTTGACCAATCGCCACCACGTCATCCGGTTGCACACTACGAAGAATGGCGACAATGCGTCCAACTTTGGCTTGAATGTCCTGCATAGTGGTCCTCGCAGAATGTTATTGAAGGCGTTTTACGTTGCGTGCTTCATCAATTATCATATAAATGATGAAAACGTCATAAAATAACGAAATAGATGCCTATAGTCGCCCATATTTGCGATGATAGGGTGAACAACAGGTCTTGGCAAAAAGCATGCAAACGCATTCTGATATTTTTATTGTCGGTGGCGGCATAAACGGCGTTGGTATCGCACGCGACGCTGCAGGTCGCGGCCTGAGTGTTACACTGGTGGAACAAGCTGATTTGGCTGGTGCGACGTCTTCGGCCAGTTCCAAGCTGATTCACGGCGGATTGCGCTATCTGGAACATTACGAATTTGGTCTGGTGCGTCATTCGCTGATGGAACGCGAGACCCTGTGGAGGATTGCGCCGCATATCATCACGCCGCTCAGGTTTGTATTGCCGCACCATAAGGGCTTGCGCCCGGCATTTATTCTGCGATTGGGGCTGTTTCTTTACGATCATATCGGTGGGCGGAAACTGCTGCCGCCAACCAAACGGATTAATCTTCGGAAAGATGCGCTGGGCGTGCCGTTGGCGGATGGTTTCAAGCTTGGTTTTGAATATTCCGATTGCTGGGTTGATGACGCGCGGTTGGTTGTGTTTAACGCTATCGGTGCGGCTGAATTGGGCGCTGAAATTCACACTCGGTACAGTTTTGTCGGCGCAGAGCGCAGGGGCGGTCGATGGCACATTCGCGTGCAAACCAACGACGGCGAGGTCGTCGATGTGACGGCAGGCATGTTGGTCAATGCCGCCGGGCCGTGGATCGATAAAGTCATCAGCGCCTGCAAGCTGAAACTGAAAAACAAAGGCTCGGTTCGGCTGGTAAAAGGCATCCATATTGTTGTGCCAAAATTATATGGCCATTCGCGGGCGTATACGTTCCAAAACGCTGACGGGCGAGTTATATTCGCGATACCGTATCAGGGTGATTACACGCTGGTTGGTACAACGGACACCCCTTTTGACACGGACCCACGCACCGCTGCCGCAGACGACGATGAAATCAAATACCTGTGCGAAGCAGTATCTGAGTATTTCAAGACACCATTGAAGCCGAACGATGTGGTCTGGAGCTATTCGGGTGTGCGGCCCCTGTATGACGATGGGGCCAAAAACGCATCGAAAGCAACGCGCGACTATGTCCTTGAGTTGATGGCACCTGAAGGCTTGCCGCCTTTGCTGAATATATATGGCGGCAAGGTGACTACTTACCGGCGGCTGGCAGAGGAAGTTCTGGAAAAGCTAGAGCCTTACGCAGACTATAAAAGAGGCCCCTGGACATCAGATGCATCGCTGCCCGGCGGAGATTTACCTGGTTGCGCAGACCCTGCAAAAGCACTTGAAGATTTCACGGCTGAATTGGCGAAAAAAGTACCATGGCTACCGCCTGGTCTTTGCCAGCGATTGGCAACATCATATGGAACCAGGGTGCATGCCCTGTTAGAAGGTACAGCGTCGCTTAAAGACATGGGCGAGCACTTTGGTGTTGGGCTTTACGCCCGCGAGATAGAGTTCCTTCAGCGTACCGAATGGGCGCAATCAGCTGACGATATCCTCTGGCGGCGCTCAAAACTTGGCTTGCATATGACAGAGGCGCAGCGCCAGCGCGTTGCTGATTGGCTGGCAGCCGAAGCCGCCTGACCCTTGTAATGTCAGCTAGGCAACCCGAGGGGTTAGCCCGGTGAAGGCAGCCTTTTTGCCGAATGCCCAACTATTTACCGCCAAGGCAGCAATGATTGAGAAGGCAAGCGTAACCGCCATGGCATGGATGTAATGGAAGGGGGCTTCGTCAAATACCCCGGGAATGGCGCCGGTTAGCACACCGTACAACACAACCCCCGAAACCATGGCAATAATCATCGCTTTTGCTTCAACGTTTTTGAACAATAAGCCCACTAGGAAAGTGGACAGGATCGGCATGCTAAGTAGGCCGTATAATTCCTGGACGGTGTTGATAATGCTTTCAGCTTGCTGGTATAGCGGCACCAGCGCCAGCGCGATGATAACGAAAACCGCGGTTACCCAACCACTGAGTATTTTTACCCTTGGCTCAGCGTTGAAATATTTTTCGTGGATGTCCATTACATAGAGCGCGGTTGAGGAATTCAGTACGCTGTTGAAGCTGGTCAGCACCGCTGCAGCGATGGCGGCGGCAAAGGCGCCGGACAACCATACGGGCAATACGTCACCGACAATGCGGCCGTAAGCGGCATCCCCGATGTCGCCGTATAATTTGTAGGATACGATGCCGGGTAAAACGATCATCGGTGGCACAATCAACAGCCGTATGCCCGCAGCTGCAAACACGCCCTTCTGTGCTTCCTTGAGGGTAGGTGAGGCCATCGCCCGCTGAGTGATGGTTTGGTTGGTGCTCCAGTAAAATATCTGGATGAACAACATACCGGTCAGCAGTGTGTGCCATGGGATGGGGCTTGTATTGTTGCCGATAAGCGTTAGCCGTTCCGTGGGGATACCACTGAAATCAAAATTGATTGCCTTAAGCGCAAGGATTACAACCAGCACACCCATGCCCAATAGCACAATGCCGCTGTATGTGTCTGAGACCGCAACGGCGCGCAAGCCGCCGAAAACTGCATAGCATGCACCGATCACAGCGAACATGGTTGCCAACACCATAATCGATATATCGACGCCGAACATGGACTGCATAAACAGCGACCCACCGTAGAGCATGGCGGGTAGGAAAATGAAGATATTACCCAACAGGAACATGATGGAAACCGTGGCCCGAATATGGTGGTCGTTGTAACGTTTCTCCAGCAGTTCGGTGGTGGTGGTGCAGTTGTTGCGGTAGTAAACCGGCAGGAAAACTTTCGCCAGAATGATCAGTCCGGCGACGGCGGCAAACTCCCACCATGCCAGCAGCGCCATTTGGTTGCCGTTCATGCCAACGAGCTGATCGGTGCTCAGGTTGGTCAGGGTTATTGAGCCCGCGACAAAAACCCACGAAAGGCCGCCACCAGCGAGGAAATACTCCTTGTTGGAATTGGCTTCCACGCGGGTGCCGCGGCATTTGAGGTAGGTCGCCAGCGCGATCACAGCTGTAAAGGCTATAAAAACAACCACCTGTATTGTTTGCAGTTCCATGTGTACTCTCCAGGACTAGGGGTTGTTTGAAAGGGCTGTTTCAGGGCATCGCCACACCGATAAGTCATGCCCGCCCACCATACGTCGACCGATAAGAAATTCAGCGCTTTGCGGTGCCGGTGCCATTTGGGCATTTTTGCTGTAGTTAAACGCGAAGTTCAACTCGCCGCGCTGGCATAGCCGCATATCGTCTGGTAGCTCGTGGGTCGGGATGCCCACGGTCTCGCATGTGTCTTGGAAGAATTGTTTTAAAAAGGCTTCGTCGGTGACAGTGCCGACGTATGTGACTTGACCGTTGCATACAATGGCTGGTGATCCATCATCGTATGCTGCGATTGTATCGACGCCCTCACCAGCCTCTATTTCTTCGCACCAGCACGTGGCTTCATATATGCCCTCGTTCCAATGCAAAGGCACGGGGCAAGCAGGTCGCAGGGTTTCGACCGATAGAATTTTAATCGGTAGCAGGCTTTGTAAGCTGCCAGGGCCGAGCTTTGCGGGGATGCTGAATTCGTTGGTTTTTGATCCACTGCGCGGTCCGAAAATGATATGCGCGTCGGACCGGGCGCATTTGGTGACAAACTCGTCATCAATGATTGGCAAGCAGGGCGCTATCACCAGTGCATATCCGTCGAAGACACTATCTTTTGAGATAAAGTCCACATCGATGCCCAAGCGCCGCAACGTTGAATAGTAGGTAAACTCAAGTTTGGTAAAATTATAACCAGCGCCTTGTTGCTGGATATTGGTTATCCACAAGGCTTGCACATCGGTGATGACCGCGACCGATGACCGGGTTTTGGTAAAACCATTGATGCCCAGGCTATCCAGTTCGGCCTTCAACTCTTCAATTTCCGGCCATGCGCTAGCGTTTGTATTATCAGGGCGGCGCAGTCCCGCATGCATTTGTTCTTGCGCGAAGGGCACCTGACGCCAACGAAAATAGCTGACGCACGAAGCACCGTGGGCGAAGGCTTCCCAAGACCACAAGCGCACCATGCCGGGTGCAGGGCGCGGGTTATGCGGTGCCCAGTTCACTGGACCCGGTTGCTGTTCCATTACCCAATAATCGCCGCCGGAAAAACTGCGGCTGGTGTCGTGGTAAAAACTGGCGAAATCGGGATGGCCGGTTCGCATATAGCGGCTGGCAACCTCAGGCGGTGCATCCGAAAAGGCCATGTCCGCCCGACCGAGCGGGTAATTGTCGTAAGATGCGATGTCCAGCTCTGCGCCCAATGCGTATGGGTCAACCCCCAGGTCTTCTTTTGGAATGAAGTTGTGGGTGATCCATTTGCCCGGAGCATTTGTTCGAATAACCGCGATCATGCGGGAGTGAAATTCAATAACTTTGTCTGAAGAGTATCGGCGGTAGGCCAGCCCGTGGGCCGGGTTGGTCTCGGTAACAGTGCCGATAGGCAGTTCAATGTCGTCGAAAGAGCCATACTCCATCGACCAAAAAACATTGCCCCAAGCAGTGTTGAGCGCGTTGATGTGCCCTTACCGTGCACGGCACCAATGCCGGAACCCTTCTCGGGCGCCTAAGGACCCGCTTAGCGCGGTATCGTGGCAACACAGCTCATTGTCGGTTTGCCAGCCGACAATTGCCTTGTGGCTGCCGTAGCGTTTGGTGATCACGTCGGTAATTCTAAGTGCTTCTGTTTGGTATGTTTTACTAGAAAAATCATAATGCCGCCGCGATCCAAACCCTCGCACTTGGCCGGTGAAAGGATCAACTGGCAGGATGTCGGGATGTTCATCAATCAGCCATTTAGGCGGTGTGGCGGTTGGCGTACCGAAAATAATTTTCAGGCCCGCGCCAGCGAGAATACCGACCGCGCGGTCCAGCCAGTCAAAAGAAAATTGCTCGCGCGCAGGTTCAATCCGCGACCAGGCGAACTCGCCGATGCGGACGTATGTCAGGCCCAACGCCTTCATGGCAGCTGCATCCGAATGCCACAGATCTTCCGACCAGTGTTCCGGATAATAACAGACCCCTATCATTTTCTCTCCCCGGTGAGGGACACGTCCCCGGCACTATAAATATTATTTATATGATCATTGCACCTTTAGCGCACGCTAGTATCATCGCTTGCGTCGGTCAATAGGACCGGTCAGATTATCTATTCAAATTTAGGCACGAAAGACCACAAAAAGTTTTTGGGTTTTGGCCATTGGACGCACTACGCAAAGGAATGAAATACAAACGATGAGCGCGGACGGTGAAAATTGGTTTGTGCTCGAAGGCGAGAGCACCAGTTTTATTCTTGAGCTGACCGAGCAGGGTATTTCTATCGCCTATTGGGGCGCTAAGCTGGTGAGCCCATCGCGTGCGGCAATTAAAGCATTGTCGCAGAGGCCAACCGGTCCCTCGTCGCCGTCATTTGAAATTCCGTTGACGCTTTGCCCGACACAGGGCGGCGGATTTTTGGGTTCGCCGGGCATAAGCCTGACCAAAGGCTCATTTGGGTGGGACTTTAACCCGGCGCATGTAGAGGCAGTGGAACGCAGTGCCAGTAGCGTTACAATTAAGGTTATTGATCCGGTGCACAAGATGGGTCTTTCCTGCGTAGTTTCCATTGACCCGAAGTCTGATGTTCTCGCACTGCGAACCACAGTCGCTAACCATGGCACGGAGACTCTGACACTGGCCTGGTGCGCGGCTATGACTGTGCCGCTTACCACCGGCGTTGATCAACTGACCGGCTTCACCGGATGCTGGGCAGGCGAGTTTCAGCAGCAGACCATCGACCTGTTCACTGGTGCCTACGTGCGAGAAAACCGACGGGGTCGTACCTCGCATGATAATTTTCCGGGCTTGTTGGCGCATCCAAGTGGCACGGGCGAAACGTCGGGCGAAGTTTATGGTTTTCATTTGGGTTGGAGCGGTAATCATCGAACCGTGGCAGAAAAACTGCCCGACGGACGCGCCTTCGTTCAAATGGGCGAGTGCTTGCTACCCGGCGAAATGATGCTTGCGGAAGGCGAGGAATATGAAACACCTGCCTTATATTGTACGCATTCAGCAGATGGTTTTTCTGGACTGTCACGGAAGTTCCATCGCTATGTGCGCAGCCATTTGCAAACTGACGTTGCCCGTGCCAAGCCGCGTCCAGTGCATTATAATACCTGGGAAGCGGTCTATTTCGACCATAACCCTGACAAACTGAAGATTCTGGCAAATAAAGCTGCTGACTTGGGAGTTGAGCGCTTTGTGTTGGACGATGGCTGGTTCAAGGGGCGCAGAGACGACGCGGCTGGTTTGGGCGATTGGTTTGTGGACGCGGATGTATATCCAAATGGGCTGACATCTCTTATTGAGCATGTGGCATCGTTGGGGATGGAATTTGGCCTTTGGGTTGAACCCTGAAATGGTTAACCCCGATAGTGACCTGTTCAGGCAGCATCCGAACTGGGTGCTGTCTTCCGGCACATCAGAACAAATCCCATTTCGCCATCAACTGGCGCTTGACTTAAGTCGACAGCAAGTCAACGACTATCTGTTCGAACGGTTGGATGCTTTGCTGTCAGACCATGACATTTCCTATCTGAAGTGGGATATGAACCGGGATATTCACCATCCCGGCCGAAGCAATCAGAGCGGTCGCCCGGTCGCTCATGCTCAGGTAACGGCGCTGTATGAGCTGCTGGCTAAGGTGAGGGCGAAGCACCCGGGAATTGAGATTGAAAGTTGTGCTTCCGGCGGTGGGCGCGCTGACTACGGTATTCTGGAATATACTGACCGCATCTGGACTTCAGATAGCAATGATGCGCTTGACCGACTGGCGATCCAGCGTGGGTGCTCAATCTTTTTTCCAGCGGAGGTTATGGGAGCCCACATCGGACCGCGGGTGTGCCATATAACCGGGCGCACTTTGTCCGCCGAGTTGCGAGCAGCCACAGCCATGTTTGGCCACATGGGCATGGAATTTGACTTGCACGAATTAACTGAGGGTGAGGCGGTCACTATTAAGGCCGCAGTTGCCCTTCACAAGCGCTGCCGGAGGTTGATCCATAGCGGCGATCTGGTTCGCTTGCAGACGCCCAGCTGCGTATCAGCCTTTGCGATTGTCTCCGATTGCCGGGGTGAAGCGCTGGTTTCATACACCCAGACCGCGACCCGGACCGACACGGTACCGGAAGTTTTGAAATTTCCGGCGCTGGAGCCAAGTAAAAATTACCGTCTCGATGTGGTTTGGCCCCCTTCTGCAGAGGCGCGAGTCAAAAATACCGCCGCGGGTATAGGCGGCGAATATTGTGGTGACCCCCTGATGAAAGTCGGGATGCAATTGCCGCTGATGCAGCCAGAAACAGCGCTGATGTTTTATTTGAAGGTTGTCGACTAGGACTATAGGATTGTGTTTTCAGCTATTTGCTGACTTTTCCTTCGCTTTGGCGATCAAGTCGTTGGCTTCTTTAACCAGCTCGTAGCTGGCAGCATGGGCGGCGGCACTGTCGCCCGCCATGATCGCATCAAATACCTTTTTGTGGTCTTCCACGCTGGCCAACGCGACACCTTTATATTGGTTGGTCAGGCGAATGCTGATCCTAAGTGCGGTCTCAACCAGGTCTTTTAGCTGACTGAAGAAGCGGTTGTCGCTGGCTTTCAGCAATGCCACATGAAATGCAATATCGGACTGGAGGGCATCATCGTCGCCCCGTTCGGCAGCCTGCATTCTTGCCAAAGAGTCGGCGATGGCCTGTTTTTGCTCGTCAGTGGCTCGCTGGGCGGCGAAAACCGCCGCCTGTGGTTCTATTGCTAGCCGTATTTCGGTGAATTCGCTTAAGAGCTCAATGGAAAATTTCCGGTCCAGCAACCAGCGCAGCACGTCTGGGTCTAACAGGTTCCAGGCTTGTTCGTCCTGCACCCATGTGCCTTGGCGCGGTCGGGCGCGTAACAATCCCTTTGAAGTCAGCATTTTAACCGCCTCGCGCAAAACGCTGCGACTGACACCGAATTCCTCGCATAAATCAGCTTCAATCGGGAAGGTGTTTTTGCCGCTGTATTTGCCCCTGACTATCGACTGGCCGAGTTCACTGACAATTTGCTGGGTTAGGCTTTGAGATGATATGACCATCGAATCCTCGCTTTCATGCGCGCGTGCTGGGTGCGCGCCCTTTGTAAATTTCTTCCGGTAGTCCCTGCACGTCGGTTTCAAATATAAAGACGTTGCCAGCAGACGGTTGATGATCAAGCTGCTCTGTCGTTAGGCCGTCACGAGCCGATGTGACTATCATTAAATTCAAGTCTGGCCCCCCGAAAGCAACACAGGTTGGTTGGCTTGTGGGCACTGGCACATCGGCGATGATTTCGCCGGTTGGATCGAACGCCAGTATTTTGCCAGCGGCCCACTGCGCACTCCAGACATTACCTCTCGCGTCAACTGCCGCGCCGTCGGGACCACCCCCGCGCGGAACACGCACGAAGAGTTCACGGTCAGACAATGTGCCAGTTTGAGGGTCAAATCCGTATTGGTAGATATCGCCCTTCAGCGAATCGGCAAAATACATGGTTTCGCTGTCGGGGCTCCAGCCAATGCCGTTTGAAATGGCGATGGCCTGTTCGTGAACTGAAAGGCTTTGGTCCGTGTCCAGACAAAATAACCTGCCTGTGGCCAGGGTGGATGGGGCCAGATTTGCTATGATGGTGCCCGACCAGAAGCGACCCTGTCGGTCAGCGCGGCCATAATTGAATCGGTCTTCGCCCGGCAGAAACGCCGGCTGATGCAGCCACTGAACGCGGCCATCTTTCCAATTGAAGAAGGCAAATCCGGTGGCAAAAGCGGCGACAATAACACCGGGTTCATCGGTAAAAACGAAGGAGCCCAGCGGTTCCGGAGTGCTGATCACTTCGAGGTTTTTCGCTTGCCAACAGTAGCGGTATAGTTTGCATTCCAGAATGTCTGTCCACCAGATCGTTTGATCTTCGCTGCACCATTGTACGCCTTCGCCCAGGGTATTTGCTGCTGAAACTTCATCAATTTGCTGGAAGTTACGGGACATATATGGCTTTGCACCCCTGGATGCTTTGGCTTCGATAACTTTTATGTTGGAGGCCAAGTTAAATTTTAGTCTATATTATTATGATATATATGATTAAAAAACAATATGAGTAAGCGGCGACTTTTGTTTGGTTTGAAACCGTATAGAACCGGCGGATTTGCAGCAAATCGGTGACGATTAACTATCTCAGGAAGATAAGCATATGGGCTATCCGCAATATAGTGACCTGGAAGGCGCGACTGTTTTTATCACCGGTGGAGGTTCGGGCATCGGCGCGTCTTTCGTTGACGCTTTCGCAAGCCAAGGTGCGAACGTTGGCTTTGTTTCGCTGACACCTGAGCCAGCTGAAGCTTTGTGCGACCGCGTAGAGAAAAAGCACGGTAAGCGGCCTCTATATGTGCATTGCGACATCCGAGATGTGGGCGCGCTTCAGGCTGCGGTTGACCGCACACGGACAGAAATAGGCCCGGTCAGTGTGCTTATCAATAACGCAGCGCGAGACCAGCGTCACGATGTGGAAACATACAGCGCAGACAGTTGGGACGATTCGATGGACACCAACTTGCGGCCGCATTTTTTCACGGCGCAAGCCTGTTTGCGTGACATGAAGAAGGCTGGCGGCAGCATTATTAATTTAGGGTCAAATTCTGCAATTTTGGGTTTGGCTGGATATGCGTCATACGTCACAGCAAAGGCGGGTATTATTGGCCTGACAAAAGCCCTGGCCCGCGAATTGGGTCCTGACGGCATTCGTGTAAATGCGCTGGTGCCCGGTTGGGTGTTGACCGAGCGTCAAAAGCAACTTTGGGCTACGCCTGAAGCAGTGGAAGAGTGTTTGGCCCAGCAAAGCCTGAAGCGAACCATAGCGGAAGAAGATGTGTCCAATGCTGCTTTGTTTTTGGCCTCAAATGTGTCCGCGATGATTACAGGCCAATCGCTCATCATCGATGGCGGGCGTGTTTAGTGGGACCCAGCAGTATAGCTATTGCCAAGATGATCGCCATTGATTGGGGCTCCAGCACTTTCCGGGCTTTTTTGCTGGGCGGCGACTATGAAATTCTGGCCCGCGCACGCACTAGAGATGGTGTTTCAGTGTTGGGCGATAAATCCTATAAACAAGTGCTGGAAAAAACCTGCGGCAAATGGCTGGATGCAACCCCGAACCTGTCGGTTATTATGGGCGGAACAATCGGCAGTAGAAACGGCTGGAGGGAAACGCCTTATGTTTCCTGTAATGCCTCGATCAACACACTAGCGGCTTCATGTGTCGGATTTGAAACAGATACTGGTTTGTCCATGCAGATTGTGCCCGGCGTTAGCGGCCCAAACTTTTTTGGCGGCGTAGACGTTATGCGAGGGGAGGAACTTCAGATATTCGGCGCACTGGAAGCGTTGGGGTTGACCGATGCATTGGTTTGCTTGCCCGGAACTCACAGCAAATGGTGCATAGTTAAGCAAGGCCAAATCACCTCCCTGACATCGTTTATGACCGGCGAAATGTTTGCACTTATTCGCCGCCAAAGCATGATCGGTACGCTGCTTGTGGAAGACGAATTTGATCTGCCCAGTTTTATGGATGGTGTCACGGCTTCCGGTTCAGCTGCGGGCCTGTTGCACAATCTATTTTCCATACGGGCAGACATTTTGCTCGGTGAATTGGCATGTAAGTCTGCTGAAAGCTATCTGTCTGGCATGCTGGTGGGCAGCGAAGTTAAGGCCGCCGTCGGTGTAATTGGGGCAAGCAGAGACGTGGTTTTGGTGGGCAATGAAGGTTTGGCTCACCGCTATACCGCGGCCTTTACTGAACACGGAATAGCTTCAATCTCGGTGCCTGCCGAACGTGCTTTTATTGACGGTATTGCGCTATTCCAGCGAGCCCAAATGGATGCAGCCTAGCCGTACAAAGCCTGAATATGGTCGATGACCTTTTGTCCAATAGGGGGCAGTGGTTTGCCGCGACCGCGGGTTAATATTTTAGGCGATGATTTTTGCGGGATATCCGCCAGGGTGATAATCTCCAATTCTCGTGTGGCGGTGTAAATTTCCGCCAGGTTCTGTGGCAGCAAGGTAACCAAGTCAGTCTTTTCCGAGGTCTGCGCAAAGGCATCATAGTTGTTTGACAGGCATACGGTGCCTTGATTGTTTTGGTTTAGGCCCGCGAGGCCAACACTGAAGTCTGTGAACTGTGCCGGTGCCGGGCTGTGCGCCACTGGAAACTTGCTCAGGTCTTCCATCGGGACCGACCTGCGGCCCGCAAGGTTGTGGTTTTTGCGAACAAGCCCAACGATGGACTGTGGTTGCAGGTCGGTAATGGACAGATCGGGATCAGAGGGGGCATATGCAAGGTCACACACTGCTATATGCAGGTCGTCATTTAGCAGCTTGGCCAACAGGGCGTCAGTGTCGCCGGTTTCGATTTGCAGGCGAACTGGGCCGTGTTCAGCGAGTATTTTCTCGACCAGGTTGGCTGACAAAAGAACTGTGTAGGCAGGCCCCAATCCGATGGTAATTCGTCCAGACGCACCACTGCGCCAGTTATTGACCATATCTTCGGTATCGCGCACCGAGCGCAGGATTTGCTTGCCGCTGACAACCAGTTCTTCACCGATATCGGTTAGGCATAATCTGCGGCCAATACGTTCGAAAAGCTTAGCGTCCAGATCATACTCAAGTGTTTGCATGCTTTTTGTTAGTGCAGGCTGAGTGATATGCAGTCTATTCGGACGCTTTTTGCAGCGTGCCTTCTTCGGAGATGGCAACCAGATGGCGCAAATGGCGAATATTTAACATAACTATCACCATAAGTTATATTTATGTGAAAATATATCACTAAATTTTATTGAATAAGATCGTTATAGTCACTTTCAAAGGGGACGGATAATGGATTCACTCTATATTTTAGTCGCGTTTGTGACAGTCATGTTGATCGAGATCGTTTTTGGTCGTTTCGTTGAGAAAGAACACACAAAGTTGCGCGATGTGATCATTGAACTTTTCTCAACCACCAACGTGTTTTTCATCGCGCCCCCGTTGGTTGTGCTGGGTGCATCAAGCTTGGCGGCGAACCTGTTCCCTGAGCATGCTGGCGCGTTGTCGCACTTGCCGTTTTGGGTTATGTTTCTGATGTTAATGGTCGGCGAAGACATGGCCCAATATTGGTGGCACCGCACCACTCACACGTTCCCGCTTTTGTATAACTTGCACCGGGTGCACCATGACGCTGATTACCTCAACAGCCGAATCGTATACCGCAATGGTTTCTTTTTCTATTTTCTACTGCCCAGCTTGTGGATTTCGGCGGTGCTGGTGTATCTGGGCCTGGGTGAGGTTTACGCGGTTTACATTGTTGCGAAAAATATTGTGATCATTGCAGCCCATTCCAGCGTTCACTGGGACGAGCCTTTGTATAAAATTAAGTGGTTGAGTCCGGTGATGTGGATTGTGGAGCGCACAATTTCCACGCCTGCGACCCATTCTGCCCACCACGGACGGCACAAAGAAGACGGCATTACCAACTATAAAGGCAATTTTGGTAACTTCTTTTTCCTATGGGACGTGATCTTTGGCACCGCGAAAATCACCCGCAAATTTCCTGCAGAATACGGCGTAGAAAACCTTAACGATATATCTGGTGCCCAGTTGATGATGTGGCCACTGGTTGGTGCGTCAACTGGCAGTAAAGTGATCGAGCCAAAGGCTGCCGAATAAAACTGGCTGCCGCTTGTAAACTGACAGGCACTATTGCCATTGCGAGCATTTACTCAAAGCGGCATAGTGCTTTTTCAGTCGAGTTTAAGGGAAGACCAGAATATGCAGCCACTTATCATGCCGCTTGGCGGTAAATCACCTAAAATACATGAAAGTGCATTCATCGCACCTGGAGCCGTGATTATCGGCGATGTGGAAATCGGGCCAGATGCCAGCGTTTGGTATGGCTCGGTGCTGCGCGGTGACGCTCACAAAATTGTTGTTGGAGCCCGCTCAAACATTCAGGACGGCACCATCATTCATGTTGACGAACCCAACCATGGCGGCACTGCCTGCATTATCGGCGACGACGTTCTGGTTGGGCACAAATGCATGTTACATGGCTGTACACTGGAAGACCGGGCCTTTGTTGGCATGTGCGCAACCGTGCTGGATCGTGCGACCGTTGGCTCTGGCGGATTTTTGGCGGCGGGTGCTTTTCTGGGCGCGGGCAAGGTACTGCCGGGCGGTGAAATGTGGGCTGGGTTGCCAGCCAGAAAGTTCCGGGACCTGAAGCCCGGTGAAGATGCCGGGATGCTCGCGGGCACGCGCTATTATGTGGAAGAGGCAGCTGTCCACAAAGCGGCCACCGACGAGTTTCTGGCCAAGACCTCTTGATCAAATAAGAAATGCATACAACTAGATAGCTGGCTCGCTTCAGTGGTTACTTCGGTGCTGCTTCGCTGTCTGGTGCCGCAATTTCAGCAGTATCATCGATGCTGGCTAATTCCTGTTCGTTAGGTCGAAACTTAAGTACCACAGTAGGCAGGATGCTTAATTCTAGCTCAATGTTGCTGAAATGAAATTTCTTGAATTTCAGTTTGCTGCGCGCGGCACTTGCCCGGAACAACGAACTGAGAATGGTGTTCACCAGCTTTTTGTCTTTGGTTTCCTCAAGAAGGGCAAGCTGTTCCGCTTCATCGATAAGATCACGAAGGCGCAGGTGTGGTACTACTTTAGGAGATAAGCCTAGACCGACTTCTATTTCGGTAACGTCGTAGCCAGCGCGTTCGATGTAGGGTAGTGCTTCGTTGAAGCGCGCCGCCGTTTTGCCCAGGGTGTCGCCGCTAAATTCCTTCAAGCCCTCCACCGTTGCACTGTAGGCCGAACTGGCATTTTCGCTCCAGGTTTTTGTGCTCCCGCCGCCGATCAACTTTTGGCGAATATCCTCAAAAATATATGGCAGGCGTTTGGCCATAATCGTCCCCTGTGGTTGCTTTACTTCCAGGTTTTGGTCTGGTGTCTGCTGTTATTCTAAGTGGTTCGCATGTCCGTAGAAAACAAGCAATATTTGTTTGGGCGACCCGGGGCCAGTTGAAACCCGTAGTAAATGGCTTACCTCCAAAGCCTAGGGAGGGACCTGCATGAACAGTGAAAAACAGAAAAAAACTGGGTCCGGTTTCGGGCTGAAGTCCACCGCCGCCGATGTGGTTGCCGGGAAAGATCTGCGCGGCAAAACAGCGATTGTTACCGGCGGATATTCTGGCCTTGGTCTAGAGACAGTGCGCGCGTTAGTGGGTGCAGGAGCGAAGGTTTATGTGCCGGCTAGGCGCCCGGACGTGGCTGCGGATGCGTTGTCAGAGTTCGGCGGTGGTGTGGTGATTGCCGCGATGGACTTGGCGGACCTGAGCAGTGTCGGGCGTTTTTCGGATGATTTTGTCAGTTCAGGAACCGCCATTGATATTCTGATTAATAATGCGGCTATTATGGCCTGCCCGGAAACTCGGATTGGCGATGGTTGGGAAGCCCAGTTCGGGGTTAATCACCTGGGGCATTTTGCCATGACGCAGGGCCTGATGCCAGCGGTGTTGAAGGCCGAAGCCCCGCGCATCGTCAGCCTTTCTTCGATCGCGCATAAACAAAGCGATATTCGCTGGGATGACATTCATTTTACTGCTGAGCCATATGATAAATGGAAGGCCTATGGTCAGGCAAAAACCGCGAATGCCTTGTTTGCCGTTGGTTTGCAGGCAAAATACGGCGACCAAGGCTTGCTGGCCTTTTCGGTTCACCCGGGCGGAATTTTGACGCCATTGCAACGCTATTTGCCGGTGGAAGAAATGGTTGCGATGGGCTGGACGGATGAAAAAGGTAACGTTTCAGAAGCCGCCAGCAAAATGTTCAAGTCAACCGGAGGCGCCGCCGCCACCAGCATTTGGTGCGCCACAACGACAAATATTGCAGAATACGGCGGGCTTTATTGTGAAGACTGCGATGTTGCCAACCTTATGACAGACGAATCGCCGCGTTTCTTCGATGTTGCACCGTGGGCAGTTGACGAAACCGGCGCTGATCGCCTTTGGCAGATCAGCGAGGCGGCGCTTCAATAAGCAGTTTGGCGCGAATTTGCGGAAATGATATTAAAAAAGACGCTTTTGATGCTTTTGGGCAGACAGATGCTTGACCCGAGCCCGGTTTTGCGGTGGTATCAAAGTTAAGATGCATTACCTGAATTACTGGGTTACCAAATCAGGTGATGCCGTTAGGGAAAATCGAAAATCAAAGGCGTGGTCGTTACACGGTTTTTGTATAGGGGAAGGACGCAACAATGAGCATCTCAAGTTTGAGCCATATTATGGAATTTTTCCGGTTTGGGGATAAGGAACTGTCCGCAGATGACAAAAAAGCGCTCGTTGAAGAAGTGTTGTTGATGACACTGGCGCGGGCGACCAGTGCAGATTGCAATATTGACCCGGTTGAGGTTGAAGTTGCTCAGTCGGTTATCAAGGACGCGACCGGTTCAGATGTTAGCGCACAGGATATTCGAATTGCAGCCATCTCTGACCTTTACAAAGAAGCAACGATTGAGAAATACTTGTCTAAAATCCGGTCGAAAATCGATTTGGCTGATCGGCAGCTTGTGGTCAATTCTTTGGCGCAGTTGATCCGGATTGACGGAAAGGTTAACCCGTTTGAGATTGATTTCTATAATAGCGTGGTAAATTCGCTGGGGTTAACGCCTGCTGAATTGGCCGGTCTGTGCCAAGACCCAATCCGGCGTTAGTGCATGTGAGGTCTGCGGGTCTTTAAAAAGACGCAATTTCTTCCGATGATATATTGGCCGCTGTTGGATTTTCCGGCAGCGGTTGTTTTTTTTGAAACGTAGTAGGCTTGCTGATCGACGTGACGGAAAACTGTGCCTAGAAACACTAATGGTGAATAAAAAAACACAGAGGATAGTTTAGTCAGTGTCGTTGCTGAGTGTGCAAGGAACATAAGATTCAAATTAGCTAAAATTTGAATCAAACCTTTACCGAATGACAATGGCTTGTGGATACAGTGTTGATCAATCGATGCTATTATTCTGTAACCACAAACACTGCACGGCGGGGTTGATGATGGATTTAAAAACGCTAACCAACACGTTTCCTTCACATAAATTGGTCGTAGGCGAGCAATTTGCACAGGAAAGTATCAGCGCGCTGAAAATTCGCAGTGTGCTGAACTGGTCTGATACAATTTTTGTTAATTGTGACTTCAGCGAAGCTCAATTTCATCTGTTGATGGTTTCCAGTGCGATTTTCTTCAAGTGCGATTTTTCCGGTGCCCGGTTTCGCGCTTGCGACATCGATGGTAGCGAATTCATTTCCTGCAATTTAACCTGTGCTGAAATGCTTGGGTCTGAGGTCAGTGACACGACTTTCACGGATTGCATCATTGGTGGCATCAGAGGGCCGGTAACTCAGGAAAGTCTGAATTTTTACTTTCCACGTTATTCCCGAAATCTGCCGCTTACGTCGCAGGCGCCCTATTATGTTGTGACCACGCCAGGTGAGCTGCTTTATATTTTCAAAACCGAAAACAGTTGGCGCATTCACGGTGAACACCGCCGGGTAATTATCAAAAATGACGAGCTGGAAAAAGCCGAAGATCCATACAAAACTGCGGTAAAATCCGTCGCCAAATTTGACGAGCAGCGCATCAGTTTGTTAACGGGCAAAGAGGTAGAAAAGCAGTCTTGAACTATGTTGTGCCGTCAGGAACCAGCTATAGGGCTACGGGCTTTCTGAGATAGCGTCTTCAGCCAATAAAGCCGCGCCGATAAGCGCCGCTTCCGGGTCGACAATTAAATTCAATGGAATTTGTTCGACATATTTTTCCATCGGCGGCTTGTCCAGATAGCTTTTCACAATTTCGCTATGCTGAACAAAATTCGCGATTTTCGGTAAAATTCCCCCACCTAGAAATACGCCGCCCACGGCTCCGTGTGTCATAGCAATGTCGCTAGCCACGCCGCCGAGCATGGTGCAAAAAACATTAAGAGTAGCCACACATATAGGGTCGTTTTCTTCCATCGCCAGTTGGCTGATCGTGCTGGGTTCATAGTTCAGTGGCGTCAGGTCATTCAGGCTGCAAATCGCCCGGTAGATGCGAAGAATACCGATGCCTGACAGCAGTGTTTCCACAGTAATACGGCCCATGCTGGCCCGGATCATGTTCCATATCTTGGTCTCCATCGCCCCGGTTGGCACAAAGGCACTGTGCCCACTTTCAGTAGAAATGACCGTCACTTTTTCGTTTTTCTGTAGAATCTGGGCGGCTCCAAACCCGGTCCCTGGACCCATCACGCTCATTGGTCCTGGGACAGGTGGGCTGGCTGGCTGGTGTAGTGGGATCGTTTTGTTTGGGTCAAGGGCAGTAACGGAACGTGCTAGTGCTGCAAAGTCGTTTGCAACGATGACGTTTTCCAGCATCAGGGCGCCTGTTAATTTGGCAGCATCAAAATTCCAGCCCAAGTTGGTCAGGTAAGCTTTTGTGCCATCTGCCGGACCCGCAACTGCAAAACAAGCCGTTGTTATGTTTTTGATCGGACAATCGTCGATATAGGTCTGGATCAAAGAAAGCGGGTCGTGAAAATCAGCGCAAGAATACCCGGCATAGTGCTCGATCAATCTCGGCCCGGCAGTTGGTCTTGATCCGGCATCCAGCGTTGCCACCGCAAAACGGGCATTGGTTCCGCCTATGTCGGCGACTATAACTTGCTGAACACTCTTGTCGTTTGTCATTGGCTGAGTGCCTATCATTCATGGGCCACCATCAAGCAAAGTGCGGCCATTGTTGTACGATTGGAGCCTTATAGTGCAAATCGATAACCGGCATTGACAGCGCTGTCAATAATCATATAATGATTTAACTTCAATTATGGCAGATACTGCACCTCTGACAATGATTGTAGCACATCATTTTGTTAACTGCGCCATGACGGGAATCAGACTATGACATCTGCGGCTACCATCAATGATGTGGCTACCATGGCGGGCGTTTCGATAAAAACGGTTTCCCGTGTGGTGAACCGCGAACCCAATGTTAGCGAAAAAACTCGTGAGCGGGTTGCGCAGGCCATTGCACAGTTGCGTTATAAACCCAGCCTTGCGGCACGGGGTTTAGCTGGTGGACGGTCGTTTCTGATCGGACTGTTGTACGGCAATGCTAGCGACAGCTTTTTGGGCGAACTTCAGCGCGGTATTTTGCGCACCTGCAGAGAACGCCATTACGGTTTGGCATTATTTCCGGTGGCGCAGCAAGCACCTGACTTGGAGGCAGATGTACTTGAGTGGATACGGTCTACCCAGCCTGACGGCATTATCCTGTCGCCGCCACTGTCTGACAATGAGGCACTTGTTGACGCCTTGTTGAAAAGTGGCATCAAGTTTATTTCTGTGTCATCAGCGGGCACCGGGCGCGGTCCGTCGGTTCATATTGACGAAGCGGCAGCAGCGCAGCAAATGACACGTCATTTGATAGAAGCGGGCCATCGCAGGCTTGGTTTTGTCAAGGGACCTGCCGACCATGTTTGTTCGTGCCTCAGGTTTGAAGGTTTCTGCGCAGCGCTTTCTGCTGCAGATATTCCGTTTGATGACAGTCTTATCGCATGCGGTGATTTTCATTTTGATTCCGGGGTCGAAGCTGCGGAACAGTTGCTGTCAGGTTTGAACAGGCCGACCGCAATTTTTGCCAGCAATGACGATATGGCGTCTGGTGTTATGCATGTGGCCTATCAGAAAGGTTTGACAATTCCGAGCGACCTAGCTGTTGCCGGTTTTGATGACACGCCGGTGTCGCGCCAGCTATGGCCGGGCCTGTCGACGGTCAGACAGCCCATTCAGTCGATTGGTCAAACCGCGACCGAGCGTTTGCTGGCGGACATATCTGGCGTGAAGAACGAAAACTCTGGCAACGGCGCTGAGCCAAAGTACCGTCGAGCTGAAAGTGAAATATTGCCGTTTGAGTTGATGTTGCGCGCATCAACCAAGGGGTGATGAATACAGGTTTTGGGAATTTTGGTAGACTGCTCATTACTGATAGTGAAATGAAAAAATTATGACAAACCAAGTCACAAAAAACGGCGAAATGCGCCGCAAACACCTGTCTGAAGCATACGGCTTAGCGTCTGAGTTGATGGCTGGATCCAAAAGCCTTGCCGATATTTCGGACAACCTGGCCAAAAGAGGACTGCCGCTGATAGAAACGCGACTGTTGGCCATGACCCGTCAATGGGTCAGTCCTAAACGGAGTAAGAATATTGGCCGTCTCACGGCAATCGTTGATGGGCTTGCCTACAACGCGGCTGGTGAAAAAGTGCCTTTTGGTGCCTTCCAGAATTTGGTGGAGGATGAAGTTGCAGGCTTTGTGGTCACGGCGCATCCGACATTCTCGATGTCCGGCGATGCTTGGCTTGCGGCTAGCGCTTTCATGAACGCGTTGCCTAAGGGCGATGCTGCAGCGGTGAAAGCACTGCGCGCCCACGGCCTGAAGCAGGCTCACCCAGACCGGTCTCCGACGCTGTATGAAGAGCTGGACTATGCCAATGTGGCGTTGGGCAACATGCGGCGCAGCCTACGAACTCTGTATCAGGTTGTGTTTGACCGTGCCGCGGTTCTCTATCCAGATGACTACCGCTCGCTCCGGCCGCGATTGGCTACAATTGCGAGCTGGGTCGGATTTGATCTGGATGGCCGCACCGATATCAATTGGTCGTTGGGCTTGTCATTCCGCTACAAAACCGCGACTGCGGGCTTGGAGCTTTGTATTGCTGCCACTGAAGCGCTGGCAATTGATAACGCCGAGGCTGAGCCGCATATCGAAGCGCTAAAAGCTGGGTTTGCACAACTGATGCACTGTTTCCAATTAGGACAGGATGCGCTGGCTGGTTACCAGGACGATGGCGCGTCTATAAAAGACTTCAACAAGCTGGCGGTCGAAAATCAAAAAGTTAAAGAAGCAGCGCGTGCCGAAATTTCAGATGCACTTGACGGACTTTTGGACTTGCCCCTTGCGCCGGATGCCTGGCGCGATGTTGCCTTGTTGTCGACCGAATGGCGTTCGGTAGGACTGGGCTTGTCGCATATTCATTTTCGCCTGAACGCCGCGCAGCTACACAATGCAATGGGGCCCGAGATCAACTTGACCAACGCGCCCGACCAGAGCGCCATGCGACGCCATTTTTTGTCTGCTATTTCTGACAAGCTGGCGGCGGTGAAACCTCAGACCATTCATTACGGGATGCTTGCCGCCGAACGCACAACCGCCAAGCGCGTTTTCATGATGGCGGCGCAGTTCCAGAAGCATTTTGATGCAGCAACCCCGATACGTATGTTGGTGGCGGAATCCGACACTCCCTTCACCCTGTTGGCCGCGCTTTATTACGCCAAGTTGTTTGGGGTTGATGATCATGTGGAAATTTCTCCGCTATTCGAGACCGCAATCGGGCTGGAGCGCGGTGATCGGGTTATTGCCGAGCTGTTGGATAACCCGCACTTCCTTGCCTATATCAAGAAACAGGGCCGTTTTTGCCTTCAGTTGGGCTTTTCCGATAGTGGCCGCTATATTGGCCAACCAGCTGCGACTCTGGCGATCGAACGTTTTAAACTGCGGCTGATCAGGCTGTGGAAAGCGCGCGGCCTGGGTGGTGTGCAGTTGTTATTTTTTGATACACACGGCGAATCCATTGGGCGTGGGGCCTACCCGGAATCGCTCAAAAAACGCTTCCTCTATACTCAACCACCGAGCGTGCGCCAGGCTTTGGCTGAACTATCGCGGCCAGAAAAACATGAAGTTAGCTTCCAGGGCGGCGAAGGGTTTTTATGGTTCCTCAGCGAAGACACAGCACTGGCGACTTTGACAGATTTTCTTGAGGTCCGTTTTGCCCGCCATAACGCCGACGATGACCGGCTATACGGCGAGAAAGGCTGGTCGCTGGATTTCTTCCTGACACTTGTTGAGTACCAGAACCAATTGACCGATCACCCCGGTTATATCCGCATGATCGATTCCATCGGCCGCAGCTTGTTGTATCCAACCGGGTCGCGCTCATTGCGCCGACAAAGCGGCAGTGTCCTGCATCAGCGGTTGGAACGCATTTCGCAGATTAGGGCGATCCCCCACAATGCGGTGATGCAACAGCTGGGTTATTTGGCAAATTCGTGTGGCGGTCTTGGTACAGCGATTGAGCGCGCACCCGACAAATTTAACGCAGTCCACGCACAGTCAGACCGACTGAAAATGGTGACCAGCATGGCGCTGCATGCGTTGGCGCGGTCTGATGTTGGTATCATCGAATCTTACGCCAAACTGCTAAGTCCCGGCTATTGGCTCGATCGCTGCGATACGGCTACTACCAGCGAGCAGCGGACTAGCCTGCGGCGCCTGTCCGGCATTCTTGAAGGTCTGTTCGATAGCGATAGTATCGACGCTAACATTCGCAAACTCAGGCGCGACGCTGGTATGATGACAGACTGTCTGGCGGAAGACTGTGACACCTCAGCTCTGAACATCAAAGGCGTGGACCAAGAGCTGTTTGAGCTGCATGAAATGCGTATCGGACTGATCCAGTTCATTTTTGTCAAGTCGATGGAAGTGCCGCAATTCTCCAGTCGTTTCGACTTCTCTTTAGAGGAATTATTGGTGGAATTATTGCATCTTGAAGTGCCGTCAACCCTTGAGCGCCTGCGGGAAATTTTTCCTGAATCGTCGCAGGAACAGGAAAAAGACGGGTACGGCGAACCTGCAAGTTATGCCGGCGGCCAAAGCTCAGGCTATGCAGCAGTTCACCGCGATATTTTTGATCAGTTGGATCAGGCATATCAGCTGGTATTGACGTTAAGTGGTTTGATTGCTTTGAAAATTGGAGCTTACGGATAATTGACTGCAACCAAATGCAGACTGAATGATATGGAAAACAGACAATGCAAGACGCTTTTGACCTCGTAATTTTTGGCGGTACCGGTGACCTTTCCCGGCGAAAACTACTGCCTGCGCTATATTCCGGTGTGGTCGCAGGGCGGGTTCACCCCGATAGCCGCGTTGTCCTCACATCGCGGTCGGCGCTTGGCAGCTCGCAGCTGGATTGGTTGAAAGAACTGTTTGCAGTGAATGTGCCCGCTTGCGGGGTCGAGGACAAGGTACTGGCCGCCTTCTCTAAAATGGTCACAATTGTTGAAGTTGGCTTGATGGAAGGCGGTGACGATTGGGCCGCGCTTAAGACTTTGCTGAGCCGAGATGATGAACGGCCACTTGTGCATTTTCTGGCGGTGCCGCCAGCGGTGTTTACCAGTACCTGCCAATTGCTGGGCGAATATGGCCTGAACGGCGACCGTGCCCGCGTTGTGCTGGAAAAACCACTTGGGCATGATCTGGCTTCTGCGCAGGCAATTAACGAAGATGTCGGTCGCTGTTTTAAAGAGGATCAAACCTTCCGAATTGATCATTATCTGGGCAAGGAAGCGGTGCAAAACCTGCTGGCTCTGCGTTTTTCCAACATTTTATTCGAAGAGCTTTGGAGCGCGCGCACCATTGACCATATCCAGATAACTATCGCGGAAGATCTTGGTGTTGAGGGGCGCGGCGGTTTTTATGAGGGTACCGGCGCAATGCGTGACATGGTTCAAAACCATTTGCTGCAGCTACTGTGCCTTGTTGCCATGGAGCCGCCGGCCCGGCTGGACGGCGACAGCATCCGCGAAGAAAAGCTAAAGGTGTTAAAGTCACTCAAACAATTTAGCGGACCGGAAATTGATGAAAATGTTGTTCGGGCCCAATACGGCGCTGGTGCAATGGCGGGCGAAGCTGTGGGTTCATACAGCGGTGACCTTGAATTGCAAAGTGAAAGTGAGACGGAGACTTTTGTCGCTCTGAAAGCTTTCATTGAAAATTGGCGTTGGGCCAATGTGCCTTTTTACTTGCGAACAGGCAAAAGACTGCCTGACCGGTTTGCGGAAATAGTTATTCAGTTCAAGCCGATTCCTCATTCGCCGCATGCGGGGTGGGGCAAGCATATTAACCCCAATCGTTTTATTATTCGAATGCAACCGGAAGATCATCTGGCGCTACGGATGATGGTTAAAAATCACGGCTCTGCGACAGAAACGCTTAAGGAAGTTGAGATGAATCTGGATGTGGTTGCCGATGATGGAGCCCGTCTGGGCCCTTACCTGCGGCTTATTCTTGACGCAGCGCGCGGCGACCAAAGCTTGTTTGTACACCGTGATGAGGTGGAGTATGCTTGGCGCTGGGTCGACAATATTATTGGCCATTGGCAGCACTCGCCTCTACCGCCCAAGACTTACCAGGCAGGCACTTGGGGGCCCTATGAGGCTCATGATCTGATGATGCGTGATGGCAGGGAATGGTTTTACGAGCCAAACGGGCGGCTGGACAATGGCTAACTGGCACTGGTTTGACAGCCGCGAAGCCATGGTTACAGCGCTGACCTCAGCCATTAGCACAAGGTTGGCGGCAGCGATTGCCACAGGGCGACGTGCCAGCTGGGCGGTGTCGGGCGGTTCAACACCGGCACCCTTGTTTCAGGCGATGCAAAATGAACCGCTGCCTTGGAACGCAATCGACGTTGCCCTTGTTGACGAAAGGTGGGTGGCACTGAATCATCCGCGTTCCAATGAGGCTTTCGTAGGGGCCAACCTTCGGGGTGGGAAAGCTGTGGCGGCTACAATTACCGGTATGAAAACCGATCAGGCCGCAGCAGTTGAGGCAGTAACTGTGGTTAATATGCGCTATAATAGACTTGTTCAGCCATTTGACAGCATTTTGCTGGGCCTCGGCCCTGACGGTCACACCGCATCTCTGTTTCCTGGCGCAGAGGGCTTAGCTGCCGCCTTCGACCCCGCCGCTGATACCTGTGTCGCCCTAAAGGCTATTCGCAGCGAGGTTACAGGCGATGAGGTTGAGCGCATGAGCTTGTCTGCAGCAGCGATCGCGCGCGCGCCGCATGTGACCTTGATGGTCACAGGTGCCCATAAGAAACAAGTACTGGATGAGGCATTGCAGCCAAATTCTGACCTACCGGTTGGGCGGCTGCACAAGATGAAACCTTTTGATGTGTATTGGGCGCCGTAATGGCGTTTTTTGGAAGAAAAAATGACCAATTCAAAACTGTTAGAAATTACTGACCGGGTAAAGAAGCGCTCACTTGAAAGCCGCAAGAATTATGAGGAGCGTATCGACGCCATGCGCGATCAGGGCAGGGCGCGACCACGGTTATCTTGCGGGAACATAGCCCATGCGATCGCCGCATGCTCGGAAAACGAAAAGGCGCAACTGATCGCTGACGGTGTAGCCAACGTTGCCATTGTCAGCTCCTACAATGATATGCTCTCGGCGCATCAGCCTTATCATGCCAAGCTTGACCAGATGAAACGGGCGCTTGATGATGCAGGGGCGGTTTCGCAGATGGCGGGCGGGGTTCCCGCCATGTGTGACGGCGTAACCCAGGGCCAGAGCGGTATGGAACTTTCGCTGTTCAGCCGCGACGTGATCGCTATGTCGACAGCCATTGCCATGACCCACAATGTGTTCGACGGCGGTATGCTGTTTGGTATTTGCGACAAAATCGTGCCAGGCCTGTTGATGGGCGCACTGTCGTTTGGTCATTTGCCGTTTATTTTTGTGCCCGCCGGGCCAATGCCTACTGGTATTTCCAACACTGAAAAGGTCAAGGTTCGCCAGAAATATGTCACCGGTGAAGTGGGCCGTACCGAATTGTTGGAAAGCGAATCCAAGGCCTATCACAGCCCGGGTACCTGCACATTTTACGGCACTGCTAACTCGAACCAGATGATGTTGGAGATGATGGGCCTGCAGCTTCCCGGTAGCAGTTTTGTTAACCCGGACGACCCGCTACGCACCGCGCTGGACTGCGCCGCCGCTGATGCTATGGTTAACCTGAGCAACGCCGACAATAAAGTTGGTTTGGCCGATATGGTCACGGCCGAATCGATCATCAACGGAATTATTGGCTTGTTGGCGACCGGCGGTTCCACCAACCACACTCTGCATATTGTTGCTATTGCGGCGCGGGCGGGCATTCAGGTTAATTGGCAGGACTTTGCTGACCTGTCTGAAATTATACCGCTACTAGCGCGCGTATACCCCAACGGTCTTGCAGATGTGAACGCTTTCCACGATGCGGGTGGCACGCCGTTTGTTATCTCACAGCTATTGTCTGCGGGCTTGTTACATGCCGATATTCAGACAGTTGTAGGCAAGGGCATGCAACCTTTTGCTGCGATGCCGAGGCTGGAGGACGATGGTTTGGCCTGGAAAGCTTCACCTGAAAAGTCTGATGAGCCCCTTATTCTGCGAACAGTTTCAGACCCGTTCCAGCCGTCAGGCGGCCTTGCGGTTATGAAAGGTACACTTGGTCAGGCGGTGATGAAAATCTCCGCAGTTAAGCCCGAAAACCGCTTGGTGGAAGCACCGGCCCTGGTGTTTGAAGATCAGGACGAGATGCTTGCGGCTTATAAAGCTGGCAAGCTGGAGCGCGACTTTGTCGGTGTTATTCGTTTTCAGGGGCCTAAGGCCAACGGCATGCCCGAACTGCATAAGCTGACCCCAAGCCTGGGTGTTCTGCAGGACAAGGGTTTCAAAGTCGCGTTGGTGACCGACGGCCGTATGTCTGGGGCATCGGGTAAGGTGCCGTCGGCTATCCATGTGTCACCCGAGGCGGCATCAGGTGGAATGATCGCAAAAATACAGGACGGTGATGTGATCCGTCTGGACCCGGAAAGCAGCGTCCTTGAAATATTGGTGGATGCGGACGAACTGGAGGCGCGCACAGCCTCAGAGGGGCCGTCGCAGCTTCAAACATATGGCCGCGACTTGTTTGAGACCATGCGGGGCACTGTGGCAACTGCCGATGTTGGCGGGTCAATATTTTAACGAAGATAGGCAAGGTAAATGACAAGCGTTCAGAATGTATTATCGCAGTCACCGGTTATGCCGGTGCTGGCATTTGAAAGAGTCGAGGAGGCGCTGGGGGTGTGCCGGGTTCTCTACGAGGTGGGGGTGAGGGTTTTTGAAATTACCCTGCGCCACGCTACAGCACTGGATGCCATCAAGGCGGTGAAGGCTGACCTGGCAAGTGATGCCATCGTTGGGGCGGGAACAATTCTGTCACCTGATTTGGCAAAAGCTGCGCGCAATGCCGGCGCTACCTTTGGTGTCAGTCCGGGGTTAACCAAAGAACTGGGTAGTTCGGTTCGAGCAATGGGCTGGGCTTTCTTGCCGGGTGTTTCCACTTTATCGGAGGCCATGACGGCGCGCGATATGGGGTTTGCGGCCCTTAAGTTTTTCCCAGCGTCGCTGTCTGGCGGGCCAGGTTTTTTGAAGGCCGCAGGCAGCGTATTGCCTGACATCGAATTTTGTCCCACTGGTGGCATATCGGCGGCAACGGCACCGGACTATCTGGCGCTGGACAACGTGCCGACTGTTGGCGGATCGTGGATCACGCCGCGCGGCACCGACGGAAAAATTGACCTGGACAGAGTTCGTGATTTGGCTTCTGCAGCATTAGAATTGTAGACTTGATCGAACGCCGCTGGCGGATACGTGCCGGATCAGCGTCGATGATCAACCGTTTGCAGGACAGAGTATGCTCAAAGATTTGTTGGAATCATTCGCATCGAGCGGACGAGTGGAATGGATCGGGCTGCGACCTGCGCGCAAAGCGCCGATGCAAGTGGTGGAAACGGCCATCGTTGCTGAAAGTGGTCTAGTAGGCGACAGGCGCGAAAATCCGGGCAAACGTGCAGTTACACTGATCCAGATGGAGCATTTACCAGTAATTGCTGCACTTGCCGGGCTTGATAGTGTGCCTCCTGATCTGTTGCGGCGAAACATACTGGTCTCTGGCATCAATCTTCTCGCTCTGCGACATCATGAAATCAGGGTTGGTGGCGTGGTTCTGCGTACGACAGGTCTATGCGCGCCGTGCAGTTTCATGGAAAAAACCCTGGGCAAAGGCGGGTATAATGCTGTTCGTGGCCACGGCGGCTTGACCGCTGAGGTTGTTGAAGGCGGCGAGGTAGCAGTGGGGTCAATTGTCGAACCGCTTTCTCGGCGTTCATCATAAAAATTCAACAATCGTTGAATATGGCTTGACCAACAAGCGGCGAACCCTCTAGGTTGGCTGGTAAAGGCGGGCGCAGGTTCGCGAGAATCTGCGGAGGGGAGACCGCCTGTGAAGCTAATTTATCTTGTGAAACCAATTCATCTTGTGTTCGCATTGTTGCTGGTTATTGCAGGCATTACCATTTTTGTCCTGACCAGTGACGCGCCAATCGGTGCCAGCGGTACAGCTCACCCGACAATTGCCGGCCTATCAGTGGGCGGAGATGGCGCTGAAAAGCTCAGTGCAATTGGCAAAGCACCCTACTATTTTCAGGTAGCTGTTATTTTGCTTGCGGGAACCCTTCTATACATGGGCGTGCCTGCTCACCGACGTGACTGGCTGTTGCGGTTATGCTTCGGCGTTGGTATTGCCTTTGCGTTGTTTGTTTGGGTGATGCTTTTCTCAGGGTATGAAGCTTATTTGACCACCGGGCAAACCCGGGTGGTGTTTGGCTTCCCGGTGCCGACAAACTGGATGTTCTGGGGCATTTGGGGCAGCTTTGCCATCTTTGATGTGTTTTACGCGGTCGCCTTCAGGCGTTATTTTCTACACCCCGACGACGAGGCAGCTTTTAAAGAGCTGGTAAGAGAAGTTGAGGCTCAAAACTCAGCAGATCGGGAGGCAAACTGATGGAAGAGTTTCGCCAACCCATCATTTTAGGCTTCGTCGCGCTTTATATGGGCATTTGCATTTGGGTCGGCATTTGGGCGATGCGCCGCACCAAATCAGCCGGTGACTTTTTTGTGGCGGGCCGGGGCCTGGGGCCAATGGTTGTCAGCCTTGCAGTGTTTTCCTCCACGCTGTCAGGCTTTGGTTTTGTCGGCGGCCCGGGCTTGGTTTATGCCACCGGCTTGAGTTCTATTTGGATGGCGGTATGTTCAGCCCTTGGCTTTGCCACCGGTTATTACCTGATTGCTAAACGCATCCGTATGATCGCCGAGGTACGCAATTCCATGTCGCTGCCTGATATTGTATTTGCCCGCTATGGCAGCGAAGCCGCCCGGCTTTTAACAGCCGGGACAATCCTGCTTGGTGTGCTCGGCCTTCTCGCCACCCAACTACTCGCGATGGGACTGGTGCTGCAGTCAATTTTGCAGGGCACTGACATGTTCGCCGACATCAGCCTGGTTGCCAGTGTGGTCATCTCGTCTACTGTATTGATCTTCTACTGTGTTACCGGCGGTATTGTTGCCTCAGTTTACACTGATTTGGTGCAGGGCATCGTGATGATTATCGCCGGCGCGTTGGTTGTCATCACCGCCGCTCACGTATTCGAGGGCGGATTTGCAGAAGCCACGGGTATCTTGCTGGCTAATGACGGCGAAGACATTATGCCTTTCGGCACGCTGGGGGCGATGGCGTCGTTGTCATGGTATTTTCTGTTCGGTCTTGGGCTCGCGGGTCAGCCACATGTGGCGACTAAAATGATGATGAACCGCAACCTGTCAGACAATAAGATCATCCTGCCAATGACGGTGTTCGGCTATGTGATTGCAGCTATGCTGTGGATATCGGTTGGAGTGATTATGCGCGCACTTGTGCTGGGCGATGTTGGTCTTCCGCTGGGTAATGCTGATCAGGCCGCGCCGGAGTTTTTGTCTACCTACGCGCATCCCATACTTGCAGGCATTGTTTTTGCTGGGCTGTTTGCGGCGATTATGTCAACGGCGGATGGTTTCCTCAACATTGGAGCGGCGGCGGTCATTCATGACATTCCCAAAGCCCTGCGTGGACGGTCGCTCGACAATGAACTATTTTGGGCGCGTTCGGCGACTATTATCTTGTCGGTTATCGCCGCGACCATAGCGCTCTATAGCGGCCAATTGGTGGCCTTGTTGGGTGCTTTTGGCTGGGGTACGTTCGCCGCTGCATTAGTGCCGGTGGTACTGATCGGGCTGAATTGGAAACAGGCCAGCGCCAGGGCAGCCGTTGCCGCCATTAGTCTTAGTCTGGCAATCAATTTTGCCATTCAGCTGTGGGCGATCAAAATTCCTTACGGCATCTCCGGCGGGTTTTTGGCCATGTTAAGCTCGATGATTATTTTCATTGCGGTGTCGCTGGCTGAAAAACCCAAGCCATTGCCGAAAGATATTGATCGGATATTGGAACTATAACGTATTGATCCACGTAACAGGTTGGTTCGGTATATGGCTTCTGCAACAATTGTACTATTTTCAAACACTCTGCGCTTGGCAGACAATGCGGCGTTGCTGGCAGCCGTTGTGACCCGTGGGCCAGTAATTCCGGTCTATATATTTGACGAACAATCGCCGAAAGTTCGCCCGCTAGGGGCAGCGTCAAAATGGTGGTTGTTGCAGTCGCTGAAAGCGCTACGTGACGACCTGCGTAGATGCGGTAGCGATTTGATTGTTCGTAGTGGTAATACCACAGATTGCATCGCCAAACTTGTCGCTGAAGTTGGTGCGACGGGAGTTTTTCTGACCCGTGGCTATACGCCTGCCGCCGCTATGAGCGAGCAGTCATTGCATGAGATGTTGGAAAAAAAGAACGTTCAATGTCGGCGTTTCGGCGGGCATTTGCTGCTGGAACCAGAGATGGTGCGCACGAAAACCGACACTAAATATACAGTGTTTACCCCCTTTTGGCGCACGGCTTCCGAATTGATTGACGCTACTGAGCCGCAACCGGCGCCCAAAGCTATTCCTGCCCCTGAACACTGGCCAACCAGCGAAGCCATTGATTCGCTGGGGCTTGAGCCGAAACCCGCCCATTGGGCGGAGCCGATAGCCGCGCATTGGCAGCCTGGTGAGGTTGCTGCGCGCGAGCGGTTGGCTGACTTCCTGGATGGTCCGGTGCAAAGTTACAAGCAAGCGCGTGATTTCCCGGCCACAAATGCCACTTCTAGTTTGTCGCCGCATTTGGCGTTCGGCGAGATTTCGCCGCGGACCCTTTGGTTTGAAGCCAAAAAACACATGGCGGCTAATGAAGCGATTGTCACGGGCGGTGCGCATTTCCTGCGCGAGCTTGGCTGGCGCGAATTTTCCGCGCATCTGCTGTTTAACTTTCCAAATATGCAAAGTCATCCCATGCGCGAACAGTTCAATAAATTCCCATGGGGTGAGGGCAACAGTGACTTGGTGCACGCGTGGCAAAAGGGTCAAACTGGGTTCCCGATCATCGATGCCGGCATGCGCCAGCTGTGGCAAACCGGTTGGATGCATAACAGGGTACGGATGATTGCCGCGTCGTTTTTAGTCAAAGACTTGCTGTGGCACTGGCACGAGGGTGAGGCCTGGTTTTGGGACACGCTGGTTGATGCGGATTTCGCCAACAACATCGCCAGCTGGCAATGGGTAGCGGGCTGCGGCGCTGATGCCTCGCCGTACTTCCGCATCTTCAACCCTACAACCCAGGGCGAAAAATTCGATAAGGCTGGTGAGTATGTACGCCGGTTTGTGCCCGAACTGGCCGCCATGCCTGACAAATATATCCACTGTCCATCCAGTGCGCCCGAAGACGTGCTGGAATTGGCGGGTGTGACGCTGGGGGAGACCTACCCCAAGCCAATCATTGACCGCAAAAAGGCCCGCGCTGCGGCGCTGGCGGCGCTCGCCAGCATTAAAAACTGACTCCCCTTGCAGCGAGCCCGGCGTTGAAAAACCATTTGGGACAGCTTAAATGCAATAGTATGCAAATTTCAGGGGGAAGAAATGGCTAAGGAAAATTTCGTTGCTCGCTGGGGCAAAGCCGGTTTTGAAATCGCCATCGGGCTGACGATTTTGTTGTCCGCATAACCATCGAGGTCACCGAAAATCAGACCGAACTAAAAGCAGCTATTGATGAAAACAGTGGCCGGATAGAAGGATTGCGGACTGCACTGGCAAGCGGTGATATTGCGATCAACCAAATTGCCCAGCATTTGATCATTTCGGGCGGCAGTACCAGCGATGCTGCTTGGCGGTCCGCGCAGATGACGCAGGCCATCGGTCACATGCCAATTGAAACAGTGTCCGTTTTGGCCAGACTGTATGACAGTCAGGCGTACTATGCCGATTATGTGCGGTTTATTTTTCAGCGTTACACCGAATTAACAATCGCTGCACAGCGGCCTGAAGATGCCCATGAGGCGATCCAAATGTTTCAGCAACATTTGGCGATTGCCAATTCGCTGGCAAGCCAGCTGCTAGAGCAATATGACGCATTTTTGACGTCACAAAAATAAAGGCTATTTCAAACCCAATTCCTTAAGGATCGCGTCGGTATCAGCGCCGTTTTTGGCGGGCCCGCTGCTTATTTCCGGCTCTGTGCGCGAAAACCTTGGCGTTGGCGTCGGTTGCGTTAGTCCGTCTATCTCAACGAAGCTTTCACGAGCCACGTTATGCGGGTGCTTATGAGCCTCCCAGAACGGCAAAATGGGTGCGAAGCAGGCGTCGGTGCCAGCAAGAAGTTTCTGCCACTGAGCTGACGTTTTTGTTTTGAACAAGTCAGTAAGCTCTTGTCTGAGGCCCGGCCACTCTCCTGGGTTCATATGGTTTGCTAACCAGCTGGCATCCAGCCCGGTTTTGTCGATGAACACTTGCATAAACTGCGGTTCAATCGCGCCGAAACTGACATATTCGCCGTCGGCAGTTTCAAACGTGCCGTAAAAATGTGCACCGCCGTCCAGCATGTTAACCCCGCGCCTCTGCGCCCACAGGCCGCTCGCCATCAATGAATGAAAAGAACGGAAGAGCGGCG
>JAALKD010000114.1 GCA_011088215.1 Sphingomonadales bacterium | reverse complement strand
CCCCCCCCCCCCCCCCCCCCCCCCCCCCCTCCCCCCCCCGCCGCTCTTCCGATCTCGGTTGGTTCCAGGGGGGTGGCAATTGCGGCGGTTTATGTGTGTTTTGCTACCATGCGCGCCGTCGCGGCGGCGGCAGACATTGCTGCCGACTGCGATGTTGTTGATCATTTGGGAGACGACGCGGCGCCAAAAACTCCGCTGATGCCTTACTCTTCAGCCAGGGCATTTCACGCACAAGCTGGTACAGAAACAAAAGAACCAACCAGCTAACGCCGATTGGTTACTTCGCTTTTTCATTTTGCGGACAGGATTGGTTTTGCGGCGGAGCTTAGTTATTCCTCGGTGTAACAGTCACGCGTATTTTTGTGCTGCGATTACTACGTTCTACGATAATCACCGCGACGCGCGTCGGCTTATCATAAACCAGCGTAGTGTCGTCAGCCTGGAATTCGCTGATCAAGCCCCACCCTTCGCCCGGCATATTGTCTTTGAAAAACTTCACCACCAGCTCGCTATCGGTTTTCAAAGTGCCAAGAATTTTGCCAAAGGTACTGTCACCAGCACCCAAAATGATTGAATCTTTCTCATCAACAACCAAACCGTCCGGGAACCGGATATCACCGATGGCGTCACCTATTTCCAGCAACAGTTCTTTCGGCGGCTCAACGCCTGTTGCATCGTAGCCGGAAACAGCATTTGCAGCTGGCGTTGAACTGCCACCCAAACTTTCACAACCGGTCAAAAGCAAGGCTGTCCCTGCCAAAATTAACGTTGCTTTCCTCATGGCGTCACTCCCCAACTGAATTCATATCGCAAATATCGTGTTTACAACATTTTATTATTCGCTGCTTTTTCCCATATCTTGTAGACTATGTCCAGAATCCTCATGATATTGTGATAAAACACCTTGATTTTGACAAAATCAAGGCCAAACCAGTGCGGCTGCAGGCAAGCTTGAATTTTCAGGATGCGAGAAAGTAATTTTGGCTTTAAACTAGCTAAAATTGGCTGCAATCAGCTTAAAATGGCTGGCATTGCAATGTGTCTGGCCGTGACAGCGGTGGAACTTTATTTGAAACGGCTACTTTATGAAACGCGCCATTATTGACCTTAATTTGGACCCGCGGGTTTATACCATCAGTAACTTCCTATCACCGATGGAATGCAAAGCCATTATCGCCCGGGCCAAGGGCGAAAATATGGACCGGGCCAAGGTGTCTGGGCCAAATGAAGGCGTGGTCTCAAAGGCCCGCACCAACGACGTCTGCTGGGTCGATCATAATTTTGATATCGCTTTTTCCCGGATTGGTCGCCGGATAGCCGGGCTGGTTGGCATGCCGCTTTCCCACGCCGAAAGCTTTCAGGTAATTCGTTATAGCCCCGGCGCAGAATATAAAGGCCATTTTGATGCCTTTGACCCAACCACCGACACCGGTAAACGCAACTGGGCACGTGGTGGGCAGCGACTGATCACGGCGCTTGGTTATTTGAACCATGTGGAAGAAGGCGGCGAAACTCGCTTTACGAAACTGGATATGGCGGTCGAGCCGGAGCCCGGAAAACTGTTGGTGTTTCACAACTGTGAACCCGGTAGCATTCGCAAACACCCGCTGTCACTGCATGCCGGCTGCCCTGTGATAAAGGGCGAAAAGTGGGCCTTTAATCTATGGTTTCGTTCGCGCAGCCGCGAGGAACAAACCCATGAGCCTACCGACGCCGAACTGGCCCAATTTACAAAGCCTACCAGCGGCTGACCCCTTCAAGAAAAAACATCTTATTTGCGTGCGATAAATCGTTCGATTGACACTCGTGGGTGCAGTTTTTAGTGTAACCGCTTATTTTTTAAGGATCAGAAATTATCATGTTTCAAGTCAATTTCGGCGCAAACGACTTCTACAAACAAATACGAGAACGCGGGCTAGAGGCAGCATTTGATGCCAATTTAGCGCGGGCAAAAGACCATGCCAAAACATTGACCGCGAACGGCCTGCTGCCTTTTGCTCGGCAAGCATCGGATGCACCAGAACTCGAGACGGTAAATGCCGCAGCAAAAAGCATTTGCGCCGGTTTCAAACATCTGATTGTGCTGGGCACCGGCGGCTCCAGTTTGGGCGCACAAGCCGCAATTGCCATTGCCCGCTACCGTGCTGACCATATCGCCGGCGACAACACGGTCATCCACACACCCGATAGCCTGTGCCCGTTTGAGATGGATCGTTTGCTGGCGGAACTGGACCCGGCGCAGACCCATGTGCTGGCAATCTCCAAATCCGGCACGACCGCCGAAACACTGGCGCAGTTGCTGGTATGCCGGGACTGGATTGAAAAGGGCGCAAAGCCCGCCAACGCAGGTGATCACTTCACCTTTATAACCGAACCCGGAGAGCGCCCACTGCGCACTTATGGTGAAAAGCTCGGCTCGACCATCCTGGACCACCCAACCGACGTGGGCGGACGCTTTAGCGTGCTTACCACGGTCGGCATGCTGCCAGTGGCAATTTCGGGGCTGTCAGCGGCGGGATTTCGCGCTGGGGCCGAAGAGGTCTGCAAAGACTTCACTGGCAACCCGGCCAACTCTGCGGCAGTTATCGGCGCGGCACTTACCCAAACTCTGCACGAGCATGCAGGCGTGTCGCAAGTGCTGCTTATGCCCTACGCCGAAGCACTACGCGCCTTCACCCGCTGGCATGGCCAGCTGTGGGCGGAAAGCCTAGGCAAAGACGGTCTTGGCACCACCCCGATCCGCGCGATTGGACCTGTGGACCAACACAGCCAGTTGCAGCTATTTCTTGATGGCCCCAACGATAAATTCTGCACGTTTATTACCATCCCCAGCCTGGGTGAAGGCCCGCGCGTGAATGCTGCTGAGGCCAAAGCCTACGGCTTGGACTATATGGCGGGCCGGACTATCGGCGATGCAGTGACCTGCCAGTCGCGCGCGACCCAGGAAACCCTGCGCAAAAAAGGCCGAATGGTGCGCGAATTTGTGATAGACCGAATGAGCGAAGAAAATTTAGGCGGCCTTTTCGTCTCCTTTATGCTGGAAACTGTTCTGACCGCTCATTTGATGGGGGTTGATGCCTTTGACCAGCCTGCGGTTGAAGAAGGTAAGGTTTTAACGCGCGAATATTTGGGCGCGCTGGATAGCTGATAGGAAATGAGCATGCACCCTCCGATTAAAAAAATTGTACTGCCCGTTGCCGGATTGGGCACCCGCTTTTTGCCTGCAACCAAAGCTATCCCCAAGGAAATGCTGCCGGTTCTGGACAAACCGCTGATACAATATGCGGCGGAAGAAGCGCTGGAAGCCGGCATTGAAGACATTATTCTGGTTACAGGCCGCAACAAGCAGGTGATGGAAGATCATTTTGACCACGCCTATGAGCTAGAAAAAATTCTTCAGGAAAAAGGCAAGGATGAAGCACTTGGAATTGCGCGCTCCATGCTTTTGGAAGAAGGCCGCATTTCCTATGTGCGCCAAATGCGCCCCCTTGGGTTGGGCCACGCTATTTGGTGTGCTCGCAAGTTGGTAGACGGCCACCCTTTTGCTGTCGCACTGCCGGACGACCTGATCAAAGACAAGCCCGGAGGACTCAAGCAAATGGTTGAAGCCTACAACGAGCTCGGCGGCAATATGGTGGCAACCATGAATGTTGCCCGCGAAGACACTTCAAAATACGGTGTGATTACACCGGGAGAGAGGGCCGGAAACCGGGTTGCTGTTGAAGGCTTGGTGGAAAAACCGCACCCGGACGACGCACCTTCGACGCAGGCCGTTGTCGGGCGCTACATATTACAGCCTGAAGTGATGGATTTTTTAAACAAGAAGGCGATTGGCGCAGGCGGCGAAATACAACTCACCGACGCCATGGCGGGACTGATTGGCACACAACCGTTTCATGCCATTGAGTTTGAAGGTCAGCGTTTTGACTGTGGCAGTAAAATTGGCTGGCTAATGGCGAACCTGTCGATGGCGTCTGAAAATCCGGCCATGGCCGACCAGATTAGGCAGTTGATAAAATTCCGCTGAGAACCTTGATTGTGTTCAGAAGCTACCCTGGAATCTAATCCATTCACTGTGTCCATTCGTAACACGTAAGTTATGATAGCTCAGGCACATATGAAAAGCATGCATCAGAAGTTCTACGATTTCTGGCAACTTCACCGTTTGCCATGCGGCGGCATTAGCAACGACGTGGTAACACCGAAAGCCTTAAAACCTCTTTTGACCAATATTGTGAGAATACGGAAAACGCCCGCAGGACCCAAATATACGATAATTGGTACGCAGGTAGTCGAAGAATATAAGCAGGATTTTAAAAGCATGCATCAGAAGTTCTACGATTTCTGGCAACTTCACCGTTTGCCATGCGGCGGCATTAGCAACGACGTGGTAACACCGAAAGCCTTAAAACCTCTTTTGACCAATATTGTGAGAATACGGAAAACGCCCGCAGGACCCAAATATACGATAATTGGTACGCAGGTAGTCGAAGAATATAAGCAGGATTTTACCGGTCTATTAGTTTCAGAGCACCCTCATGAGATTTGCCGGAACACCTATATTTCGATGATACAGCAGATGGAAGAACAACCCTTTTTGGTCACTTGTTATGGACGGTTTTGTTACCCAAATAGAAATTATCTACGTACGATGGAAACTGGATTTGCATTAACCTTCGCCGATGGAACCATCTCTGGCTACCTCGTGTTAGTGACAGTTGACCACACTTTTTACATGGACGACATGTATTCACCGTGCGAACCGTCCAGCGTCACCGCGCATGAGGTTCACATTCAGAACCAATACGACTTTGACCGAACTATGGCTCTATATCAGGGCCTTACAGCGTAAAAAAGCTGCATATCCGTTTACTATTCATCTTTCTCGCGGTTGAAATCGTCTTCAATACGAACGATGTCGTCCTCACCCAAATAGGAACCGGATTGCACTTCGATTAGCTTCAGATCAATCCTGCCCGGGTTCATCAATCGGTGCACCGCACCCAGCGGCAAGTAAACTGACTCGTTTTCGCTAAGCAGAATTTCCTCGTCGTCGCGGGTTACGACGGCCGAGCCCTCAACAATCACCCAATGTTCAGCGCGGTGGTGGTGCTTCTGCAACGACAGGCGTTTACCAGGATAAACGGTGATCTCTTTTACCTGATAGCGCTCCCCCTCCCCAATACCGCAGTAGTTGCCCCAAGGCCGATAAACCGTGGTGTGAAAATCAGCTTCGATCCGCCCTTCGCGCTTCAAGCGGTCAACAATCTGTTTGATTTCCTGATCTCGGTTTTTTGGGGTCACCATCACTGCGTCGTCAGTTGAAACCACAATTAGGTCTTCTACCCCAACCAACGCCACCAACTTGTCATCGCTGTGTATAAAACAGTTTTTGCTATCCTCCAGCATGGCGTCACCGTGCACAACATTGCCGTTTTTGTCTGCTGCCTGTACATCTGCTAGCGCGGAAAAACTACCTACGTCAGACCAGCCAAATTCAGCCGGCACCACTGCTGCTTTATCGGTTTTTTCCATAATTGCATAGTCAACGGAGTCAGCCGGTACGAGAGAAAAAGCCGCCTCGTCGATACGCAGGAAATTCAAATCCTGCGAAACAGTTTCCATTGCCGTACGGCAAGCTATCAGCATTTCGGGCTGCAATCGCTCGAACTCTTCCAGGACTACCGATGCCTTGATCAAGAACATACCGCTGTTCCAGCTGTAATTGCCTGAACTCAGATAGCTCTGCGCGGTCTCGCGGTCTGGTTTCTCGCGGAATCCATCAATGTGAAAAGCCCCGTTCACACCGTTCAGTGGCTCGCCAGCAGCAATATACCCATAACCCGTGTCTGGCCGCGTCGGTGTCATACCAAAACAGCACAGCGAGCCTGCCGCGGCCGCGTCAGCGGCGGCTGCCACAGTTTTATGGAAACCGGGCATATCCAAAATCACATGGTCGGACGGCAAAAACAAAAGCAGTTGCTCCGGGTCAACTTTAGCTGCGGTCAGGGTTGCAATAGCGAAGGCCGGCGCTGTATTGCGGCCAACTGGCTCCAAAATCAAGTCATCCAGCTCAATACCAGCCTTGTCAGCCTGCTCGTTTACGATGAAACGGTGATGTTCATTGGCAACAACCATTGCCCGTTCAAAGCCATAATTGACACCCACTCGTTCCAGAGTTTGGGTAAATAGGCTTTTGCTACCCAACATCGGCAGGAACTGTTTAGGGTATTTAGCGCGGGACAGCGGCCATAGGCGTGAGCCAGAACCGCCGGACAGGACAACGGGTTTGATTTTGTGTTTCATACTATTTTCAGCCCCTAAATTAATCAGTTTCCGTAATGTTAGGTCCGCGTCCCAATCGCCACCGACGTGCCTACAAACCAGTTTTTTTATTTTATTTCACGGTGAGATTAAAATTGACAGCAGTTCTTTAGGTTTTACCCAAGGGATTTGCTCAGGCTCGGCGTCAATATCACTTTGCTCACCGTCCGAGAAAATCAAATACCCTGCGAACACGGCTGTAAGAGCCCGCAAGCCTCTGTTTGGGCCCGGCGGAACTGATACTACTGCATCATCACCACACGCCTGCCGGTTTACTGCAGCCCTCAGGCTTATGGCTTCGCTTGCCAACCACTTGGAAAGCAGCACACTATTATCGAAGGGTGCTGTTGATAGGCTGGTGAAACAGTGTTCCATCAACGCGCCTCCAGCGGCGTTGGCTTCGCCAGCGAAGTCAGTCATAACTTGATCAATGTCTGCGATAAAGCGCATAGCACGGATGTCATCAGCGCGCCGCTCCAGAAATATCATCCGGCTTAACAATTGCATCGCGGTTTTGCGATCGTTGCTTTCACTTGCTTGAGACAAATGGTGCTCGAGTGCCCTGCGGTCACGCGACACAAGTGCGGCATCTAGCGCAAGCGGTTGTTTACTTACAACGGGCTTTGGACACAAACTGCCAAAAATACCAATACGCCGTGTGTCAGCTTGTCGCTGGATGGTCACCAATGTCCAGAAGGCGCCGACGGGTGGGTTGCTGTATAGCCCTTGAGCATCGCTATCGTCCAACGGGTCAGCAAACAAACTGAAACGGCTGCCACCATTGCCACAAATCTCATGGCCCAAAAAACCAAAATAGCGCACCATCACATCTACCGCACGGCGTTCGCTTTGCTTTCCCGTCGTGTAAACGGTCAGCTCAATCATTGTCGTTTTACCGGGCTTGCCAGCAAGCGACAGCAGCGATATGGCTCGGCGCGGCAAAATATATTTGCCAGCGCGGGCGAAATTCAAAGAACATAGGCGGCACATTGCCAACGCTAGGCGTGACACCGCGGAAAAGCCTGCTTCGCTCAACACCTTTGACGGTCTGACTTCACTTTCGGTCCCACTGCTGGCAGCTGTGGCTGTCACCAGCGTTCTCGCAACGCTTCAAAAAACTGACGAGAAATGGCCGTTGGCCGATGCCGTTCGGCCCATTGATACAAGGCAGTTTCGGTTGCCGGGCTATCTCTTGCCTCAAGCGCTCGACTGGTGGCGGTCGCCAAACTGTCTCGGTCAGTGGGGTTAAAGCCAATAACTCCGGCATTTGCACCCGACATGGCAGGTACCAGAATATCAGGTACCACACAGGGTCTGCCGAATGTGGCCGCTGTTGCCGCCACACCAGAGTTTAATCCCACGTCGTAGGGGCACAGAACGGCGTCAGCAGCCCGGAACAAACGTTGAACCGCCTGATCGTCGATGTGATGCTCGATCAATGAAACACGGGGTTTGTCGGCAACCAGCCGGTATATGTCTTCCATATAGCCCGGATCACCAGGCCTGCCTGCAATCAAGACTCGCAGGCGGCTATCGATTTTACTTTCCAGGCTGCCAAGTTCCTCAAGAAACTGACGCGTACCTTTGTGCGGTCCAAGCGAGCCAAACAGCAAGACGGTTTTGTCTTCGGGTGCTATGCCCAAATCAAATCGGGCTTGCTCTGCTGATATATAGTCACCATAAACGCCAAAATAAGACGGATGCGGCACCATGAATGTTTTGGCAGCATTCAGCTGATAGTAACGGCCACACAGTTCCACTGTTGCTGGGTTCATAATGTGAATAAAGTCGGCGCGCGCGCCAAGGCCCGCCCTCAGCTCAATTTCTTCGTCCAGAAAAGCGGCACTGTGGGAAATTAAATTATGGACCGTCCACAGGATTTTTATGCCTGCTTGCTGGTGACGGTCGACGGTTTCAAAAAAGCCCTGAACCGCGCGCGCGGCTTCGCGGCTGGTTGAACATTCCGCAAAAACCCGATGAACCCAGTGGTAATGAACCCCCAGCGGCGCATTGACCGGCGGCGGGGCGGCATCAGCGTGGTCGCTCAGCGGAAAACAGGCGAAGCTATGCTCATAGGCTGCGGCATAAAGCATTTGCTGGTAAGGGTTGCGCTGCATCGGCGGATGGTAGGCGAACACATGGGCATGCTCC
>JAALKD010000113.1 GCA_011088215.1 Sphingomonadales bacterium | reverse complement strand
GGTCAGTTTGTGGACTTTTTCTTCCAAACCCAGATCGCCGAACGCGCGCCCGGTTTCGTCGCCAGTGGTTGGCAACGAGTCAAGATATCTGGCGGATGCCTTTTTAGCGGTGGCTAGGTTTTGTTCGGCCGAAAGCCCGCCAATGACAACAGCCAGATGGTAGGGCGGACAGGCCGAAGTTCCCAGCGTTCTGATTTTTTCATCCAAAAATGCCAGCATGCGGTCTTCGCGCAGTGTCGCTGGTGTTTGTTGGAACAGGAATGTTTTATTCGCACTGCCGCCGCCTTTTGCCAAGAAAAGGAAGTGATATTCACTGCCCTTGTCGGCATAAATGTCGATCTGCGCGGGTGTATTGTTTTTGGTATTAACTTCCTTGTACATGGACAAAGGGGCCATTTGGCTATAGCGCAGGTTGGTTTCCGTATAGGTACGCATCACGCCTTTGGAAATCGGCGCCGCATCGTCGTCGTCGGTCCAAACATATTGACCTTTTTTGCCTACGACGATTGCGGTGCCTGTGTCCTGACATCCAGGCAATATGCGTCCGGCCGCGATATTGGCGTTTTTCAGAAGTTCAGTAGCGACAAAACGATCGTTATCGCTGGCTTCTTCGTCGTCCAAAATATCGGCAAGTTGCTGCAAATGACCGGGCCGCAACAGGTGAGCAATGTCAGACATAGCCTCACGTGTTAGCAGTTCAAGCGCGGCGTCCTCGATTTTCAGGATCTGCTTTCCGCCCACATTTAGCAGGGAGACATGATCTGAAGCCAGTTTCCGGTAGGGAGTATCATCACCCGTAACCTGGAAAAGTTTTGAATAAGTCCATTCGGTCATGGTGTGCTCTTTATTGGGCTTTAGTTTGATCTATTTTTTGCGAAACGCATCTAGGGTGACAACGTTATCCTGAGGGGTATCGCCTTCTGCCACTTCGACGTCAGCTCCGCTTGTATCGTCAGCAAGGGCGGTAGCGACAGCGCCTTCGCCCGCAACACCAGCGCCCGAACTATCTGGTTCGTCGACAATGAACATACCGCTGTCATCGCCGGACACATCGTTGTTCTGAACGGTTTCAGGGCTGGCCTCGGCGTCAGCTTCGCCGGCGTCTTGTTCATCGTGAAACTGCAATGCGAATTGAACGCTGGGGTCAACAAAGCCAACAATGGCGTCAAAAGGTACTACCAAATGTTCGGGCTTTTGATTGAACGACAAACCAATTTCAAATCGGTCATCATGAACCGCTAATCCCCAGAATTTATGCTGAAGAACAATTGTCATTTCGTCGGGAAACCGGCTCGCTAAATGGGCGGGAATATCGACGCCTTCAGCCTGGGTTTTGAAAGCGACGTAAAAATGATGGTCGCCTTGCAGGCCGTCTCTTTCAGCGTCTTTCAACACTGTTTTAACCACGCTTCGAAGGGCATCCTGCACCTTGGCGTCATAGTCAATATAGCTTTCAGTCATTGCTGTCGCTCTGATGTTAGAAACTGTTGAATTTGTTATAAACGCTGCAATTGGTAACGGGAAGGCAAAAGATCACTTGTCAGTATATTAGATGAAATCCCGTGCTGTTTGGTTACATGCCAATTAGAAATGCTATTATATTACGTTTTGTCGTCGTCGATGACCCGTTCACCGCATTTGAATTGTCCTGTTATGGACCAAGCATATGGTCCGATATGACGTATTTTAACAGAGTGGACTAGCATTCTGTGCTTTTGGGGCAGCGTCAGATCAATCCAGTATCACGACGATAAGCAAGGGAAATATAATGAAAATTAAAACCAAATTAATGGCAGCAGCCAGCTGCCTGGCAATGATGACACCAGCCGTTTTTGCCGGCGATGCAGAAGATGCGTTGATCGAAAAAATAGTTGCAGCCTATGGCGGCGATGTGCTCGCAGCCGCAAAATCTCTGACCATTGTGAGCGACGTTCGCAATGTAAACACCGGCCAAAGTGCTGATCCTGCGGCAACAAGTGTAGGGCTCAGTAAATCTCGATTGGTTATCGACTACGAAAACCAACGCCAAAGTTTTGAAAACTGGACCAAGAACCGTGGCGGAGTCTTTTTAAATCAGGCTTTGTTTGATGGTGAAACCGGTTATGCGATCAACCACGGTGCAGGCACCAGTAACGTGAACGCTAACCTGACATTCGGTGGCATTGGCGGCGGTACCATGCGCACACTAGATACTACTTTGGTAAAAATATTGCTGGAAAATAGGGACAATGCGATTCGCGGCGATGAGATTATGTACGGGAATCGAGCGCATGCCACGATGACTTTTCCTATGGCTGGCAGCCCGGATCTGACGATTTATGTGGACAGTGAAAGCGGGCTGATTTCCAAAATGACGCGCGAGAATCCAGTTGTTGGTACGTTGCAATATATATTCAGCAACCACAAAACAAACGACGGTGTAACCTATGCGGGACAATCAACATTTCTGGTTGCAGGTCAGCCCACTACACTGACGGTTGATCGGATGGTGTCCGTGAATGCCGATTTAGCAGGTGAATTTGCGTTGCCGAACGGCTACCGGGAGCAGGGTGGCAACATTGACACCTCTGAAATGATGGTGCGCGAACTGGGTGAAGGTGTTTATTATGCGGGCCAGAATGGTGGATTTTCCATATTTGTAGATGCCGGTGATCATTTTGTCGCTGCTGGCGGGTACGCGGCATTGCCGGCGCGGTTTGACGCGGTCAAAGCGGACGATCGGTTCGAGCTTGTGGATGGCACAGCATCGTTTGCAGGCGGCAAAATACAGGTGTTTGATATCTCCACCGCCCATTCCGAGCATTACTTGCTGGTTTATGTGCCGTCATTAGGACTGGTGTTCAGTGCGGATCATTTCAGCACCAACCTAGAGGCTGGTCTGCCAACGCCCAATAATAACATGGCTACATTCAGAACAGCTGTTGAGGCCCTGGATCTGGATATCAAAGGCTTTATTGGTGCCCACGGTACGCGGCAGTTGACGATGGATGACCTACGAGCGGCAACTGATGGCTACCGGGAAACCGAATGCCCGGGTGGCCGTGCCATCTGCTCCAACTAGAAATTCAACTGAAAAAAATAGAGGGCTTTTCGAAGCCCTTTTTTTATTTGTAATGAATTATTTCCCCTGATATCGCGTTACAGGATATGGCGATTATCGGGAAACAAAGGGTTTATAGTGAAAATCAGAGGTAAGTTATTGGCTGCTGCGGCATACTGTCTGGCCATGTTGGCGCCAGCGAGCTTGGCTGGAGACGCAGAGGATGCATTGATTGACAAGATTGTTGCGGCATACGGCGGCAATGCGCTGTTAACACTTGAAACACTACGAATTAATGATCGGTACAAAGGGTTTCGTTATGGGCAGAGCGTTAGCCCCGATGAAATTGATCTGTCGCATTATAATGCGCTGGTAACGGTTGATTTTCAGAATCGTAGAAAAGCGTTGCAGTGGGTGCGTGGTGCCCAGCCTGATATTTCTCTTCAGCATCAGATGTTTGATGGCGAGCAAGGTTATAATTTTGACCACACTGCGCAAACGTTCGCAGCGAATGGCGGTATTACATATGCAAGTGCCGACAGACGTGTCTCTTGGCTTCTTGATGCCGTTCTCGCTCGCATGATTGCGGGCGAGCGCACCAAGACTGTTTATCGGGGTGAAGAGGCCTACAAGGGTGTAGCACACGAAAAAATATCGTTTCAGGCTGATGGGTTTCCTGAAATGACTTTGTATATCGATACTGAAAGCGGTCGGATATCGAAGATGCAGCGCGCACACTGGGTGGCGGGGCAATATTTTAACTATCAATTCTCGGGCTACAAACAGCAAGACGGTATAACCTATGCCGGTAGCACATATGTTACACGCGGCGGTCAGCCGTATGAAATTGTGACGTCGCGGGTTGTCAAGTTTAACCCTGACGTATCGGATGCGTTTCACCTTCCGGTTGGATACGGTGAAGAAAAGCCCACCATTGATTTCTCGGAAATGACAGTGAAAAAATTGGCGGACGATGTCTATTTCGTCGGGGAAAATTGGGGCTTTTCGATTTTTGTCGATGAAGGAGATTACTATGTAGCCGCTGGCGGTTATGAGGGCCTTAGAGATCGATTTGAAGCGGTCAAAGGGATTGCAGGTGTGGACAAGCCACTGAAATTTCAGGTGGTGAGCCATCATCATATTGACCACCTTGGCGGCATGAAGGAAGCAGCGGAACTGGGTGCAGTTTTTGTAACGGTGAAAGAACATGTAGATTCCATCCGCGAAAGCGCTGGCACTGAGTTGGCAGATGACAGGTTTGTCCTTGTGGACGGGTCTGGCAGCATTGCTGGGGGTAAAGTTAAGGTTGTCGATTTCCCCACCGGCCACACCAGTCATTTGTTGGTTAGCTATGTTTCCGGTGCGAAGGTCGCTTTTACCGCGGACACGTTTTTTTCGCGCCAGGAGGCAGGGGCGCCTAGTGGATACGAAGGCTTAAATGCTTTCAGGAAGGTGTTTGAGGATCATAAGCTGGATGTTGAATATATCGCCGCAGCTCACAGTGGCCGTGTGTTAACATCAGCTGATCTAGATGCTGCGATCAACAATATTCCGGGGCGAGAAGTATGCCCGGTCGACTGGGACTTCTGCATGAAGTAATTCAAGGTACATTGGATCATTAAATTAGGACAAAAGGAAAGTGGGCCGTTCTGTTGCTAGGTGGCCCAACCCCCACCTGAAGTCGTCAAACCTCAGGAATTTATATAAATGTAGTTTACAGTGACAGCTTACGCTGCAACTGCGAACTCGACGTCGTTGTCGTTAGCATTTATCAAATTTGGTCCTTTACGGCGCTAGCCTTACCGAGCGAAAAGCATACAACTTTCAATACACGTCGATCCTGGTTCGCCCCCATCAGAAAAAGTCACTTAAAATATGAAAACCGGCCTATAGCTTTTTGTTTCCAATAACTTTTTTTGGTGGAGGCGCCGGGCACTGCCCCCGGGTCCGCAATATATACTCACTGCGCCGTTTATCGCCATAGCTGGCAAGCCAGCCCCTGATATATAGGAATTTTTACCGACATTGAGAAGGTTTTTCGGTGTTTTTGAGAAAATAATCCAGATTTCCTGAGAAAAAAGCCAAGAAGTCAGAGAGTAAACCCAAGAAATCGGAGGAAAAAACCGGCTTTTGGCAAACTCTATCTGAAAATTTCTTTTCAATTTTGGCTCAATAGCGCTTGTAGGCTCTCCAATTCTCAGCGATAAAATAGCTGAAGCGGCTGGTTTTCGTTCCGGCATTTTTTATCATTATTTTGAACGAGATTTTATGCAGCAATATTTGGACCTTCTTAAACATGTAAGGGAAAATGGCACCTTTCGTGGTGACCGCACCGGTACGGGCACTTATAGCGTGTTTGGCCACCAAATGCGTTTCGACCTTGCCAACGGCTTTCCGCTTGTCACCACCAAAAAGCTGCACTTGAAATCGATCATTCATGAATTGCTGTGGTTTGTCGCCGGCGATACCAACGTTAAGTACCTCAAAGATAACGGGGTTTCCATTTGGGATGAATGGGCCGATGAAAAGGGTGACTTGGGCCCGGTTTATGGCCACCAATGGCGCAGCTGGCCTACACCGGACGGGCGGACTATTGATCAGATTGCGAACTTGATTGATCAACTCAAAAAAAATCCAAACAGCCGCAGACACATTGTGTCCGCCTGGAATGTTGCCGATGTTGACGATATGGCACTACCGCCGTGTCACTGCCTGTTTCAGTTTTACGTTTCGGAAAACCGGCTGTCTTGTCAGCTATATCAGCGCAGCGCAGACATATTTCTGGGTGTGCCATTTAATATTGCATCCTATGCCTTGTTAACGCACATGGTGGCGCAAGTGTGCGGGATGGAAGTTGGTGATTTTGTTCACACATTCGGCGATGCACATCTATATTCCAACCACCTGGAACAAGCCGACAAGCAACTATCTCGAGAACCATTGCCGTTGCCAACATTATGGTTAAATCCTGATGTTAGTAATATATTTGCATTTGGCGGCGAAGATATCCGAATCGACGGCTACGAGGCACATGCTTTGATAAAGGCTGCCGTGGCAGTCTAGGCCGCCTGTTTTCGTTTATTTAGGCGCGCGGATTTATGGCTTTGTTCTATGGTCACGCGAAGGGGTAAATAATTGCACGAGAGAACGATCAATAATCGGCAGATTATGTTGTTCAGTCTGGTGCTGGTACTCGGACTTTTCTTAACTGTATTTACCACCGTAACAATATATCAAAATTCCGTAGACGAGGCTCAAAGCAAGTTTCGGGACGTTGCGGCCCGTTTTCTAAACGATCTTTCTGTTCAGTTGAACAGCGTGAGTTCCTCGGTAGCTCAATTTCCCCAGTTGTTTCAGATTATGGGCGAGCCTCGCGAAGCGTTGCTAGCTAATTTTATTGATAATTTTACTGCGGTAAATACGTCCAAAGCGGTCACTTCGTTCCTTGTTTTGGTGTCGGACAGTCCGGAAAAAAGAAAACAGATCGCCGCTGCAATATCGAAATTGAATTACTCCGACGTTGAATTCAAAATGCCAGACGCCGTTAATGCAAGCGGTGATCTTGAATATGTGCTGGCCTATTTCAGTTGATTGGAGAGGGAAGCGACACCAGACGGGGGTTTTGCTCTGCTTGGGACCAATCTGTATCAGTACGACGACTATCGACGGCTGGTTGAAACCACGGTTTTCCAAGACCGGGTTTCGCTGGCACTGGTCAACGATACCCTGAGTGACAGCGCAAAACAAACGGGCCGATTGGTCTTCGCCAGTCCTATCTCCTCGGAAACCGGCCCAGCTGTGTTACTGGAAGTTGTCCATTTGGATATGCTGATCGGGGGCAGCGATATGTATGCGCCCTTTGTGAGCGGAATTATGCTCTCAGAATCGTATCTTGATGAAAAGTCCGGTGACAGGGTAATCAACGAAATATCGTTGCCCGTGCTTCAGGCTGATATAAATGTTGGTCAAGATTTTAACGGGACAGCAGCGCAGTCGCGCGAGGATGGCTGGGTACAGACCCGTGAAATTGTGTTTGCAGATCGAACATTGCAGCTGAATGCTTACGCCAGCCAGGCAGCCTACAATGTTGAACTTGGCGCTGTCATGATATCAGCAGCGTTTGGTCTATTGATAACCTCGCTTCTTGGCTATGTGGTTTATGATCAAATGCGCCGGTCGAACCGGGTCGTCGAGATCGTCAAAAGGCGCACCAGAGCACTTAAAGAGGCTCATTCAGAATTGGAGAGCCATTACAAGCTTTTGCAAAATCTCAATGGGGAAGTTGATGACGCTCGACGCGCCGCAGAGGCGGCCAACTTGGCCAAGTCAGAATTTCTTGCCACCATGAGCCACGAACTGAGAACGCCGCTAAATGCCATCTTGGGTTTTTCCGAAATTATAGAATCCGAGACATTGGGTGCGATAGGTGATGAGCGATATGTAGAATATGCTAACGACATTCACGCCAGCGGCCGTCATTTGCTCAGCATTATCAATGATATTCTTGATCTGGCCAAGCTAGAGGCCGGTCGAATCGAAATTGAATTCAGACCGTTAGACCCCCGCTTGCTGGTGGAACGGGTTCTCGGACTTTTGAACCATCAGGCCGAAGAAAAAGCCCTGAAGTTGGATTTTGCGATTTCGGATGACATTCCTGAACGTATCCGGGGGGATGAACTGCGCCTGCGTCAGGTGATGATTAACCTGGCATCCAATGCCATCAAGTTCACCCACGAAGGGTCGGTCACTATTTCTATGCACGCGAAGCCTTTTAAAAACGGCGCTGCGGGTCTGGTGCTTTCAGTTAAAGATACCGGCATCGGTATACCAGAAGAAAAGCAGTCGGTATTGTTTGATCGTTTCACCCAATTGGACACCACCCATTCCCGGCAGCATGGCGGTGTTGGCCTCGGGCTCGCCATTTGCCGCGAGCTGGTACAACGTATGGACGGTATTATTGAGGTCTCCAGCAAACAAAATGTTGGAACCACGATCACAGTGCAACTACCGCTTGACGTGGCAGACGACGATGAAGATGATGCCTCGCTGATCTAGGAGCGTATCATGGCACTTTCTATCATTGTGGCATTGGCCAAAAACAACGTGATCGGTGTTGATAACAGCTTGCCGTGGCATCTTCCCGCAGACCTGAAGTATTTTAAAGCCACAACTATGGGTAAGCCCATTGTAATGGGCCGAAAAACCTTCCAGTCCATCGGCAGGGCGCTGCCGGGTCGCCGCAATATCGTGGTGACGCGAGACGAAAATTGGCACGCAAACGGCGTCGAAATTGCCTATTCGGCAGACGATGCGCAAGTCCTGACCGGGGACTGCCCTGAAGCGATGGTGATTGGCGGCGCGCAGATATATGAGCAGATGTTGCCGTTGGTAGACCGGCTCTATGTCACGGAAGTTGATCTGGATGTGACGGGTGATACTT
>JAALKD010000112.1 GCA_011088215.1 Sphingomonadales bacterium | reverse complement strand
GCTCTTCCGTTCTATCCAGCAACACTTGCGCAAGCTTTAGTTCGCCTTTGCCGCTTGCGGCGATAAGGGGGCTGCCATCGCCTGGTGCACCCTTGTTGGCCTCGGCTCCGGCATCCAGCAACATGCGCACAACTTGAGTGTCACCGTCTTCAATGGCAGCAATCAACGGTGTGCCATCGCCGGGCACATAACCGTTTACATCCGCACCGCTATCGATCAGCAACTTTACCATGTTCTTATCGCCCCGGTCAGCAGCTGCTATCAATGGACTTCCATCACCTGGCGCCGGCTTGCTGGCATCTGCCCCAGCCTCCAAAAGCATGCGGACGGTTTTCCTGTCACCCTGGTCAGCGGCGATGATTAACGGTGTACCATCACCTCGCTTGAAGTAATTAATGTCTGCACCCGCTTTGATCAACGACCGCGCGTGACTACGCCTGCCGTCAGCGAGAGCGTCAATCAGCGCCGCACCCAACGCACCGGCTACTGCTTCTGGGTCTCCGTCATCCGTGACAGTCGCCAGGCGCTTCACTTTTGCCGTGATCGACGCATCAACATCTTTTTGCACATAAACAGTTTCCGTCGGGATCATGGCACGCACAGCTTGCCCGGTGACTGCAACCGCAAGCAAGCAGGCGACAGCACCGCTCAAATTCCTTACCACTGATGATGGCTGCTGGCCCAGATTGGCAATACGGTGCTTCAGCGTTTCGCCGCCGCCAGCGGGCCAGGCGCAACCAACCGGAATGGATTGGCCAGCAAACTGGGCTTTCAGCAGCGCTTCCGCATATGCCCTTTTATGACCTTTGTGGTCAGCGTACTTTTTCATAACCCTGGCGTCACAAGCCAATTCCTGATCTTCGCGCAAAGCCTTTTGCGCCAAATATACCAATGGGTTGAACCAGTTCAGGCACTGAAACACTGCGGCAAAAGCATTGGTGCGCACATCGCCGTACCGGATATGCTCGCGCTCATGGTCGACAATTAATTTTCGCTCAACTGCGCTGTAGCGTTCTGTGAAATCGCGCGGCACCACCACCCGGGTTTTCAGAATGCCGACTGCTGCCGGCCCCACTGTATTTTTGCTCGCCTTGTAAAACCGCGTTCCGACGCGCGTTAGGGCGCTATCTCCCATAAATTTTCGTTGGCGGTAAATCAACCGGGCCGCAGCAAGCAATCCGCCAGCAAGCCAAATGACTGTCAGTGCAAGCATTGGATCAATTATCGCAGCCTTCGCAACACTGCTTTCACCTGTCGCAACGACCTTGACACCCGGGATAGGCGCAATAGCGGGAGAACCTGGCGCCGCGGGCGCAACCTCTTGCACAAACGTCGGCGCGACCTGAAAAACCTGTTCTGCAGGCAACAAACCAGCGAATGCGGCAACAGGCACCATCAGCCAAAAGGCATAGGCGACATGGGGGCCAAAAGTTCGTGCGATGCCTTTGCGGGCAAGCAACACAACCATTATTGCAGCACTTGTCGCAAATGCTGCCGCACCCAGCTGAAGGAGAATGTCATGACTCATTGTCTAATTCCTTGATAAGACGTTTTAACTCGGAAACATCGTCCGCGCTTAATTGTTGATTTTCAGAGAAATGGGTGACCAGAGAGGAAACCTGGCCGCCAAACAAACGGTCCAAAAGGCCTCGGCCCTCAGAACTCAAATAGTCTTCCCGGCTAAGAACCGGGCTATAGAAGTAGCGCCTGCCGTCGCGTTTTGCGCTCATCGCCCCCTTAGACAGCAATCTGTTAAGCAGCGACTTAACAGTACCACTGCTCCAGTTTTGTTTGCCCGCAACTTCAGCGGTGATCTCCTCCGCGGTCAACGGATGTTTATTCCACAGCACTTCCATAAGAAGGCTTTCGGCGACGCTGATTTGTTTGTTTGTATCTGTCATGCGCCAACGATTACACATGTAAACGGTAGAGTCAATCAATTTGTTTACATGTGTAATCTCAGTGACGGCACCCTATGTTTATGTAGTTATTTCAGCGACCTATGCAGCTTCCGTCTTGTTCAAGACTCGGTAGACCTCAAAATCTATAGCGTCGATGTCTTGCAATTTCATCATCACGCCCAAACCAAAAACGACACAGAGCTGCATATAGAAACTGGTCATCACTGGGTCAAATACCTCAAAGGCATATTGGTCAGCAGCCTGTGCAAATGAAAGAAAAATACTGATCATGATACTGGAAAACACCATCACCTTGACAATAGACTCTGCATGTTTCAGTTGGTCATTAGGCGCTTTGTAGGGATCCAGCTTTTTACCGGACACAAAGGCAAAAATTGTCAGCGCGTAAAAGACATTCATCCCGGTTATCAGCGTAACAGTGGCGTAATTCTCAACTTCCCAACTTGCGACAGGGCCAGCGTGGTTTACGTAAAAACCCAGCCAAGCAAAGTAGAATAAAAATGCAACCCCAACATAGATTGGCGATATAAAATCAAACAACCCGCGACGGATAAGGTCTGCTTTCCGTTTTTTTTCGTCAAATGTCAGGCGCATCCGGCGATAATGCCGATGCTCTTTCCAGGAAATATATAGCAGGGGTGTAGTTTGCAAAAAGAAATAGAGCATCACAAAAATTTCGTCACCGCCTTTTGCAGCAGGCAGATAACCGGACTCCAACATACCCGCTAGAATTACAACGCCTACAATTCCAATTGAATAGTTAATGGCTTTGTAAATCCGCATCTTCAGTTTCTCAGTTTCAACATGTCCAGGGCGAAAACCCGGGTATAATTTGGGATAAACTTCCGGCGGAAAATTCATGAGAATATGCTCAACACGACTGCTTATTTTCTTTGGATAATAGAACGACAGGAGAAAGATTTGGCCGGAAAACACCACATAAAAAATTGCCAAAACGGCTGTCATCGAAAAAAACTCGGGCATTTCATGCTCCTTATAATGATTGGTTTTGCATAGCATCAGCAAAGGCGATACGGATCTCGCTGTCCGTTGCCCCCGCCTTTCGACATGCTGTAATTGAATTCGAAATCTCATCGCTGATCCAACCGGTCAGGTCAAACGCGGCATTAGCTTTGGCATCAGGATGAATATAGGTGCCTCGGTAGCCCTTGGTTTGAATGACGCTGTCGCGCTCCAGCAAACTATAGGCTTTGGCCACGGTTTTATTGTTCAGGCCCAAGTCATTAGCAAGCTGCCGGATAGACGGCAGGGCATCCCCGGGCAGCAACTTCCCGCCTTGCACTGCTTTTTTAATCTGATCGATCAATTGCGCGAACTGCGGCACCGGGTCGTCGATATTGATTTGAATTTGCATATATCTAATGTTCCATATGTACCATTGATAGTATTGGTACAATAGGACCAATAACATTACAAGCCCAAATTTTGGCTGATCACAATTGCGTTCATCCTTTTGACAGTTCACCGGTCTGCTGCCACTGTGGACGCGGGCAAATTCATATAGGGGAAGAACATGAGGCTGGTTCTGAAATTTTTTATCCTGCTTTCAATATTGTTTGGCACATCTTCGCTGGCGACATCAGCTGGTAAGAAGGCGCTTGTCGGCGGGCGGCTGATTGATGGCTTTGGCCATCGGCCCACCGCCAACAGTGTCATCCTGATCGACGGCAATATCATCAGCGCGGTTGGCACGGTGGGCTCATTGGCAATACCTGAAGGATATGAGGTTATCTCTACCGAAGGCATGGATGTTTTGCCGGGCCTTTGGGAAAGCCACGCACACCTCATGCTTACCGGCCATTCTGACTATGCCCACTGGGACAAAACCTACGTGGGCCGACTTGCCAGCGAGATTATGCCCGCAAGTGCAGTACAGTTACTGTTGGCCGGCGTAACCGCAACCCGTGATTTGGGCGCACCGCTTGCCGACACCGTCGCCGTAAAGGCCGCGATCGAATCCGGCACCATTCCCGTACCGCGGCTGTTTGCATCCGGTCCGTTTCTTCAGGCAGAAGTACCGCCCGGCACCGAAAAATTCCGCTGGGCTGTCACCAGTGTGGCTGAAGCGAATGCGCGGGTGAACCAACTAGCTGACGCTGGCATGGAGATCATCAAGCTGATCGACCAGGACAAAATGTCCCTGGAAGTGGCACAGGCGATTGTCACCCAAGCCCATGCGCGCGGCATGAAAGTGGTGGCCCACTCCCACCGCCCGGGTGAAATTCGCCGTGGGCTTGAAATCGGTGTCGACAATTTTGAACATACCGGCCTGACCACTGCACCCGCCTATCCGCGGGACATTGTGGAAAAGCTGCGCGAACGCACTGCAACGGGTCGCATTGCCGGCGGCCCGCTTTTCTGGACACCCACTGTTGAAGGCCTGTCGAATTATCCGCTTACTGTTGATAACCCCGAAAAACTGGACAATAGCTGTTGGCGTCGCGGCCTAAAAGCAGACACCATCGCCGACGTGAAAGCGTCCATTCAGAAGCCCGGCGAAATGGCGTACTCGTCTCTGGTGCCGCTCAGGCGCCCTACCCTTAAGAAAAAAATCAGGCAGTTGCGTAAAGCTGGCGTTGTATTTCTTGTTGGCACCGACAGCGGCATTCCAATGAAATTTCATTGCCAAAGCACCTGGAACGAAATGGCTGCGTGGGTGGACACCTTCGATATTCCGGTGATGGATACGATCCGCGGTGCCACTTTCTGGCCTGCGGTAATGATGGGTGTTGGCGACAAACTAGGCACAGTTTCGGCCGGTAAATACGCTGATATCATCGCCGTGAAAGGGGACGTGCTGCGCTATATCAACCTGCTGCAGAATGTAGAATTAGTGATGAAAGACGGCACGCTTTATAAGGAAAACGGCGTTCCGGTAGAGGAAAACCTGAAGGCACGGTAAAAGTGCAAAGCTATGAAATAGAGAATTTGACCGGTGCCCATGACACCGGTCAAAAAATTGCCTGTTTCAGCTGGCAGGCACAGACAATCTATAGAATTCAATAGCTGAAGTACCAGAGGCTATATAGTGGCTTACTGACTTATATGCTTCGTTTCGTCGCAATTCTGCAAACCCCTCGAGCGTATCCCATTCAACAAAGGTCAATTGCCCCGGTGCCGGCAACTCAGACCCGTGTGCCTCAAATATTGGTTGTTTCATTTTATAGACGAAACGCCCACCGGCATCGGCAAGCATTGGTTCGATGCTCTCCAGATAAGTTGCATAATCGGTAGGGTGCTCGGAGTTTAACCACGCAACAACAAGCGTATAGGACTTCTCCGGGTCGAAGTTAATGTTAATATCCTCGTGTACTTCCGCGCTGTATATCCTCAGTTCTTCCCACGCTTTCGGGCGTTGCGCCTTTATATCTGGCCATTTTGGATGGTTCGACAACGCAGTTTCAGATGCCTTGTTAGGGTATGAATAAAAGATGGCGCCTGATGGCCTGTAATCGCTGATGATGGCGTGATCAATTTTCAAAGCCATTTCTCGCTTAAGGCCAAACTGTGAACCCAGCGGAAAAGCCTGTTGGTAGTATGCCTTTCTGGCCTCAGTCGCATCCGGTTTTGCTTGGGGCAGCACAATTGAAAGATATTGATATTTTTTGAGGTCTAATACAGTTTTCTCATTCGTTCCATTCTGAGCCGCAGCGCCATATACCCCTGCATAGAATAGCGTACCCAATATAAAAAATACCCGCGCTGATTTGTGAATAATGTTCATCCAAATTTTACCTTTTCGAATACAGAGTAATAAACCAGTTCGAATACAGAGTAATAAACCAGTTAAATTTTGTTGCGTTGTTGCACCAATATATTCGGATACTTAACCTAAAAATGGATTTCTTTTCACCAAACTTGGTGTAATAATGCACCAATGGAAAACTGGGACGATTACCGCTTCATTCTCGCACTCGATCGATGCCAAACGCTTCGTTCAGCCGCGGCACTTCTTGGTGTGAACCATTCGACCGTATCACGAAGACTAGCGGTCATTAACAGCCGGTATAGTAGCCCCGCTTTTGAACTAACAGCAGGTGGATATGCCGCAACCCAGTTTGGCAAGAAATTAGTAGATGCTGCTGAGAAAATAGAAGAAATAAATTTTGCAGCGAATAGAAGCCAAAAGGCGTCTGGCAATGAATTATCAGGCCCAATCACACTATCCGTTCCGGGTGTTTTGGCGCGTTACATCCTACTTGGTCCACTTACGCAATTTTGCAACGACTACCCTGAAATTCAGTTAACAATACAGAGTACATACCGTTTTGCTGACCTTGACCGTTCCGAAGCTGATGTGGCTGTACGGGCAGTTAACCAGCCGCCCGACCATTTTATTGGCCGCCGCCTGTTCCCCTATGGGCTCAGCTACTATTGCAATGGAGACTATCTCGCGGCCGTTAAGCCAAAAAACCGCACCTGGATAACTGATATTGGTGAAGAAAAAACACCAGGCTGGATCGCACGCTCGCCCTTCCCTGATGCGCAAGTTGGGCTCCGTATCGATGATATCGAGTTACGGCACCGCGCAGCCATTGTAGGAAAAGGTATGATACTGGGAGCCTGTTATATGGCAGATCCAGAACCCGGATTAATGCGCATCCACAGCTCTGCCATTGTTCCCGGACAGGATATCTGGGTACTGACACATCCTGATTTGAAAGACACACCCAGAATTAGACTATTAATGCAATTCATCGCATCGGCCATAATGGCAAAACGCGGTCTCATCGTAGGTGACCAGCAGTAATCAAATCGCTCTTTCTCAATATCCAGATATTTTGGAGTAAAGACAGGTCGTGTCAGAATTTCGGGGCATCCTTGGTCAATTCAGGGCATCAGCCTTGCTTGTCTGGTCGATAACCACTACCCTTTGTTTGCTTTACTTTATAGCGTCTCAAGCTTTGGAGATTTTATGCAGGACATTGCGGGAAACCGCTAGTTCCCCCTTTTCGGGAGCTACCGAAACCAAAAGACCGTCTAGGCTAGTGGCTTAGCGGACCTTTTATTTGTTGTCCGATAAAATTGATCCTCCATTGATCCTGCCCAAACCATATACACTGCAACAATCGCCTTTGTGGTTTGGCGGATGCCAATGGTTTCCATACGAAAGCTTAAAATAATGGCACGCGACTATTCGAAATTTCTGCCGAAAAACCCAAAAACCAATACCACAAAACGCACCCCGTCCACTCTGGATAAACTGGGGTGGCAAACCCAATTTGCTCAGCAATTTAACGCGGAACAAATAATCGATATGCACCCGGTGCGGGTTACCGAAGTTCACCGCAAAGGCCTGCACATTGTCGGGGACAATATTGACATGCTGACACCACCCAACCCCGATGTCACGGTTGGTGATTGGCTATTGGTTAACCCCGCTTCGCCGCATTCGCACCACTTGCTTGACCGCAAAAGCCTGATAAAGCGCCGCGCCCCGGGGACTGACCGCAAATTGCAACTGATTGCTGCCAATATCGACACAGCCTTTATCGTTTCGTCCTGCAATAATGATTTCAACATCGCCCGACTGGAACGTTATATTGCACTGGCCTTTGAGGCTGACGTTTCCCCGGTCATTGTTTTAACCAAACTGGACCTGTGTACTGAACCGGAAGGCTATGTGCGAGATGCCAGTGCCATCTCCGCTCTTGTGCCGGTTGTCGCACTGGACGCACGCGGCACTGACCCTGTTACCGGCCCCATCGCCAAGCTGGCCCATTGGTGCAAACCGGGCCAAACCGTGGCCTTCATCGGTTCATCCGGCGTCGGCAAGTCAACGCTCACCAATGCACTGTCCGGCACGCAGGACATCGAGACACAGGCGATCAGGGAAGACGATGCCAAGGGCCGGCACACCACAACCCGCCGCCAGCTGCACATCATCCCAGGCGGCTGTGCGGTGCTGGACACGCCGGGCATGCGCGAGCTTCAAATGACTGACGCCGAAGGCGGTGTTGCCGCTGTTTTTTCCGACCTTGAGACGCTAGCAAGCCAGTGCCGGTTCGGCGACTGTCAACATGACACGGAGCCCGGTTGCGCGGTAAGCGAAGCGGTTAATGACGGCACCATAGAGATCGCGAGGGTTCAGCGCTGGAACAAACTGGCAGCGGAGAACAGATTCAACTCTGCCACGCTGGCAGAACGAAAAACCAAAGACAGAACCCTTGCTAAAAACATTCGCCAGATGAAACGACTGAAGAGGAAGTGAAGAAAAGACAGGCAGTGCACTCCTAATCAGCCAGTTCTTGCCCGCGTTTTTTGGCGGCGGCAACAGCGCGGGTCATCAGGTCAGTTAGGCCGCTCTCGTTTTCCATCAACACCTCCAACGCGGCGGCGGTTGTACCGCCGGGGCTGGTGACGCGTTCGCGAAGGGTGCTCGCGTCCACGTCGCTGTCCACGTCCAAAAGCCGTGCGGCCCCGATGATGGTTTGGCGCGCCAGTGTCATGGCCTGATCATCCGGCATACCCGCCGCAACAGCCGCCGCCGAGAGCGCCTCAACCATATGAAACACATAAGCCGGGCCAGAACCGGACGTTGCAGTGACGGCATC
>JAALKD010000111.1 GCA_011088215.1 Sphingomonadales bacterium | reverse complement strand
AGACTATCATGACCGAATTTCTCAAAGTAACTGACGGCCTGTCAGTAGCTTCTCAGATCGATACAGATGATATCGCCCGGGCGGCTGAAAGTGGCGTCGGCATGATTATCAACAACCGCCCAGACGGTGAGGAAGCAGGTCAACCCGCCAATTCTGCGCTAGCTGAAGTTGCCGAAGCGGCAGGTGTTCGCTGGGTTCATATCCCGGTAGTTGGCGGACAATTGACCATGGAAGGCATCGAACAAATGGCCTTGGCCCTTAAAGACGGTAACGAAGGCACTGGCGGCAAAGTGCTGGCTTTCTGCCGTTCCGGGCCGCGGTCCTGTACCCTGTGGGGCTTGGCGGAGGCATTCACAGGCGGATTGGCGACCGACGAGATTTTGGCGCGCGGCACTAAGGCCGGGTACGACCTGTCAGGCATGGCGCCAACATTGGAGCATTTGCACCAAAATGCTAGCAGCTAGATATTGCCTAAGCCAACTTCAAAGCAGTTTATCAGGAACATATATTCCTCGGCAACTTCATAGTAACGCTCGAAGCGGCCTGACTTTCCGCCGTGGCCTGCCCCCATATTAATTTTCATTATCAGCAGATTGTCATCGCTTTTGAGCGACCGCATTTTCGCGGTCCACTTCGCCGGTTCCCAGTACGTCACCCTCGGGTCATTAAGGCCGCCAGTGACAAACATGGGCGGGTAAGCTTTGGCTTCCATGTTGGTATAGGGGCAGTAGCCCTTAATATTTTGGTAGGCGGCTGCGTCCTCAATCGGGTTGCCCCATTCGGGCCACTCAATGGGCGTAAGCGGCAGATCCGCATCCAGCATGGTGTTCAGCACATCAACAAATGGCACATGCAAGACCGCGCCCCTGAACAAGTCTGGTGCCTGATTAAGTACCGCGCCCATTAGTTCGCCGCCGGCGCTGCCACCCGAGATGCTAATGCCGCCGTCGGCTGCATAGCCTTGTTCGGTCAGGCTTTTTGCCACATCGACAAAGTCATTAAAGGTATTGCAGCGCGCTTCCAGCTTGCCGCTTTCGTACCAGCCCTTGCCCAATTCGTCGCCGCCGCGCACATGGGCGATCGCGTATACAAATCCCCTATCGAGAAGCGACAATCTTGGCACAGAGAACGACGGGCTCATACCCAGACCGTAGGCACCGTATCCGTATAAGTGCATGGGTACATTAGTGTTTTTCTGCCAGTCGGCCCGGTAGACCAAACTTACCGGTACGCGCGCGCCGTCGCGTGCGGTGATCATCAAGCGTTCGGACCGATAGTTGCTGCGGTCATAACCAGACGGGATTTCCTGCACTTTACGCACAATCGGCTCGGCGGGTTGGCATTCTCCAGAAGCCATGCTTACCGGGACATCCAGCACAGTTGGCGGGGTGAGAAGGCTGGAAAAACCAAGCCGGACGAAGCCCTGACTGCCCTCAGTATTATTGGCTAAGCCAACTTCATAAACAGCTTCATTCATAGGTATCTGGCATGCTGAACCATCTGGTGACAGCAGGGTAATCTGGTCCAAACCATCAATGCGGTCTTCCACTGCGGCGAAGCTATCGAAAGCCTCAACCCCCCGGATATAGCGGGTTTCATTCCCTGAAAGTTGTTCTAGCCAACTTTTTTCCCGCGGGCCGTCTGCGAAGAATACACCGTAGTTCATATGGTTTTTATTGGACCGAATAACAAAGCCCAACCCGGCATGATCGACAGAATAGTCATGATTTTCCCGCCGAGGGCTGGCACAAATCAGGTTTTTACCATCGAAAATGGGAACCGAACTGGCGCTTTTCTGAACCAAACCAGTGTTTTTCAGGTCTAGAACATGGTTTTCTGCGGTCACATGGTCAGCGCAGCGGATCACCAAATAGTCAGTCGAACCTGTGGCATGAATATGAACGAAAAAACTGGCGGATGATTCTTCATAAATAATCGGGTCGCCAGATCCATCAGAATTTGACCCGACAGAATCTGTTCCCAAAATATGTCCGCGCACCTGGTATGGACGCCATTCTTTTGAGACCCGCACATAGAAAAATGTCTGGCTATCATGCGCCCACACCAGCTCGCCTGAAACTTCAGTGAGCGTGTCGGGCAGCATTTCACCAGTTTTCAGGTCCTTCACCGTAATGGTGTAACGCTCGGAACCATTGGTATCAGCGCTTGTGGCCATATAGCGACCATCGGGGCTGATGGCGATAATGCCCAGCTTGAAATACTCAAGCCCGTCGGCTGCGGTATTTTCATCAAACAGCACATCCCAGTTCTTGGCCAAGCCCTCACCGGAGAACGGGCCATCAGAACGCGGGCGGTAATACCATGTACGGTACTGCTTGCCGGGGGTAAAAGCCCAGCGGAAATCATAGAGGCCATGCTGGTAAGGAACGCCCTCATCGTCTTCGCGCACCCGGCCTTTAATTTCCTCGAAAAGCGCGTCAATCTGCGGCTTGTCGTCTTTCGTTACGATTTCGTAATAATTATTCTCTTCCCGAAGATACCCCAGAATGCCTTCGTCGGTCACATCCGGGTAACCCGGGTCTTTCAACCAATAGTATGGGTCGGAAACTGTGTCGCCGTGGTGGCTGAAACTGTGCGGCTTGGTGGGCGCAGTCGGCGGTGTCAGGTTTTTCGGGGCTTTCAGCATGCTGGTCCTTTGAGACAATTCAGCATCACCCCTAAAAGCTGCGGGCGTATCTGTAAAGCAAAAGCACACTTGCAATCGTCTGTTTGGGCAGGCACAAGATTTCACCAAGAGACACCAAGATATATTTCAAGGCTGGAACACACACATGACAACAAACCCTGACCACATCAAAGCCCTGCGCGCCGAGCTGGCAAACCGCGATCTAGACGGTTTTATCGTGCCACTAACCGACGAACATATGAGCGAATATGTGGGCAGCTACGCTGAACGCCTTGGTTGGCTCACCGGCTTTGGTGGCAGTGCAGGCAATGCCGCAGTGCTGATGGACAAAGGCGCCATATTCATTGATGGTCGCTATACCCTGCAGGTGGCGGACCAAGTAGACGGCAACGTGTTCGAGCATCATCATTTTCAGGAAATGCCGCTACTGACATGGCTGGCGGACAATGCGCCTGCGGGCGGCAGTGTAGGTTATGACCCTGAGCTGGCAACCGTTACATGGGTCGAAACCGCCGAAGCTGCATTTGAAAAAGCAGGCCTGAATTTGGTGCCGACAGACAGCAACCCCATCGATGCCGTGTGGGCAGACCGCCCGGCAGAGCCGATGGCACCCGTGTTTGTGCTGGACGATAAATATGCCGGTCGCACCGCGGCTGAGAAACGCGCTGACATCGCAGAGGTGCTGGGCCATGAGGGCGCAGACGCCGCCGTTGTCACCATGCTGGACAGTGTGGCCTGGGCCTTCAACATTCGCGCCGATGATGTGTTGAACACGCCGGTCGCCCACGCCTTCGCGGTACTCAGAGCAGACGAAAGCGCAACGCTGTTCGTGAACCTTGAGAAGATGAGCCCTGAAGTGCGCACCGCACTTGGCAACAAAGTATCCGTTGAGCCGCGCGGAGCCTTTTATGAGCATCTGGCGGGCATCGGGGCCGCGGGCCGGCGGGTGCTGGTGGACCGCGCCACCAATAACGCCAAAATATTTGATGTGCTAAACGCATCGGGTGCAACTCTGCAGGAAGGCCAAGACCCCTGCATCCTGCCCAAAGCGATCAAAAACCGCACCGAGCAGCAAGGCGCACGCGACGCCCATGTGCGCGACGGCGCTGCCATCACCGAGTTTCTGCACTGGGTATCGGTCGAAGCGCCCAAGGGTACGGTCGATGAGCTGAAAGGTGTGGCCAAGCTGTGGTCGTTCCGGCAAAAGCGTGATCTGATACAAGACAACAGCTTTGACACCATCTCGGCCTCGGGACCAAACGGCGCGCACTGCCACTATAGGGTGGACGAGGACAGCAACCGCCCGCTGGATATGGACAGCCTGTATCTGGTCGACAGCGGCGGCCAGTATTTTGACGGCACCACCGACATTACCCGTACCATGCCTGTGGGCGCGCCCACGGATGAGATGCGCGAAAACTTCACCCGCGTGCTGAAGGGCCACATCGCGCTGGCCACCGCAAAGTTCCCCAAGGGCACGTCGGGCGCAGCGCTGGACAGCCTTGCCCGCCGCCCCCTGTGGGATGCGGGGCTGGACTATGACCACGGCACCGGCCACGGCGTTGGGGCCTATTTGGCCGTGCATGAAGGGCCACAGCGTATCGCCAAAGGCAGCTCGGATGTGCCGCTGGAGCCGGGCATGATTCTATCCAACGAGCCGGGCTACTACAAAGCCGGGGAATACGGCATTCGCATTGAAAATCTGGTGCTGGTCAAAGCGCTTGAGGGCGCAGAGGCCGGAGAACCGGGCCGCCATATGATGGGGTTCGAGACCCTAACCCATGCACCAATCGAGCGCAGCTTGGTGGATGTGGACCTGATGAGCGAGGCCGAACTAGAATGGCTAAACGCATACCATGCAGATGTGTTTGCCAAAATCAGCCCGCTGGTTGAAGGCGAGGCACTGGCTTGGCTTGAGGCAGCAACGGCGACACTCTAATTTTTCCTCAGGAATACCCGAGGAAAGGACCCAACGGGATGACCAAGCATTTTTTCACCGGAGCATTCGTCACAGCCATAGTGCTAATTGCCGGATATCTTGTTTTTGGCAACACGCAGGGCGATACGCCGAATAGCAAACAACCCGGCGGCCCGGTGCTATTAACGGTGGCCGGCAAGATCGGTGCAGGTAACAGGGGCAGCAATGACGCATTCATGGACAAACTATTTGCCTTCTATGATATCGCGTTCGACAAAGCCTATACGTTCGATCAGGCTGCACTCGAGGCCCTGCCCCAGCACCAAGCAACGGTTCGGGCCAGCGACTGGCCAGCAGCCCACACATTCGAAGGGCCTTTGTTGTCAGACGTGCTATCTGCTGCTGGCGTAGCGGACGCCAGCACGGTCCGCTTTAGCGCGCTTGATGGTTACGGCGCCGAGTTGGCCATGAAAACCGTAAACGACTATCCGCTCATTCTCGCGCTGAAGGCGGACAGCACCTATCTGGGCCTTGGTGGCCGCGGCCCGCTGTGGCTTGTGTTTCCAACCCAGGACTATCCGGCGCTCGCACAGGAAGGTGATGCAGGTTGGTCGTGGGCTACTTTCTACATTGAGGTTGAATAGACTTTCACGTGTAGACAGTGCACCAAAATCAGTTCAATGGTTGAGAGCGATGCGCTGACCTGGCTGGAGATGGCAACTGCAAAGATTATCAAGTGAGACACGGACATTCATGATTATTCGAGAAGCAACGGATCAAGACTTTCCAAAAATCTGGCCTACTTTCCGGACGGTTGTACGCGCAGGCGAAACATATGCCATCCCACGCGACATCAATGAGGCAAGTGGGCGGGATATCTGGCTCAGGGCACCACTTAAAACCTATGTCGCTGAAAAAGACGGTGTCATTCTCGGCACCTATAAGCTTAACAGGAATAAAAGCGGCGGTGGCGGGCACGTGTGTAACTGCGGCTATATGGTTACGCCCGAAGCGCGCGGACGCGGCATTGCCTCCAAGATGTGCGAGCATTCGCAAGCTATGGCCATCGAGCTTGGTTTTAAGGCAATGCAGTTTAATTTGGTTGTCTCTACCAACATGGGTGCAGTGCGGTTATGGCAGAAGCTGGGCTTTGATATCGTCGGCACCCTGCCGGGCGCATTTCATCATCCGCGAGAGGGCTATGTGGACGCCTATGTGATGTATAAGTGGCTGGCGGAACAAGCCTGACCGAGCCGCTGTTTACGTCAAAATCAGCACTCTGGCTGAGGGCGAGGCACTGGCTTGGCTGGAGACAGCGACGGAGGAGATTTCTTGAAAAAACACCAGACGCGAAACCGGTGCACCAAGGCCCTAGCCCACCTAATCTACCCCAATAAGCTAGGTCATAGAAAACCTACTTGCTTTGGTTTCTCGTGTTCCGTGGCAATTGTTGCTCTCGGATTCCCCAACCATTGAGCAATTCAAGAGAAGCATCCAGAATTTCCTGCCAGTTATCCAGCCTATTTCGTGTAAATCGCATCTGAAGATTTAGGTTTCTTTCCGGAAAATAAAATTGTGCGTCGCACAATCTCTTCAAAGAATCCGAACATGCGAACATAAATTGAAAGGGATGGCCAATTGGGTTCCTGTAGAAAACTCTTCCTGGAGGAGCGCTCAAACTTTTGATATCTGATGATATGTTTCTACCCAGTTTTCGGGTTAATATTCCAGAATCTAGAACGAGATCATCCGTGCCCCCCAGATGGCCGAAGCTCTTTTTCCAAACATCTTCGGGCGTGCCATGACGTCGATGCTTGGGGATAAGAGATTGGACACCAAAGGTAACAAAATATTCGTTTACGGATGGCGGAAAACGGCCCTGTTCACAGCCATGCGATCGAGTCAAAAGAGAATACCCGAGTTCAATTTCTGGATACCGTTTTTCAGGCATCCAGAAGGTCCACCATCCGGGAAGTATTTCATTTGGATCAAACTTGTATCCCGGCGCTTCTGATATCCAGCCTAGCCGGTATCCAAGTGGCACCTCAAAATAGAAGAATCCGCTGCCATCTGCTTTTTCCGCCATCATATATATTGGCGTGTCCAGGGATACCCCTTTACCTGGATCATTCCCTCTTTCGCCCTTAGTTCCTGTTACACGTGGATTGTTAGGTTTGATATGGCTGGGGCAAGACTTCTCGGCAGCAGCATGTGTTTCCAGCGTAGAAAACAATACCAATAAAGCTACTAACAACGCCATAAAACCTTGCATGTCTAACCCCCAACAATCTCGAACTCGGTAGTGATCTCCGCGAGGCCTGCCATTTGTGCGGAGGCAGAACAGTATTTGTCCATGGATAGCTGAATGGCGCGCTCAACATGTTTGGCGTCGATGTTGTTGCCTTTCACGAAGAATTTGGCGTGGATTTTGTTAAAATAACGCGGGTGGTCATCGACACGCTCACCGTCCAGTTCAACCCAGCAGTCAACCACACCCTGCCGGGCTTTTTTCAAGATCATGATCACATCAATACTGGCGCAGCCACCCATGCCCAAGAGAAGCATTTCCATGGGGCGCACGCCCATGTCGTTGCCGCCGCTTTCAATACCGGCGTCCATCACCACGCTGTTGCCCGAGGGGCTTTCACCGAGGAAGGTCATGCCGCCCACCCATTTAACTTTAGCTACTCTGTTCGTCATCGATCGCATCCTTAATACACTTGGGGAAACTCTGGTTATCGCACACGCTGAACGGGTCGGCGCATGCAGCTATCTGGCACAAGAATTAGCCCGTAGCAGAGAAGGACGCAAGGCTTGCAACGATCTGGCAAACCGCCTTGCAGAAAAGCCGGGCACGACACGCATTTAACCACGACCCGAGTCACGACACACACCTTCCCAACAATAAAAGCCATCAGCCCGCGCCCTTAAATAAGGCGCGGTGCAAAAACTTCGTTTGCAGTTGAGCTGGCTTCCCGGTTTATTCGGGAAAGCTAGTGCCGGGCTCGCCCGATTGCCACTGAGGGTATTTACCCATAACCGAGGCAAACAGCGGCGAGGCCACATGGCCCTTCAGCCAGCGATCAAGACCGGAGAAACGGGACATTTGCATGTCATCTTTGGCGGCGTTCACGAACTGTCGTACAAATGGAAAGATGGCGATGTCGGCCAGGCTGCGGGTTTCACCCATCAGATGCTTGTTAGCCATCAATCGGATGTCCAAGGCCGACAAATATTTCTCGGCTTCCACGCGGTGCTCTTCTGGGTCAGTATCTTCATAACGGCTGGCGTATTTATAGCGGTCCAGATGATGTTTGAACGGGCCGTCATTGTCTGCGATCAGCGCCCTCATTTCGTCTTTGTCGGGTGACAGCCACCCTTCGGGGTCCGACATGGCCAGCGCAAACCGCATTACGTCGATGCTTTCATCTATTACGCGGCCATCCGGCAGCACCAACACCGGCACCGTGCCTTTTGCTGAGGCCTCTACCATCTGGGCGGGCTTTTCCCTGAGCACCACCTCGCGCAGTTGCACGCTCAACCCGGCTATCAGCGCCCTCATGGCGTAGGGGCAGCGGCGGAAGCTGTATAGGATGGGGAGTTGTTCGCTCATAAAGTTCCTGAAGTTCCTTATTCGCCGTCCAAAGTGGGGTCGCCTGAAGCTTGGCGTGGCGGTGCTGTTACCCCAATATGCAGTTCGCCGCGCTCACGCGCCAGTGCAATTTGCTTTTGCCGCTCAGTGAAGCGGGCTTTTTGCTCGGCGCTGGTCTCACTGTAACAATGCGGGCAGCTGATGCCGTGAACATAGTGTTCGGAGGTTTTTTCTTGCCTACTGATGGGGCGGCGGCAGGCATGGCACATGTCATACGGGCCGGGCTTCAGGCCGTGACCAACGGAAACCCTATCATCAAACACAAAACATTCGCCTTCCCACAGGCTTTCGCCCGAAGGTATTTCTTCCAGATACTTCAGGATGCCACCTTCCAAGTGGTAAACTTCGTCGTAGCCCTGCTCGCGCATGTAAGCGGTGGATTTTTCGCAGCGGATACCG
>JAALKD010000110.1 GCA_011088215.1 Sphingomonadales bacterium | reverse complement strand
CTTCGCCTACACGACCTCCTTCCGATCTTGTTGGTGGCCCTTTGCCAGTTGCGGCGCCCGCTCAACAGTTGGATGTGTCGGACCCCGATCAGGCATTGATGGCAGGTAACAAGATATTCTGCTCGAATGTGCCGGGGGAAGTGGCGCTTTATTGGTGGCAGGGCGAAGTCTACAGCCGAATTCCGGGTGAAAAAGATAAACATATCTTCAATGTGCAAGGCATGAACGCTCGCCAATGCGGTAAAATGGAAGATGATGTGAGAGGCTTGGGTTTCCGCAGCGTTAGCCGCGAGATGATGATTTATCTAGACCCGAAAACCAATGAAATCTTGCGCACCTGGGATAACCCTTTCACCGGCGAAGAGGTTGAAGTTCTTCATGTGAACAATGACCCGGTTAACAGCCGCGGTCCGCGATACGCTCGCAATGAAAAAGGCGAACCGACTGCCACTTATGACCCGCAGCTAGTGATTAATGGCACGGTTCTCAACGGCGGTGGTGCGGCGCGTTTGTTTTATAATAACCCGCTTACTGGTGATTATCAGGACTATGAAGGCGGTAAGTACCACGCTAGCGAGTTCCTAACGTCCGCATACCCATTGTCTGATGCGCTTGATGGTAGCAAAACAGCTATTCAGGATGCTGTGATTAGTTGGGGGCGAATTTCCGGTTGGTTGCCGTGGATGAAAATGCGTGGTCGGTCTGGCCTAATGGTCCACTATACTTCCGGTATGCGTTTGGATAAATGGGAAGACCTGCCAGATGTGCTTAGGGTTGAGATAGAAACCAACTGGCCAAAGTATCAGACACCGCCGCCAGTTGATGACGCGCGTCCCAATGATACCACGTGGACGGTGTTTAAGCGCTGGCTGGATGATAAAAGATCGAAAGGCGAAGTGCCAAAGCAAGGCCCGCGTTAACTCGCGAAGCGGTTACGATGAAAACAAAACCCGTCAGTCTTGGATTGGCGGGTTTTTAGTGTTTGGTTGCCATCTTAGTTGGCCAGCTAACCTTGGTACTAAAGCCATTTTTCCTGAGCCAGATAATCGGTCCGGACAATGCTAACAGAATGGCCAAAATGGTAATGATGTCATTGAAGTAACCAAAGTCATCTTGGAATATGACACCGGCGTGAACGTCTGCTGCGAACAAGTATAAGGGTGTGCCGGGCGCCGCATTGCGAAATGTAACACCTGATTCCACCATAGGAGCAGCGCCTTCGGCGAAATTGCCTCGGAAAATAGCTTTACTGTTTTTAACAAACCAAACGTCATCTCCTGCCCGAGCGGCACTGGTAATCGCGCGCTGCGGTCCGTCTATTTTATGCCACTCGGTATCGCCGTCACGGCGCCAGAAATTCCGTCCGCCGCTGAAGGCGGCAAACACACGGTCGCCGACCCGAAACAGGCCGCCGCCAGTCATATTCATCGACGGAGGCAGCGGAAGAGATGTTTCGACCCTCCAGCTTTGGCCGCGGTCAGTACTTTCCAATATGCCGAAACGTGTGGTCATTTGAAGCCGGTCTGGGTCACCTGGAAATGCAACAGCACCGCGAATGGTATGTCCGAAAGATTTTGCCTGATAGGCAGGCGGCAAAGAAGCCCGTTCCACCTCCATGCCCCGCGACCAAGGGATGAAATCGAGAATATGGTTCATGGGAATGGCGGTTGTTGTGATCAGCAATATTGGGATGAATGCTACAAAACCGATAACCGGCGCGTGTCCTCTGAAAAACCATTTGTATATTTTCTGGCGCGTTCTGCCGGGGGTTTTATTCTTTTTCCAGCGTTTAGGTAGCCACCAGCTTAAAATACCGGTGATCCCCAGAATAATCATGGCGATACCGCCAATGTCATTCAGCCAGAGAGAGCCTGAACCTGGCAGAGTGCCGTGGCCAAAATGCAGGTCCATTATAAAACGGTATAATGGCAGTTTTTCAGACATGCCAGTGACGTTGGGCTGGATTTCAATCGGTGAACTTTCCCCGGTTGCAATATCCAACGTCACCAGATCGGTTTCACTGATGACAGCAAGTAAGGTGCCGGGCTGTGCACCTTCAGAAACCGAGGAAACGAATGTGTCGTCCAGCCCGATGCGGGATGCACGTAGGCCACCATCCTGAACTTGCCAGATGCCATCGTCTGTCGCGATGATTACGTCATTTAGATCGCCGGTATCCCCGCCTATTAAACGCTTAACCTGCGGCGTGCCGGAAATACCTTCAAATTGAATGTCATTCCAGTTTGTCCCTTTGTCGTCGCTATACCAGAAACCACGTTCTGAAGCGCCGATGAAGCGAGATTCGTCAGCACTGACCGCGATATAGCGCATAATGGTAGCCGGGTAAATTCGCGCGACTCTGGTTGATGACCACTCGGACGGTGTGGATGTTTGGGCGGACCAGCGCCACTCTGGGTGATCGAGAATAATGCCTGTTACGCTAAGCAGCGTTAGCCATATGACAGCGGCAAGGCCCGCCCAGCGGTGAATTTTGAGAAAAAACTGATACGGACGAAGTTTGATCCACGGTTTTTTGATGGCCATTTTGACCCCCCAGGTAAAGCATTTGGCTTACAATTGAAAATGGGTGGGGAAAACCCCACCCATCACTATCTACTTAGCAATCAATTGATTAGAAGTCATAGCTGAGTGCAACACCAAACTCGCGTTGGCGCGGTGCAGTCACCGAGAAATCCCGGGCGAAGGTACCGCGGCCAAAGCCACTTGTGCGCACTTGGCTAGGGATGAAGAAGAACTGTCGGAAGTCCGCAAGGCGGGTAACAACTTCCGGCGTGTCTTCCTTGGTCAGGTTCTTTGCGTAGAAGGTAACCCGGAGATCATCCCATGTGAAACCAATGCGCGCATTAATCTTGTGCGTGCTGCCTACGAACGCAAGGTTGGCAGCCTGAACAAATCGCTCGCTCTCATAGGCATAATCAATACTCATGAAGGCAGACATGCGGTCGTTGATCTCTTTAGTGAAACTAGGGGAGATGGTGACCATATGTTTCGGCGTTTGCGGTAACTGGTTGCCTGCAACCTGACCCGACGGGTCCACAGTATCTTCAATATCGACACGACCATCTGCGCGGGTCCCGATTATTAGCACGCCTGGTGCGCCGTCTACCACACCGTCGCCGTCGGCATCAGGTGCTTTGTTGGGCTCGGCTGGTCCTGTGAAGAAGCCATTGGTATCCTGCAGGTCCCGGAAGTTTTCGTCGATATAATCTTCGAAGGTGGCGTCTGAATATGCATACGTTACCCGAAGATCCACACCCTGGGTCACCCGAGCACTCATTTCGATCTCAAAGCCTTTAACTTCCGACGTGCCGGCGTTTACGATGGGAGCAACTGTTGATTGCGCAGTTGATCCTTCTCGGCCTAAGGCCTCGGAAGTGGTCAGAGTTTGACCTTCCCAGTCGATATAATAGACCGATGCGTCATAACGAACACGACCATCAAACAAGGCACCTTTGGTTCCGAATTCGTAGGACCACACTTTGGATTCCTCATACACGCCTTTGCCCTCGTTAACAAAACCTGCGCGGTCCTCCACCGAGAATGCAGCGTCGTAGAATTCGCTGTTGTAACCACCTGGTTTGTTACCGCGCGCAGCAGATGCATAAAAATTCATCTCGTCTGTCACGTCTTAGCGCAGGGCAAACCGCGGCAATGTGGCATTGAATTTCAGGTCATCAGGTGCGTCCAATAGTGCAGGCGTAAGCGGATCATCGATATCCGCACCTGCTAGGTGAATGGTTTCTTCCTGCCAGCGAAGCTCAGCAGACAGAACCAAATTTTCCATGACGTCGTAATCGAAGCTACCGAATACAGCCACATTCCTAACAAAACTGTCGTTTGCTTGCAGCACCACATCAGAATTAACCGGTGACGGGCTTACAAGTGGGTCCCAAGATGTACTGAAGTTGTCCTGTGCCGAGTCTTTGAAATAATATGCACCGACAAGCCAACGAAGACGGTCCTCTGCTGGACTGGCGAGCCTCAATTCCTCAGAAAAATACTTGCGTCCACCCCGACTGAACGATGCGAAACCACCGGGGTTAACGGCGCCAAATGCGTTCTGAAAGTTAAAGTCAGTGTAACCTGTCAAAGATGTCAACGTGAAGTCGTTGATGTCATAATCGATTACAGCGGTAGCACGGAAACTGTCGCGCTCCACACCCCGGGCGGTTTCGCCGTTAGTGCCGCTTAGGTCATAATAATAGCTGTCGAAAGAACCAATTTCACCGCAATAATAACCACGGCTACGATTGGCGCCAAAAGTCAGGCCAAAAAAACCAGGTGCGAGTGATGGTTCAAAGCAGTTTACCTGGTTAGCGCCTTGAATACTCTCGTCGTCGTCGCCTCCGTTCCAAAGACCGTAAGCAAAACCAAGGTCGCTGTCTTCTGAATAGGCAAAATCAAAATACACGCTAAGTTTCTCGGTTGGGGTAAAGTTTAACTTACCGCCGATCATTTTGGTTTCTTCGTCACCCAGTTCCTTGCGGCCGTTGACGTTGTTGATGTAGTCGCCGCCAAATGTGTAGAAAGACGCGCTCAGTTCGTAAGCCACTTTGTCTTCAACCAGCGGGCCTGAAACGCGACCGCGCACTTCATAATGATCATGGTCGCCTGCTTCAGCAGATATGCGGCCATTAAATTCGTTTCCAGGTCGCGCGGTGATGAAATTTACCGAACCGGCAATGGTGCCGCGACCAAACAGGGCAGACTGGGGTCCGCGAACCACTTCTACGCGCTCAACATTGTTCAGATCGTAGGATGTGATGGGGCCAGAAACATAAACACCGTCTACAAAGAAGGACGCGTTTGGTGAGCCCAGAATGTTAGACATACCGCGAATTGCTGGGCGGTTGTTGGCGCCGCCAGTTGCTCGACCAAAACCTTCCCGGAAGGAAAATCCAGGTGTTAACAAAGCCAAGTCTTGCACGTCTTGGATGCGTGACCGCTCAATAGCATCGGCGGTGAAAGCGGTGATTGCCAAAGGCACGTCGCGCAGGTTTTCAGACCGTTTCCGGGCCGTAACAATAATTTCTTCCAGCGAAAGATCATCGTCTGCAGCTGCGTCCTGTGCGCCGGCAGACCAGCTGACCGTTGTTGTTGCGGCTATCGCTAGCAGCGCCGTCGTGGACATTAGTTTTTTGATAAGCATGGTTTCTCCCCGCTTTCAGCTAGTTTCATAAAATTATTGGCGGATGACAGGCCGAGAAAGTGGTCTCACCACCCCTGAAACAAAACTTCCCCAATTGCATCCAACGTTACTTAGACCCAATAGTGCGCCTAAAGTCAATATATTGATATATTATTAGTACAACTAAGGAATTTTTAGCATCCTCATTCTAATAAAAATGGCAGGAAAACAGGCCCTTAGGCATTTTGACGGAAAGCAGATTCACGCCGAACTGTTGCAGAAGAGCAACGTTTGCACAGTGGTGCTGCCAAAGCGGCGAGGTTGCCTGGCAGGATCGAGGGGAATTGGTTTTGGGGTATTGGACGTTTTATTTGGGCATTTTATTCAGATAACGGGATAAATTGGCCATCGCCCGGAACATCGTCGAATTCACCATCCCGCCAGTGCTATTTTGCATTATCGTTTTTTTGCCCTGGATCGGTTCACAGTCTCGATGTCGGAGCAGGTTTTGTTTTCGCAGTCAGCTTCGCGAGTATCTTGCCAGCTCATGACTTTTCTCCAATGATTGTTGGCATCAATAAAGTCGGCTGCTGATCACAATTTAATGACAGACGACCCGTGCGTCCTATATATTGTTCTGACGCGTCAAACGGGCGGCACCATATCGGGAGACTATTGGGATGGAATTTTCACTGAATGTCAACGGCGAGACACGCACGGTTGATGTCGAACCGGACACACCGCTTTTGTGGGTGCTGCGCGATGAACTTGGCTTCAAGGGTGTCAAATTTGGCTGTGGTGTCGCGGCTTGCGGTGCCTGCACCGTGCATATGGACGGCAGTGCTACACGCACCTGCGTATTGCCGGTTGAAGCCGCTACAGACACTCAGATTACGACTATTGAAGGTCTTGCTTCGGATGGTGTGCTAACGAGCGTGCAACAGGCCTGGATTGAGGCACAAGTGCCTCAGTGCGGATATTGCCAATCGGGTATGATTATGGCGGTTAGCGCTTTGCTTGACGAAATCCCTACCCCTACTGACGAGGATATCGAGTCCGCTATCACCAATGTGTGTCGCTGTGGTAGTTACCCGCGTATCCGTAAAGCGATAAAAGCGGTTGTCTCCAGTGAAGGAGCAGCCTGATGACCAAAGAAAATAATCAGGAAAACAATCAAGCACCTAAAAAGAAACTCACCCGGCGCAAATTCTTGCTCGGCACGGGCGCAGTTGTCGGTGGTGGTTTGGTTCTGGGTTACATGGCGTTGCCAAACCAGAATGCAGATATCGCCCGGCGTGACAAAGGTAATGGCCGTATCCTTTCGGGCTGGATACGCATAACGCCGGACAACAAAATATCGGTCATCGTACCGCACGCTGAAATGGGGCAGGGCACCCACACTGCGCTGCCCATGATGGCTGCCGACGAACTGGACGCAGACTGGAATTTGGTATCCATGGAACAGGCACCCGGTCTGCCAGAATTTGCTAACGAGCCTCTTGGTGAAGGCTTTATCCTCGGCGACAGCATGCCGGACATTCTGGCGCCACTGATCAACAAAAGCTTCTACTCCATCGCCAAGGCCATGGACCTGCAAATTACCGGCGGTTCCACGTCGGTACGTTTCACCGGCCAATACGGCATGCGGGTCGCGGGTGCCGCAGCGCGCGAGATGCTTATGGAAGCGGCGGCTGATCAGTGGTCTGTTTCACGAAGTGATCTCACCACAGAAAAAAGCTTTGTCCATCATAAGGCCAGTGGCCGTTCGGCAAGCTATGGCTCATTGGCGCAAGCGGCTAGCGAGTTTGATCCCAACCCGACGCCAAAGTTGAAAGGAAAGGGTGATCACACCATTGTTGGTACCCGCATCCAGCGCTTTGACATTCCGTCCAAGGTTGATGGTAGTGCGCGGTATGGCATCGATGCTGAAGTTGACGGCATGCTCTATGCTGCTATTGCCCGAGTACCAGTGCATGGTGGTCAGGTAACTTCGGTCGACGATGCCGATGCGTTGGCGATGCCCGGCGTTGTAAAAGTTTGCAATCTGGGCTACGCGGTTGCAGTTGTTGCCGACAAATATTGGCGCGCCAAAACCGCACTTGATGTTGTTGACATTGAATTTGACGGCTTGGGCAACGAAGGACTTGATACCGATCGTATTTTCCAGAAGTTTGCTTCTGATCTGACTACAATGGACCTTGAGTTTGATATCGAAGAAGGTGACGTTGACGCCGCAACCGGCGCCACTGTTGTTGAGGCAGACTATGCAGTTCCTTATCTGGCTCACGCTTGTATGGAGCCGATGAATTGCACCGCATGGGTACGCGACGGGCAGTGCGATATCTGGACCGGCACCCAAGCGGCACTGATGGCTCGTGCGGCGGCGGCTACCGCTTCAGGGTGTGACCCTGACAAAGTAACCGTCCATAATTTCATGCTCGGAGGCGGTTTTGGCCGACGTATCCATTCGGAAAATGATTATATCCGCCCGGCGGTGGAAATTTCCAAAATGGTCGGGGCGCCGGTGAAAACTATCTGGTCACGCGAGGAAGACATGCGGTTCGATGAGTACCGCCCGGCGATGGTCAGCCAATTCAGGGCTGTACTTGATGACGGCGGCAAGCCGATCGCATGGCGCAATCGCTACTCTGATAAGCGTGAGCCCGTTGAGGCCCCATTAATTCCTTATGCGATTGAAAACCAGTCTATCGGTTATGTGGTTAGCCAAAGTCATTTGAAACTGGGCCCGTGGCGTAGTGTCGATCATTCGCAGCATGCTTTTTTTACTGAGAGTTTTGTTGATGAGTTGGCGCACGCAGCGGACGCAGACCCGCTGGAATATCGGTTATCACTATTGGCGGATAAGCCACGTGTCGCACATGTGTTGAAAACTGCGGCAGATGCAGCCGGGTGGTACGCTGGCGTGCGAGATGGACGTGCTATGGGACTTGCGGTGCATGAAAGCTTCGGCTCAATCGTTGCGCACGTGGCCGAGTTGTCGGTCGGCGGTGACGGCATGGTTCATGTGCACCGGGTTGCCAGCGCAGTTGATTGCGGTGAGGCGATTAATCCTGATACCATTGAAGCACAAATCGAAAGCGCCATCATTTACGGCATGACCGCTGCTTGCTACGGCGAAATCACGGTTGAAAATGGCCAGGTGGTTGAAGGCAACTTCCCGGACTATGAAATGGTACGGCTCGCCGAAGTGCCTGAGATTGACGTTCACATCATCGAATCTGGTGCGCCGCTTGGTGGCCTCGGAGAACCCGGCCTGCCGCCGATTGCACCAGCCATGACCAATGCGCTTTATACATTGACTGGTATGCGGGTACGTAAGTTGCCGCTGAAAAACTATGAGTTTTCTGCCAGCGCATAACGGTTTAGGGGCGATGTGTGGAGTCGAGTGGACTGGTGATGGTGGTTGTGTTGCCTGACAGGTGGAAGTTGAGCAGACCCATATATTGGCCTGAATGAGAAAGCTCTTCCTCCCTGGTTAAATTGGGGGTTAATTGCTCGGGTTGCGGGGCGGCGATAGTTT
>JAALKD010000024.1 GCA_011088215.1 Sphingomonadales bacterium | reverse complement strand
CCGACGCTATCGATCAGGTAGCCGGTGAGTTGACTTTAGAGGGCCTGCGCCTAATCCACGAACGGAACACTTAAATTGCCCTACATGAGTAAAAATGATGACCGCCTGTTATTCTTACCATTGGGCGGTTCCGGCGAAATTGGGATGAACCTCAATCTATATGCCCACAAGGGCAAATGGCTTATGGTAGATTGCGAAATGTCCTTCGCTGGAGATCATTTTCCCGGCGTTGATTTGGTTTTTCCCGATCCGACATTCATAGAACGTGAAAAAGACCAGCTACTTGGACTTGTGGTCACCCATGGTCACGAAGACCACATTGGGGCCATCCCGCATATATGGCGGCGATTTGAATGCCCCATATACGCAACGCCTTTCACAGCTGAATTGATCACCGACAAACTAGCTGAAGCAGGCCTGTTGGATGAGGTGGCATTACATATCGTCGAACATGACGGCGCGTTTGGCCTGGGTCCCTTCACCATTACCTATTTGGCGTTGGCCCACTCAACCGCAGAAGGCCATGGCCTTGTCATCAAGACATCGCAAGGCACAGTGTTTCATACCGGTGACTGGAAACTTGACCCGAATCCACTTATTGGACCCATATGCCCGTCAGACAAGCTGAAAGCTCTCGGTGATGAAGGCGTGCTGGCGATGGTCGGCGATTCGACCAACGTGTTTAACCCGGAAAATGCCGGTTCCGAATTGGCGGTTCGGGACAGTTTGATAAAAGTGTGCGAAGGCCGCACCGGTCGAATAGTACTTACAACATTTGCCTCAAACGTGGCACGACTGGACACGGCAGGCGAAGTGGCGCGCGCAACCGGAAGACATGTTGTGTTGCTGGGCCGATCGATGCAGCGTATTACAAAGGCAGCAAAGGCTACCGGCTATCTGAAAAACTTTCCGGATGTTCTGGACGAAGAAGATGCCAGCCACATCCCGCGCGATAAAATCCTTATTCTATGCACGGGTTGTCAGGGCGAAAACCGCGCTGCTCTTGCACGGATTGCACGTAATGAACATAAGCACCTAACACTCGCAGCTGACGACACGGTGATATTCTCCTCCAAAATAATCCCTGGTAACGAACTGGTTTTGGGACAGTTGTTTAATGTATTGGCCTCGAACAAAATAAATGTCATCACTGAAAAAGACGCCTTTGTTCACGTGTCTGGCCATCCGGGCCAAGCCGATCTCAAGGACATGTATGATTGGGTTCGGCCCCAAATCGCGATACCGGTTCACGGTGAAGCGAGGCATTTGCTTGCCCACGCTGCACTCGCCCGGGGTTGTGGTATCAACCATGCATTAGTGCCAGCAAACGGCGACATAATAGAAATTAACCAGTCAGGTGCGCATAAGGTAGATGACGCACCGGTCGGACGTATGATTCTTGATGGTGATCAGGTTATTCCGGCAGACAGCCCGTCAATCGGTGACCGGCGGCGCGCCAGTCAGCAAGGCTTTGTGACAGCCAGTATTGTGCTTGAAGAAGACGGGACGTTGGCAGCGGATCCGCAACTGGCTGTTCTTGGTTTACCGGCGCGTGAACCTGGAATATTCTATGACCAATTAATGGACGCCTGCGAACTTGCCATCGACCGCATGAAACCTAAACAACGCTTGAACGACGGTAATGTGGAGGAGGGTGTGAGAGTTTCCCTGAGGCGTCTTTGCCGAGCGCAGTTGGGCAAAAACCCCGGTGTCGCCGTTCTTATCAGCCGCTTGGAAGAGCCTGTTTATTAATCGCCTAATTAGGAATCCGCCATGATTGGAAAATTAAACCACGTTGCTATTGTTGTACCTGACCTTGCCGCTGCAAGTGCAGTGTATGAAAATACGCTGGGCGCAAATGTTTCGCGACCAAACGACTTACCTGACCACGGCGTAACAACGGTGTTTGTGAACCTGCCCAATACCAAGATCGAGCTGTTGCATCCGCTGGGCGATGATTCTCCGATTGCAAAGTTCCTTGAACGTAACAAAGACGGCGGCATGCACCACATTTGTTATGAAGTTGAAGATATTTATGCTGCCAGAGACAAGTTATTGGCTGAAGGCGCACGTGTTTTGGGCAGCTCGGAGCCCAAAACCGGCGCACACGGCAAACCGGTATTGTTTTTACACCCCAAAGACTTTTGCGGTACCCTTGTCGAAATAGAACAGGTGTAAGACCAAATGGGATTTGTAACGTTAATACTGGTTTATGTCGTCATTTGGTGGTTGGTGTTTTTTGCAGCGCTACCTGTGGGTGTGCGACATGACCAAGAAATGGACGAAGTGTCGGTAGAGGGGGCAGACGCCGGGGCACCGTCCAACCCCAACCTTAAGAAAAAAGCTATATACACCAGCGTGATCGCGCTTGTGCTTACCGTCGCCTATTATTTTCTCGCATCCTCTGATTTGATCAGTTTCCGCGAGTAGCGTAGAGGTTTCAATTGAGACATAAAAAAAGCAGGGCCAAAACCCTGCTTTTATTAAATCTACAAACGGTGGCATATTTTTGCGTTTTCCGCCGCCTACCAATTTGAAGAACACGCCCTCCCTGAGCGTGGGCCACGTCGGTGCGTTGCCGTTCTGTGTTGGGGAAGGTAAAAAAAAGCCAGCATATTGTCATCCCGAATTGCACCACAGCACCCGCATGTAGCTACTAACTTTTGAGTGGATGTGGCGCATATGCAACATTTGACTAAACCAAATGATATATTTGACGGCTACAGCCTGTGCAATGACAAAATAGAGACGTTATTGAATTAGAGATTGCCTTTAGCGCCAGTTGTCGCCAAAACAATGAAAATCAAGGAGCGGCAGGGCCGCCCGGCAACATGTAAGGTTTGTTATGCGATTAAGTCGTTATTTTTTGCCCACATTGAAGGAAACTCCTTCCGAAGCGCAAATTGCGTCCCACAGGCTGATGCTGCGTGCGGGCATGGTTCGTCAGGGTGCCGCTGGTATCTATAGTTGGCTGCCATTAGGGCATCGTGTGCTCAAAAAGGTAGAAGCTATTGTACGGGAAGAACAAGACCACGCCGGTGCGCTTGAAATGCTGATGCCGACAATTCAGTCTGCTGACTTATGGACTGAAAGTGGGCGATATGATGATTATGGCAAGGAGATGCTGCGTATTAAAGACCGCCATGGCAGGCAAATGCTATACGGCCCTACCAATGAGGAACTGATCACAGATATCTTCCGACGCGAAATCAAGTCTTACAAGGACTTGCCAAAAAACCTCTATCACATTCAGTGGAAGTTTCGCGACGAAATCCGCCCACGTTTCGGTGTGATGCGCGGCCGCGAGTTTCTGATGAAAGATGCTTACAGCTTCGATATGACTGCTGAAGACGGCGTGAAGTCCTACAACGCTATGTTTGTAGCCTATCTCAGGACCTTTGCGCGACTGGGCGTACGGGCTATTCCTATGCGCGCTGACACTGGCCCCATTGGCGGTGACCTGAGCCACGAGTTCATTGTTCTCGCAGAAACCGGCGAGAGCGAAGTGTTTTTTGACGAAGGCTTCAATGACTTTGACCCCATGGCGGCAGATCCTCGCGACGGCACGGACCTACAACCTGTTGTTGACCAATGGACAAGCCTGTATGCCGCAACCGACGAAATGCACGACACTGATTCCGCTGGAGCCAAAGACAAGGCATTGGTGCAAGGCCGCGGCATCGAAGTGGGACATATCTTCTTCTTCGGCGACAAATACTCCAAACCGTTGAAAGCCGAGGTGCAGGGACCCGACGGCAAACCAGTTGCTGTACAAATGGGTTCATATGGGGTTGGTGTCTCGCGTTTAGTTGGTGCGATTATTGAAGCTTGTCATGATGAAAACGGGATTATTTGGCCTGAAGCTGTCGCGCCCTACAAAGTAGGCCTGATGAATTTGGCGACTAAAGACGAAGCATGTACCGCCGCATGCGACAAAATTTATACTGAGTTGTCGACGGCCGGAGTCGAGGTTCTGTATGATGACCGCGCAACCGGTGCTGGAGCAAAGTTCACCAATATGGATCTAATCGGTTTACCGTGGCAGGTAGCGCTGGGCAACCGCGGGTTCAAAAATGGTATTGTTGAGCTGAAAAACCGGGCAACAGGTGAACGCGAAGAAGTTGCGATTGGGGAAATAGTCGCTAAACTCACCAACCAATGAATGATAAGAACAACAATGTACCGGCAGTAGAATAGGAATTATTCAACGTGTTCGCTCGCGGATTTGAAGCAGCAGTCGCTAAAAAATACCTTCTGCGCCCTCCAAAAGATGGGTTTATTTCGCTCAATGCCATCCTATCGGCAATCGCTATCGCGATAGGTGTGTGGGCGCTGATATTTGTCATGTCGATTATGAACGGCTACCGAGTCAATCTTCTTGACAAAATCCTCGGGTACCACGGCCATGTTCTTGTTCAAGGCTATGCTGGGCAAATCCCGGATTATCAAGCGTTAACGGATAAACTTTCCCAGGTTTCAGGCGTTATATCGGCCCTGCCGTTTACTGAATCGCAAGTGATGCTTACCAATCGGGGCCGCGCTTGGGGCGCGTTGGTTCGTGGTCTACCAGACGCCCATTTTAATTCAGAAAAACTAAATATAAACAATGTTGTATCGGGTAAAGTTGAATCAACACCTGAGCTCAACGGCATTATTCTTGGAGTGGAATTAGCGCGGAACTTAGGCGTTACCGCTGGTGATTCCGTCACTATTGTTAGTCCACGTGCGGTATCTACGCCTTTTGGATCAACCCTGAGGTACTTGTCCTATCCTGTGACAGCTGTTGTAGAGATCGGCGTATTTCAGTTCGATGAAAGTTTTGTTGGAATGCCGCTTTCCGAGGCACAGCGGTTCTTCAGGATGGGTGATACGGTCACCAATATTGAATTTTTCCTTGAAGATCCGGATATGATCGACAGTGTCGGCCCACAAATGCAGGAAATCGTTGCAGGCAAAGCATTTGTGCGCAGTTGGCGAAGTTTCAATTCAGCGCTGTTTGGCATCCTGCAATCTGAGCGCGTGATGATGTTTATTGTCTTGTCACTGATTGTTTTGGTTGCAGTTTTCAACATCGGATCAAGTCTGTTCATGCTGGTCAAAGACAAGCGCGCGGATATCGCCATATTGCGCACTATGGGGGCAACCAGCGGGTCAGTAAGACGCATATTTGTAACAGTGGGGCTGGTAATCGGCTCCATAGGCATCCTTCTCGGTGTATTGCTGTCAATGGTTTCCATCTATTACCTCGACGAACTAAAAGTAGCGATTGAGACAATTCTTGGTATCAACGTATGGGATCCGTCGGTGCGTTTCCTGAGCGAAATGGAAGCGATAATCGACTGGACCGAAACCTCGTTAACCATTGTTCTCGCAATCATTTTAACTTTCATAGCCACTATGTTGCCCGCTAGCCGAGCCGCCAAACTCGACCCTGTGGAAGTCCTGAGATATGAGTAGGGCGCGCCAGTGATACATATCCTCGAGATAAATGATCTGACACGCTCGTTCCATCAAGGCCACAAAACCATTGACGTACTTCGGGGCGTCAGCCTGTCGATCAAGGCCGGAGAACTGGTGGGGTTGGTTGGCGCTTCCGGGTCAGGTAAATCGACATTACTGCAAGTAGCCGGACTGTTGGACAAAGCCAGCGCGGGTACAATCGCGATTGATGGTGTTGATACAGCTACCACCAAAGACGACGCCCGTACGGCAATCCGGCGTGACAAACTAGGCTTTATCTATCAGTTTCATCATCTCTTGCCCGAATTTACTGCACTAGAAAACGTTGCTTTGGCGGCTCGCATCGGTGGTGCAAACGAAAAGGATGCTACCGACAGGGCCCATCAACTTCTTCTCGAACTCAACCTGAGTGACCGCGAAGACCATATTCCAGCTAAATTGTCCGGTGGCGAGCAACAGCGCGTCGCCATAGCCCGTGCACTTGCTGGAGAGCCAAAACTAATTCTCGCTGACGAGCCAACCGGAAATCTGGATGAAGCCACTGCGGTGCGAGTGTTCGACTTGTTCCTCGAAACCGTTCGAAACCGGGGTGTTGCCGCCGTTATTGCGACTCACGACATGAACCTGGCCAATAAAATGGATCGGCAATTCACCCTACGTGAAGGCCTTTTACACCCAAAAGCCACCAGCAACACTTGAGCAAGTTCCGGTCCCGTACTACTCTCTACCAATTAATGGGAAAGGGAGGATATCATGATGGAAGTGTTCTATGAAATTAACTGGCTCGCAGTTCTTGCGTCAGGGGTAATTACGCTTTTTGTTGGTGGGTTATGGTATGGGCCTATCGCGGGCAAAGCCTGGCTCGAAGAGGTAGGACTGACAGAAGAAGAGATAAAGGCCAGTGGGGCGCCGACAGCGGCTATGATCAAAAGCTTTATCGCTACTTTAGTGTTGGCGACCGGAATGTCGATGATCATTATGTGGTCCGGCGTAGCCGTTGGAGATTGGTTGGGCGGTGCCGTTGTAGGTGCAACAGTCGCCATTTTGATCATAGGCGGAGGTGTTTTTCCAAACTATGCATTTGAAAGCAAAAGTCTACGTCACTTTATGATTCACATGGGAAACATAACAGTTTCAATGGCCTTAATAGGGGCGATGCTTGCCGCGTGGCGGTAATCTGTTCGGAGTTTTAATTTATGCCCCACGCTGAATTTGTTCATTTGCGTGTTCACACTGCCTATTCTTTGTCTGAAGGTGCAATCCACGTTAAGGATCTGGTGAAGCAGTGCATGGGGCATTCCATGCCAGCGGTTGCTGTAACAGACAGCGACAACATGTTTGGTGCGTTGGAATTTTCAAAATACGCCGGTGAGGCAGGAGTTCAGCCAATTCCCGGCGTGACGCTCTCAGTAAAGTTGCCCTCAACCAGCACAGAAGAAACCTCCAAGACGCCCAAGTCAGCACCGGAACCCGCAAAATTGGTTCTGCTTGCCCAGTCTCGCTTGGGCTACGGCAATCTGATGAAAATCGTTTCAAAGGCCCATCTGACAAGCGATCCGCAGACCGGTGTGCAATTGGATATCGGTGAGCTTGAGCATCTGACCGATGACGTAATTTGCCTGACCGGCGGTGCAAGCGGACCAGTAGGGCGGTTGCTCATCGAAGGCAAAACGGACGAAGCAGAACAGTGCATAAAGCTTCTCACACATTACTTCGTTGACCGCTTGTACATGGAAATTGGCCGCCACGGCGAAGACACTGAGGCGCGCACCGAAGAAGCCTTTCTTGATATGGCTTACCAACTTGATCTGCCGATAGTCGCCACCAACCAACCATTTTTTGTTGGGCCCGACATGTATAGCTCGCACGACGCACTGCTTTGTATGGCGGAGAGCACTTATGTGGCTGCTACCGACAGACGCAGGCTCAACCCGGAATATCGTTTCAAATCGGCTGAAGAAATGGTTCAGTTGTTTGCTGACCTACCTGAGGCCATTGAAAACACTGTCAATATCGCCCAGCGTTGCCATTTTGCGGTAGAGGAAATTGATCCGCTTCTGCCTAATTTCACCAGTGGCCTGGATGTTTCTGAGGCGGACTTGTTGAAAAAACATTCGCAGGAAGGCCTGCGCCTTCGCCTAGATACGAAAGCAGGACGAGAAGACATTACACCGGGCCGGGAAGAAGAGTGGGAAGCTGAATATTGGGACCGTCTCGATTTCGAGTTAAAGGTTATTAACCAAATGGGTTTTCCGGGATACTTTTTGATTGTTGCCGACTTCATCCAATGGGCAAAAGATCATTCGGTTCCGGTTGGGCCGGGCAGGGGTTCCGGTGCTGGCTCAGTGGTCGCATGGGCCTTAAAAATTACCGACCTGGATCCGTTGCAGTTTTCACTGCTTTTCGAACGATTTTTGAATCCTGAGCGGGTATCCATGCCTGATTTCGATATTGATTTCTGCCAGGACAAGCGCGAGTTGGTTATCAAATATGTCCAGGAAAAATACGGCTATGACTGTGTCGCCCAGATTATCACTTTCGGTAAACTGCAGGCACGTGCAGTTGTAAAGGCCTGCGGCAGGGTGCTCCAGCAGCCACACGGATTAACTGACCGGCTGTCAAAAATGATCCCGAATGATCCGGGCAGCGCCATGAGCCTTAAAGAAGCGATCAATAGCGAACCGAGGCTGCGAGCGGAAATTGATTCTGACGAACTGACCAGAAGCGTGATGGAACGAGCGTTGAAGCTTGAAGGCTTTTACGCCCATTCGTCAACGCATGCGGCAGGGGTTGTGATCGGCGATCGACCGTTGGAAGAATTGGTGCCGCTGTACCGCGATCCAAAGTCAGATATGCCCGTTACCCAGTTTAATATGAAATGGGTGGAGCAGGCGGGGCTTGTAAAGTTTGATTTTCTCGGCCTGAAAACACTGACAGTACTCGACAGAGCAGTTGATTATGTCAAGGCTCGCGGTATTGATATTGATTTGGACAACCTACCGCTTGATGATGCCCGATCCTATGAAATGTTGCAGCGAGGGGATGCGGCAGGCGTGTTTCAGCTTGAAAGCACTGGCATGCGCTCGGTCTTGAAGGGCCTTAAGCCAGACAAGTTTGAAGACATTATCGCGATTGTGGCGCTGTACCGCCCAGGACCAATGGATAACATCCCGACATACATCGACCGCAAACATGGCCGTGAACCGGTGCAATATCCGCATCCAATACTCGAAGAAATCCTCGAAGAGACCTACGGCGTCATCATCTACCAGGAGCAGGTGATGCAGATCGCGCAGGTTATGTCGGGCTACAGCCTTGGTGAGGCAGACATTTTGCGCCGTGCAATGGGCAAAAAAATCCAGGAGGAAATGGACAAGCAGCGTGGGCGCTTTTGCAATGGAGCGGTTGATCACGGCATAGACTTCGAGAAAGCCAGTTACATCTTCGATTTGGTTACCAAGTTCGCGTCATATGGTTTCAACAAATCACACGCAGCGGCTTATGCTCTTGTTGCGTACCAAACTGCTTATATGAAGGCTAATTACCCAGTTGAGTTTATGGCTGCGATCATGACATTAGACTTGGGTAATACCGACAAACTCGGAGCTTTTAAACAAGAGCTTCAGCGCGCCGAAATACCGCTTTTACTACCGGACATTAACAAGTCCCATGTGGCATTCATGGTCGAAAAGGTCGACGAACCCTATAGTGATCAGGGTGATGATCCGCGGCAGAACTCTGCTGTGCGCTACGCACTTGGGGCGATCAAAGGCGTAGGCGAAAAAGCAATGGAGGCCCTCGTCGAAGAACGAGTCAGCAATGGACCCTTCAAGGATGTTTTTGATTTCGCTGACAGGATAGACCCTCGACTGGTCAATAAGCGTCAAATTGAACGCCTGGCGGCATCTGGTGCTTTTGATACCTTGCTTGATGACCGAGCGCAGGCTTTTGCAGCGGCTGAGATAATTCAGCGCACCGCACAGATGCAAACACAAGAGCGTGAAAGCAGCCAGACAAACCTGTTCGGCGGTGACGCCGCCACGGCTGTTGATCGTCCTACATTGCCGCTGGTGAAAAGCTGGACAGCCACAGAGCAACTAGAGCATGAAAAAAAGGCACTTGGCTTTTACCTGTCCGCCCATCCACTAGACAGTTACGCAACACTATTGGAGCGAGAACGTATTATCTCAGCCAAAGAAGTGATGACCGATGCGGGCTTGATTGGTCAAACCGTCAGAATGGCGGGGGCTATAGCCGGATATAGGGAGGGCACGAGCAAGCGTGGCAACAAATTTGGTCGACTAACACTGTCTGATCGTAGCGACGCTTTTGAGCTTATGTATTTCGGCGACGATATAGAGCACCTGCGCCACTTGGTTGGAGAGGCCGCGCCGGTTGTTGTTTCCGCTCAGATAAGAAAACGTGACGACGATGACAGCATTGGACTGTCCTGCCGTAGTATCGAATCACTGGAAGCTGTTGCCGCCCAATCCTCCAAAGGGCTTTTTATAGAGATTGAAAACCCCAAGGCATTTGCTTCTGTCAAAGCCGTTCTCGATAGAAAATCGGGTGGCAAAGGAAAAATAACAGTCAAATTTGCTGTGGCAGAAGACGAACGCTTTGCTGAATTTCGATTGCCTGGCGGATACAAAGTGTCGCCGGAGCTGCGTCAGGCGATAGCCGCTGAAATTGGCATTTCGTCGGTCGAGGAAATATAGACATGAGTGATACGGTAAAAAAGGCCGTGCCTGCACAGCCTGCTGCGTCAATTCTGTTGGTGCGAGATCGATCGGGCGGTCTTGAAGTCTTGATGATTGAACGCGCCAAAACCATGCGCTTTGCCCCGGGGGCCTTGGTTTTCCCCGGCGGCAAAGTGGATGTGGAAGACAGCCAACGTTGGCGTTGGCACAAGTATCTAAAACACAACCGCCGAACATTTGCGGACGCCTCCTGCAGGATTGCTGCAGCAAGAAAATTGTATGAAGAAACAAATATCCTGCTCGGTGATACCAACTTCACTGATATTGCTGGGACGGCTTTGCCTTTTGACAAGTTGCTTGCGCGTGCTGCCGTGAAATTGAAACTGGACGAAATGGTGCCGTTTGCCCATTGGGTAACACCCGAGACCATGCCACGTCGTTTCGATACTTATTTCTTTCTAGCCGCTGATGACGACCACACCGAAAAACACGACGGTGTTGAGGCTGTGGCAGCGAAATGGTTCAAACCACGTGAAATTTTGGCCGACTGGGAGAATGACAGGGTTCCCTTGATGTTCCCGACGCGCCTTAACCTGATGAAACTGGCCCGCTCATCAACGGTTGCGTCTGCATTACAAGCCGCACGACAAACGCCGGTTGTGCGCATTTTGCCGCGTTTGGAAATGAAAGATCGGGGCATAAATCTGACCATTCAAAAAGCAGCTGGTTATGAAGTTACCCAGGCATCAGCAAAAGAGCTGAAGGTCGAAGCGCCAAAAAGATAACTTTTTTGCAAGAAAACGCTTGATCTCTGGGGCTCGCATGCCTATACGGGCGACGACTTCACACGCAGGGGTCGGCTACTCATCGAGTTGGTGAGGCGCCATCCGGTGTTGACCAAGGCCATAATGGCACGGCAACGCAACCCTGCGGAGGCATAACCGGAAAAGGAATATCTTATGACCATGCCCCTAGTAGACATGCGCGCATTGCTTGAAGCAGGCGTACACTTTGGCCACCAAAAACATCGCTGGAACCCTAAAATGGCACCGTTTATCTTCGGTGACCGTAACGGTATCCATATTATTGATCTATCACAGACCGTTCCATACTTCAGTCGCGCCCTTCAGGTGGTACGCGACGTAGTAGCTGGCGGCGGCCGTGTTTTGTTTGTTGGCACCAAGCGCCAAGCATCTCCAATCATTGCCGAAGCGGCGAAGCGCTGTGGTCAGTATTATGTAAACCATCGCTGGCTCGGCGGCATGATGACCAATTGGCAGACAATTTCAAAGTCAATCAAGCAACTCAAGCAGTTGAATGAAAAGCTAGGCCAGGAACATACTGGTTTGACCAAGAAAGAAACTCTGCAAATGACACGCCAGCGTGACAAGCTTGAGCTTTCTCTTGGTGGCATTCAGGACATGGGTGGCCTTCCGGACTTGGTATTCGTTGTTGATACCAACCGCGACGACATTGCAATTGCCGAAGCCAACCGTTTGAAAATTCCTGTAATCGGCGTGATTGACACCAATTCAAAGCCTGACGGCATTGATTATCCAGTTCCAGGCAATGATGACGCAACACGGGCGATCCGATTGTATTGTGATCTGGTTGCAGGCGCAGTCCTTGATGGCATTCAAGCTGATTTGGCTTCCAAAGGCGTTGATCTTGGTGCTGCAGATAAAGCCCCGGCTGAGACTGTTGTTGCTGAAGAAACGACAGCAGAAGCAGTTGCTGAAGCGCCAGCTGCTGCGGAAGCGGCGCCAGTGGTTGAAGCCGAAGTTGTTGTGGAGGACGCGCCAGCTGAAAAGCCAGCGAAGAAAGAGCCTGCAAAAAAAGCTCCAGCGAAAAAAGCTACTGCTGCAAAGCCAGCAGCGAAAAAGGCTGAAGAAAAAGCCCCTGCAAAAAAAGCTGCGGCGAAACCTGCTGCAAAAAAAGCAGCCGCAAAACCTACAGCTAAAGCTGCGGAAGAAAAAGCCCCGGCCAAGAAGCCTGCTGCTAAAAAAGCCGCACCTGCCAAGAAGCCTGCTGCAAAAAAAGCCGCACCTGCCAAGAAGCCTGCTGCAAAAAAAGCCCCAGCTAAGAAAGCTGCTGCAAAAAAAGACGCTGAATAGGCTTCTGGATAACTCCCCGGACTATATGGTCCGGGGCATCGTTCCCGTTTTTATTTGGTGATTGAAAAATCACAAGGAGACATTCAATGGCACAAATAACTGCCGCACTTGTTAAAGAACTGCGCGAAAGATCGGGCGCAGGTATGATGGATTGCAAAAAAGCGCTATCTGAAAATGACGGCAACCTGGAAGCTGCAATTGACTGGTTGCGGACGAAGGGCCTGGCATCTGCTGGCAAGAAGCAATCTCGCGTAGCGGCCGAAGGTCTGGTTGCCGTTAAGACATCAGGTACCAAAGGCACGGCTGTGGAAATTAACTCAGAAACAGACTTCGTTGCTCGCAACGAACAATTTCAGGGTCTAGTAGGCGATATTGCCGGTGTTGCACTGGCTAATGGTGACGATGTTGACGCAATTGCAGCAGCTATATATCCCGGCAGCAGCAAAACTGTCGCCGAAACCGTGACCGACGCGATTGCGAAAATCGGTGAGAATATGAATATCCGTCGCGCCAAGACTGTGGAAGTTGAAAACGGTCTTGTTGCCTCATATGTACACGGCTCAGTCGCTGACGGTATGGGTAAGATTGTGGTACTTGTTGGTCTGAAATCAGATGCAAGCGCAGACGTACTTGCTGGCCTCGGCAAACAGTTGGCTATGCATATTGCTGCAGCAAACCCTGCATCACTTTCGGAAGACGATCTTGATCCGGAAATGATTGAGCGCGAGAAACAGGTTCAAATGGACAAAGCGCGCGAATCTGGCAAGCCTGAAGCTATCATCGAAAAGATGATTGTTGGCCGTATGCGTAAATATCTGGAAGAAGTTGTTCTGTTACACCAGACCTTTGTTATTGACGGCGAAAGCAAAGTTTCTGCTGTGATCGCTGCAGCAGCAAAAGAAGCTGGCACGCCGATCGAACTGGTTGAATTTGTTCGCATGGAAGTCGGCGAAGGCCTTGAGAAAAAAGAAGATGACTTTGCAGCAGAAGTTGCTGCGGCAGCTGGCGTCTAAACCGTCAAAATACACTTTAAAAGCCCAGGAAGTTTACCTGGGCTTTTTTATTGCGTAAATGCCAAATCACTTATGGCCAATACCCGGCTAAGCGGATAAGCTGCGCCAAATGTGTGCAAAATGCACACTCTGGGGAAAATTTAGGGGAGTTTTGCCGCTTATGTCTCAAGCGCCGCGCTACAAACGTATCCTGTTGAAATTATCAGGCGAGGCCCTGATGGGCAATGGGTCGTATGGTATTGACCCCGAAACCGCCACACGTGTTTCCAACGAAATAAAACACGCCCGCGAAATTGGCGTTGAAGTATGCGTCGTTGTCGGTGGTGGCAATATATTTCGCGGCATTAAAGGCGCAGCTGCAGGACTGGACCGTACAACCGCAGACCATATGGGTATGTTGGCAACGGTCATGAATGCATTGGCACTTCAAAATGCTCTGGAGCAGGTCGGTGTAGACACCCGGGTGTTGTCCGCTATTCCAATGGCAAATGTTAGCGAGCCCTATATTCGGCGCCGGGCAATTCGCCATTTGGAAAAGGGTAGGATTGTGATTTTTGCGGCCGGTACTGGCAACCCATTTTTTACCACGGATTCAGCCGCAGCACTCCGCGCCGCAGAGATGAACTGCGATGCACTGCTAAAAGGTACGCAAGTAGACGGTGTTTACAATGCTGATCCAAAGAAAGATCCAACCGCAGTGCGGTACGATTCATTAAGCTATATGGACGTTTTGCGCCAAGATTTACGAGTGATGGACGCCTCTGCGATTTCATTATGCCGGGAAAACAACATCCCGATCGTTGTCTTTTCAATTCACGCTGAAGACGAATTAATGAACGTGTTGAACGGCGGCGGAACGTGCACAGTAGTTAAAGAGGGGATGTAACGATGAGCGGCGATGATATTGACCTGGATGATATTGAGCGCAGAATGAAAGGTGCCGTTGAAGCACTGAAAAATGAATTCGCGGGCCTGCGCACGGGTCGCGCCTCCACCAGCCTTCTCGACCCGGTAACTGTCGACGTATACGGCTCAGTCATGCCCTTAAACCAAGTTGGCACGGTAACTGTTCCCGAGCCCCGCATGCTGTGTGTCCAAGTTTGGGACAAGTCAAACGGACAGGCAGTTGAAAAAGCCATCAGAAATGCTGGTCTCGGTCTAAATCCTATGTTGGATGGACAATTGGTGCGCATACCCATTCCAGAACTTAACGAGGAACGTCGCGCCGAACTTGCTAAAGTTGCCGCAAAATACGCAGAGCAGGGACGTATAGCCATTAGGAACGTGCGCCGCGACGGTATGGATACACTTAAGCGCATGGAAAAAGACAAGTCGATCGGCGAAGACGATCACAAAATGTACGCCGATGAAGTACAAGAACTAACCAACAAATATGTAGGGATTGTTGACGAGACACTACATACCAAAGAAGCCGAAATTATGCAGGTTTAACCGATGACTGCCGAGGCAATTGCTACAATTGAATCTGGTGCGCCGAGCGCGCCTAAGCATGTTGCCATCATTATGGACGGTAATGGACGCTGGGCTGCCAAAAACGGCGTATCCCGAAGTAAAGGTCACCGAAAAGGTGCGGATGCTGTTCGTGAGGCCATTGAGGGAGCAATCAACTGCGGCGTTTCTTACCTGACTTTATACGCATTCTCGTCCGAAAATTGGAATCGACCACCCGAGGAAGTCAGCGACCTCATGGGTTTGCTGCGCATGTATCTAAAAAAAGAAGTGCGCACGTTATCCAAAGAAGGCGTTAAGCTTCGAGTGATCGGCCAGAGAAATGCACTCAGTCGTGACATCAAAGACATGATCGAAACAGCTGAAGACCGGACAAAAAACAATAGCCGTCTTACGCTGGTAATTGCTCTGAGTTACGGATCACGCGATGAAATCGTCAATGCAGTGAAAACTGTTGCACAGTCTGTGCTGACAGGCGAACAGAGTCTAGACACCATTGATGAAATGAGCGTTGAACGGTCTTTGTTTACTCACGGCATTCCGGACCCAGACCTGATTATTCGCACCAGCGGCGAGCAACGATTGTCTAATTTCCTGCTTTGGCAAGCTGCCTATGCAGAATTTCTGTTCACGCCGGTTCTTTGGCCTGATTTTACAAGCCAAACTTTTGCCGAGGCGATTGAAGACTATCTATCACGTGACCGCCGTTTTGGCGCGCGGCCCTGAGGGTTAAAGGAATTTTCCAATGCCGTTAGGTCTCTCAGACAACCTGTTTAAGCGAATTGTATCAGCGCTGTCGCTGCTACCAGTTGTGCTCGGGCTGATCTATTTGGGCAGCTGGTGGTTTTTCGCATTATTGGCAGTTGGCGGATGGCTAATGTTCGAAGAATGGTGTTCACTGACTTCGGTCACCGCGAGAACCCAAAAACTGGTGTTTGGTATCTCGATGCTATTTTATACCTCGGTCGCCGCGTACTACTTTCAGCTATTACCCATAAGCCTTATCGCAATCGCTTTGCTCGCTTTGCCAATTGCTGGCGTCGCAATAAGTACCCCAGGGAAAATAGCGAATAATGCAAGCGCGCCTCAACGAACGGCTGTAAATGCATTTGGCGGGGGGCAGTATGTGGCTATGGCTCTGGTATCACTGCTATGGTTGCGGGGTGTAGACGATAACGGTTTGACGGTGGGATGGCTGTTTTTTGCCGTGTGGGCAATGGATGTGGGCGGATACTTTGCAGGAAAAGGTATTGGCGGACCCAAGTTAGCTCCCAAACTAAGCCCAAAAAAGACATGGGCTGGCTTAATCGGCGGCATGGCACTCGCCGCTATAGTCTCGGCTGCTATTTCAGCCTTGTTTGGCTTGGGCACACCAGTTTGGCTCGCAATTGCAGGTGCGGGCGTGGCCATTATCGCGCAGTTGGGTGATCTATACGAAAGCGCGGTGAAAAGAGCGTTGAATGCGAAAGACAGCGGCAACCTTATACCGGGCCATGGCGGCATCCTTGATCGTGTCGATGGATTGGTTTTTGCAGCCCCCGCCGTTGCACTGACACTAGCTGCTGTCCAGCTCAGCAAGGCTGTAAATTAAATGAGCCAAGCTATCCCAAAGACAATTTCAGTCCTCGGCGCTACTGGATCTGTGGGCCTAAGTACGCTTGATTTAGTGCGTAGAAACCGCGGCAAATTCAAGGCCGTGGCATTAACCGCCAATTCTAATGTGCAGGCATTAGCGAAGTTGGCAATGGAATTCGATGCTGAGCTAGCGGTGATAGGCAATCCAGATAAATTTCTCGAGTTAAAGGAAGCGCTGAGCGGGACCGCTATTCGTGTTGCAGCAGGCGAGGGTGGACTAATAGAAGCGGCACAAGCAGATGCAGAAATTGTTATGGCAACCATCGTTGGCGCTGCCGGCCTCAGACCAACTTTGGCAGCAATAAAACGCGGGGCAACAATTGCCCTAGCCAATAAAGAGTGTCTTGTTTGTGCTGGCGAGTTGATGATTGAGGAAGCGCAGCGCAGTAATGCTACTATTCTACCGGTTGATTCCGAACACAATGCTATTTTTCAAGTCTTCGACTTCAACGCAGATCGATCTGTAGAAAAAATTATTTTGACCGCGTCCGGTGGACCATTTTGGGATAAACGAGCCGACTGCCTAAAAAATGTTACGCCCGAGCAGGCGGTTAAGCACCCAAACTGGAATATGGGACGAAAAATTTCTGTCGATTCTGCCACAATGATGAACAAAGGCCTTGAAGTCATTGAAGCCTATCACTTATTTCCAGTGACACATGAGCAAATTGACGTTTTGGTTCACCCACAGTCTGTCATTCATTCCATGGTACAATATATTGACGGTAGTGTTTTGGCGCAACTGGGTAGCCCTGATATGCGCACACCGATTGCCTATGCAATGTCATGGCCTGGGCGGCTCGAAGCCCCGGTTGAGCGCTTGTCACTGGCAGACATAGGACAGCTAACCTTCGCAAAGCCCGATTTTGAGACGTTTCCTTGTTTGCAACAGGCAATGGATGCGCTAAGAAACGGCGGGTCAGCCCCGATCGTCCTCAATGCTGCCAATGAAGTGGCAGTGGAGGCATTCTTGGCTGAAAGAATTGGGTTTATGGATATATCGTCTGTAGTGAATAGCGCGCTGACAAAATTAGACATGAAAGCGCCACAATCCCTTTCAATGGTGTTTGAAATGGACGAACAGGCAAGAGCGTTGTCACAAGCAATTGTTAAAGATATGTCGGCCTGATAGTTTGGCGGCATATTTTAGCACGTTATTTTGAATGAAGAGTAGGCTGAATACATAATGGAAACCGAAGCTCCAAGTATCTTGTTTACCATCGTCGCTTTCTTGGGTGGCTTTTCATTGTTGGTATTCATCCATGAGTGGGGACATTTCATTGTCGCCCGGATATTTGGTGTAAAAGTTGATACTTTTTCAATCGGAATGGGAAAAGAAATATTTGGCCGCACTGACAAAAACGGCATGCGCTGGAAGTTAGGTGCCTTTCCAATCGGTGGTTATGTTAAATTCTACGGGGACGCAACTGCTGCAAGCAATCCGGGTGATATACCTGAAGGTTTGAGCCCAGAGGAACGCGCAGTGTGCTTTCACTTCAAACCTTTGTGGCAGAAGTCACTTATCGTTTTTGCTGGGCCCGCAATCAATCTACTGGCAGCTGCCGTGGTTTTTGCAGGCTTTATGTACACATACGGCATTCAGGTTTCCGAACCGGTTATAGCAGGGTTTAGTGAGACTTCCGCTGCCCGCGCGGCCGGAATGAAAATTGGTGACAAGATTATCAGCATTAACGGCGAATCTGTAGAGCGCTTTAATGACATCGGCCCAATTGTGAGACTGCGACCGTCTTACGAAGTTCCAGTTCAAATTGAGCGTGCTGGACGTGTGATGAATTTTCAGGCGACGCTCGGTGTTGCCTATTTTGAAGACAGATTTGACAATAAATATCCCTACGGTGTGCTGGGTGTGACATCGCCGCCAGGTACGAGGCTTGATCTGGGTCCTCTCGACTCTTTTGGTGAAGGCGTACGCCAAACTGCTTCAATGACCAAAACCATGTTTACTACCCTTGGCCAAATTGTCATTGGGCTACGGTCTGTAACCGAACTGGGTGGGCCACCAAGAATTGCCAATATGGTCGGCGAAGCCGCTAATCGGAGTTTCCAGGACTTCATATGGATACTGGCGATTCTGTCTTTGAACCTAGGAATCGTCAATCTGCTGCCGATTCCAGTACTGGACGGAGGTCATCTTTTGTTCTTTGGTTTAGAGGCAGTGAAGGGCTCCCCACTGAGTAAAAAGGCTCAAGAGGCCAGTTTTGTCGCCGGAATGGCATTTTTACTGATTTTTATGGTGTTTGTGACCTTGAATGACTTGCATTCCATGGCGCTGTAGGTCAATTTCAGCGCCACTGCGCTTAAGACTATTTAGATTGGGCTGAAACTTGAGTTTATTACCGATGCGTATGATTAAACCCGTTATTATTTTGTTGGGTGTTCTGGGTTCATTTTTATACGCCGCACCAGCGTTTTCCCAGCAAAGCCCAGCCGCTGCACCGCCTGCAGCTGTGCCAATAATCCAGCAAGTAACGGTTTCTGGAAATGAACGGGTAGAGCCCGAGACAATTGCTTCGTACCTCACCGTGCGCACAGGGGACCCTTTTGATCCCGCACAGCTTGATGTCAGCCTTAAGAACTTGTTTGCAACTGGCCTGTTTTCAGATGTGGAACTGACCGAGCGTGGCGGTATTTTGATTGTTAGAGTTGTTGAAAATCCGATCATCAATCGAATTATCTTTGAAGGCAATAAGAAGCTGGACAATGAGGAATTGGCTGAGGAAGTCCGTCTGCGGCCTCGGCAGGTGTTCACTCGTGCTCGGGTTAAAGCCGACGTTCAGCGTATGCTGGTGTTGTATCAACGTTCAGGACGCTTTGCTGCCATCATCGAGCCGAAGGTTGTACAGCAGGAACAAAACCGGGTTGACCTTGTTTTTGAAATCCAAGAAGGACCAAAGACAAAAGTCAGTTCGATCAACTTTCTTGGCAATAAAATATATGGTGACGGAGACCTGCGTGATGGTTTGGCCACCAAAGAGGCCCGCTGGTGGAAATTCTTCACATCCAATGATACTTTTGACCCTGACCGCTTAGCTTATGACCAACAGGTTTTGCGGCAGCATTATCTGAATGAAGGCTATGCGGACTTCCGGGTTGTGTCTGCTGTGTCGGAATTGACCCCTGATCGCGAAGACTTCTTCATTACCTTCACGGTTGAGGAAGGCGAGATATACACTTTCGGTAAAATCGAGATCGACAGCCAGATCCGAGACGTCAACGAACAGTTATTCCGAGCGTTTTTGCTGATGCGCGAAGGGCAGAACTACAACGCAGAATCCATAGAAGAAACAATCGAGCAATTATCAAACGCGGCAGGCCTTTTGGGTTATGCCTTTGTTGATGTGCGCCCACAGATTGAACGTGACCGCGAAAACAGAACGATCAATATCACGTTCCGTATCCTCGACGCACCTCGGGTTTATGTGGAACGCATCAATATCCGGGGCAACGTTGTTACACTGGACCGTGTCGTTCGCCGCGAATTTCGCCTGCAAGAAGGTGACGCATTTAACTCTGCGCTGGTGAGCCGGTCAGAAAATAGGCTGCGACGCCTCGACTTTTTCCGCGAAGTGGAAATCGAACAACTGCAAGGCTCTCAGCCTGATCGATTGATATTGGATGTTGCCGTTGAAGAGCAGGCCACCGGTGAACTGAATTTGGGTGCAGGTTTCTCGAGCCTGGAAAATTTCATCTTTGACTTCTCCGTCAGGCAGCGAAATTTTCAGGGTAAAGGTCAAGACTTACGCTTGGGTCTTCGTCTTTCCGGCACGCGTCAGGAAATTGACCTAGGCTTCACTGAGCAATATTTTCTGGGACGAAGTGTAGCTGCTGGGTTTGATATTTTTGCTCGTCGAATTGACAGCTCCAACTTCGGCGCGGCATTTGACCAGGATTCGATTGGCTTCTCTCTCAGGGCAGGAGCGGCGATATCCGAGTATTGGCAGGTCTCAACTCGTTACACTCTTCGCCGAGACAATGTTCAGATTCCGGGTAGTTTGCTTAATTCATCATTCGGTAGTTTTCTGGGCCAAATCGTCGCACAGCTTACTGGTGACCCGATTGAAGATGCAGTTCTCTTGGATAGATTTGATCGAAACGGCGACGATACGATTAACGAAGTCGATTTTGATATTAACGATGACGGCGTATTTCAAGATACGGAACTGGCAGTTGGACTTGGACGTTCGTTTCAGGAATCGATTGGTCGACGCTACCAATCTATCGTTGGAGTCACTTTAAGAACCGACACTCGTAACAGTTTTATCCGTCCAACTCGCGGTAAGTCATTCTCTATCAGCCAGGATTTCGCTGGCTTGGGTGGGGACGTAAAGTATCTTCGTACCCGCGTTAACACCGATAACTATTGGACACCATGGCCCGGCTGGACCTTTAGGGCTAGCGCCGAGGGCGGCTTTATTGAAGGGCTTGGTCAATCAGTATTGCTGGCGGATAAGTTCTATATCGGCGGGCCACGGATCCGCGGATTTGACGTCGCAGGCATAGGGCCGCGTGACTTTTCTGGCACCACAACAGGGCGCACGAGTTCATTGGGCGGTACCGCATTTTACATAGGACGAGCTGAGCTATTCTTCCCACTCGGTGACGCAGCGTTGGAATCAGGGATTAACGCATCGATTTTTCTTGATGCAGGCTCCTTGTTCCGCGGTCAAATTAGTGATACTCCCAATTGCGAATTTTCTCTGACGGAATTTGAAGACTTTGAAGCAGCGTCAGTAGATGACCCAGATCTCGTCTTCCCGTTCAGTACAAATTGTATCGCGGGAGACAGTCCGTCACCAAGGGTAGCAGTAGGTATAGGTTTTTCATGGCAATCTCCTTTCGGACCATTTCGGATCGATTTGTCGAAGACTTTAAGGAAACAATTGGGTGACAGAACCCAGACGTTGCAGTTTAACGTCGGCACAACATTTTAAGAGTTAACGGGGTATAATGATGGCTAACATTGCACAAAAAATCAAAATGGCAGCAACGGGTTTGCTATTAGTAGCAGGCATCTCTTCAGCAGGCGTCGCCGACATTCTTATCATTGATGATGAGCGGGTAGAACGCGAAGCAGCGGCTTATAAAGATTTTAATTTGCAAACCAATCAAATTCGCGAAGCAATTCTACAGCTTCGCAACCGATTGGCGCGCGGCGGCACCTTCGAGCAGGCCCTGGCAGACTTTGAAGCCCGGCAAAAAGCCGCCAAAGCTGATTTGGACCAACGCAAATCTATCATTGGTGATACCAAATACAAAGAAGAACTCGCAGCAAAAGAAGTAGAGTTCCAACAAGAAGGTCTTAACCTTAACAGGAACTACCAGACCGAAACAGATCAGTTGTCTCGCCTGGAATTGGTTTTTGATCGCCTGCGCCAGGAAGCACAAACACAGGTAGAACGTGCTCGCCAGCCAGTTTTGCGCAACATTCTGAAAGAACGCGGCGCTAAAATTATTATGCGGAAGCGCTTGGTTATGGGGTCTGCCAGCGGGCTGGACGTAACAACCGAGTTCATAACAACTTGATGATACGCTGCCGACCGTTACGCTGACTTTGTTGCAGCAACCAGCAGCAGCCAATGACGGAGCGCCTGCGGAAGTACCCGTGGCTGAAGACGGCGGTGGTCAGTAGCATTTGCTGCTGACTAAGTAGGGGGCCCTATGGAACTTTCCATTGCTGATATAATGGAATCGATACCGCACCGGTATCCATTCCTTTTAGTTGACAAAATGGTTGACGTCGTACCCGGTGAAACGGCGATAGGCGTTAAAAATGTCACTATCAATGAGCCCTTCTTTCCAGGGCACTTCCCACAAAAGCCAGTAATGCCCGGTGTTTTGATCCTTGAGGCAATGGCGCAGACTGCTGGCGTGCTCGCTGTCCAGTTTCTAGGCGACGACGCTCGTGGTAAAGTCATGTATTTCATGGGGATTGACGGCGCCAAGTTCAGGCGACCTGTCGTTCCAGGCGACGTGTTGCATATGAAAGTTAGCAAAACACGAGGCGGCGGTGCAGTGTGGAAATTCGACGCTGAGGCCTATGTTGACGACGAATTAGTCGCTCAAGCCAAATTAACAGCGATGCTCGGCGCTGAATAATTCGCGTGATTTAGTTATTAAAAAAGCCGCCCAGTGGGCGGCTTTTTTTATGCTTGCGGACGATTGCATTAAGCCTATCAACGCTTATCCAAATCTACATAGTCACGCTTTGGAGTGCCGGTAAATAGCTGGCGTGGACGTCCGATTTTCTGAGTTGGATCCTCAATCATCTCGTTCCACTGCGCAATCCAGCCGCTAGTGCGGGCCAAAGCAAACAACACTGTGAACATCTCTGTAGGAAAGCCCATGGCTTTAAGAATAACACCTGAGTAGAAGTCCACGTTAGGATAGAGCTTTTTCTCGATGAAATACGGGTCTTCCAGAGCAATTTTCTCTAGTTCCATAGCAACATCAAACAGTGGGTCATCAACACCCAGTTCTTTTAGAACCTTGTGGGCGGTATCGCGCATCACTGTCGCCCGTGGGTCAAAGTTTTTATAAACCCGGTGTCCGAAACCCATCAGTCTGAATGGGTCGCTTTTGTCTTTAGCGCGAGCAACGAATTCGGGAATACGGTCTACCGTGCCTATTTCACCAAGCATATTCAGGCAAGCCTCGTTTGCCCCTCCATGTGCAGGCCCCCACAAGCAAGCGATACCCGCAGCAATGCATGCAAACGGATTGGCACCCGAAGAACCCGCCAAGCGAACTGTAGAGGTTGAAGCGTTCTGTTCGTGATCTGCATGCAGAATGAAGATCAAATCCATAGCTTCTTCAAGGATTGGGTTGACCTTGTAGTCCTCGGATGGCACCGAAAACATCATATTCAGGAAATTGCCTGCGTATGATAAATCATTGCTTGGATAAACAAATGGTTGGCCAACCGAATACTTGTAAGCCATTGCTGCGATTGTTGGAATTTTTGCGATTAAGCGATAGCTGGCTACCATGCGTTGGTGCGGATCATTGATTTCTGTGCTGTCATGATAAAAGGCTGCAAGCGCACCAACCACACCGACCATAATAGCCATAGGGTGTGCATCTCTTCTGAAACCACTGAAAAACCTGTGCAGCTGTTCATGCAACATAGTGTGATGCGTAATGTCCCAGACAAACTTTTCTTTTTCCGCTTTGGTGGGCAATTCACCAAACAGAAGCAAATAACAAACTTCCATAAAATCGCTATCTGCAGCCAACTGTTCGATTGGATACCCGCGATACTGCAACTCGCCTTTTTCACCATCGATATAGGTAATTTTTGATTCACAGCTAGCAGTAGACGTGAAGCCCGGATCAAAAGTAAACATATCGGTTTGCGCATATAATTTGCGAATATCGATTACTTTAGGACCCACAGAGCCTTCCATAACAGGGAGATCGACTTCATGACCGTTACCGGTCAGTTTTAGGGGATCGTTTGACATGGTCCATACTCCTTATAAAATTATCACTCGTTCATACAAACAAGTGGGGCTTAGGCATTCGCCTGATCGCCGAGACGACCGAGCACTTCCTTCTGGCCTAATATCTCCAGAAGCTCGACCAGATCACCGGATGGTGCACCACCAGTAACAGCGGCTCTGATCGGTTGCATTACCGTACCCATTTTCAAATCCCTCGCCTGTGCAAAGGACATAATGGCCGCCTTAATCACCTCTGTAGACCAGTCGGTGATAGCTTCCAGTTCATTTGCTGCATCTTGCATCAATGAGCCTTGCTCACTAAGCATATTTGCAGCTTTTTCAGTCACCGATATAGGACGCATATTACAATAGAGTGTTGATGCATCGATAATATCGGGCAACCGTTTCGCACGCTCCACAATCGAAGGTAAGGCGCGCAGTATTCTTTTTCTTTCAATATCAGAAAGGGTAGTTTCAATAGTATTTTCTAGTTCGTTTTCGATCATTGGCAAGATATTAGCCGGATTCATTTGACGTAAATAATGCGCGTTCAAACTATCTAGTTTGTCAAAGTCAAATCGAGCAGGCCCCCGACCAACGTTACCCAGATTAAACCATTCGATCGCTTGCTCAGTTGAAATAATTTCGTCGTCGCCGTGGCTCCAACCAAGCCTTAGCAAATAATTTCGCATTGCCGCTGGCAAAAAGCCCATTTCGGCATAGGCATCAACGCCAAGCGCGCCGTGACGTTTGGATAATTTCTTGCCATCTGCGCCGTGAATCAATGGTATATGCGCGTAAACCGGCATATCCCACTTCATGGCGCGATAAATTTGGGCTTGTCTGAATGCATTATTAAGATGGTCGTCGCCGCGAATAACGTGAGTTACTTCCATATCATGGTCATCAACAACAACTGCAAGCATATAGGTTGGCGTGCCATCGGAGCGGAGGATAATCATGTCATCAAGTGTGGCGTTATGTACCTTAACAGCGCCCTGAACTTCATCAGTGATCGTGGTTTCACCGTCCCTAGGCGTTTTAATGCGGATAGAATAGGGCTTCTTGGTCGTTTCAGCATCAGGCGTGCGGTCCCGCCACATATCGCCACGAAAAACTGCCCCGCTTTCCCGCGCCTGTGCCCGAAGGGTCGCAGTCTCTTCAGCCGACGCATAGCATTTATAGGCGGCACCATTTGCCAACATCTCTTCTGCAACTGCTTGGTGACGAGCAGCACGGTCAAATTGACTAACGGCTTCGCCATCCCAGTCCAAACCCAGCCACTTCATGCCCGAAAGAATGGCTTTAATAGCTGCATCCGTTGAACGAGCCCGGTCGGTATCCTCTATTCTTAGAAAGAAAGAACCATTATGACGGCGCGCATACAGCCAGTTATACAAGGCCGTCCGCGCTCCTCCAATATGAAGAAAGCCCGTTGGGGATGGCGCAAATCGTGTTACTACTTTGGGCATGTGTGGTTGCACGCTCAGTTTGTTAATTCATATGTGTTCTAAATAAAATCAACGTTTATCGGACAGAAAAACGCTGTATCAGAAGCTTGGTCAGGCTTGTATCATATGTTCCCAAATAAAACAAATTCGCTTTAGTCTTATTGACTTAAAAGTTATTGCAGGCTTAACAAATTCATCAATATGGTGACCGCTACGTTCAAGTTGGATCAAAAAAAGCTAATCACTGGCCTTCGTCTGGCAACCAGTCCACGTGAAGACTGGCGGCTGATTGCTTTAGTTTTGGTCTTTGCAGGCGGGACTCTATTGAAGTTTCTCTCCTCAGGTTTCGAATTAGACAGTGGCGTCCTTGCTCTAACATTCGCAGTACTGGCACTAGGGTGTATATTGGTACCAAAAGAATTGCGTTCAGTTCTATTCCCTTTGGCAATTTGCCTTCTTGGCTATACCAACGCGCAGTTCAAATTGGATCAATTGCCAAATCAGTCAGTGGCACGAGAAACCTTCGTTGAGTTAAGCGGGCTGGTTACATCAATAGAATATCGCACCAATAGGCCAACCCGGTTGACCATGCAGATTGAGGACATCACCAAAGAAACGTGGTTGTTGGGAAGAAAAGTTCGCCTCACGGTAAGAACAGGCTTTAAAACCACACCCCTTGCCGGGCAGCGGGTTTCGCTAAAGGCTGTACTAAGTCAACCGCCGGGTGCCATCGTTCCAGATGGCTTTAACTTTGGGCGATATAACCTGTTCAAGGGCATTGCCGGCCAAGGGTTTGCCGTTACTGAGGTTGCGGTTGAAAGTGGGCTGCAAACGCCCAATGCACTTCAGAACTATATTGAGAACGCCCGTTCTAACCTGTCCCGAAGGGTATTGGATGCAATAGAACAGCCGCTTGGCGGCGTTGCTGTTGCCTTGCTTACTGGCCAGCGGCAATATATGGACGCTGCAACCGCTAACAACTTGCGAGACGCTGGCCTGGCGCACCTTCTGGCGATATCAGGCCTACATATGGGGCTGCTGACCGGCGTCGCCTTTTTCATATTTGAACTTTTATTCGCGGCAATCAATGCAATTTCATTGCGCGTTACACCGCGCAAACTGGCAGCAGTTTTTGCGTGGGTGGTGGCGGTAATCTATCTCGGTCTTTCCGGTGCCAGTACAAGCACCATCAGGGCATTCATTATGGTTTCAATCGCCATTGTCGCAGTTTTAACTGACAGACGAGTTTTATCGTTGCGCAGTGTCGCTGTCGCTGGGTTTGTAATTTTGTTGATAAGTCCCGATTCTATTTTCAGCAGCGGTTTCCAAATGTCCTTCGCCGCAACAATAGGGATTGTAGTAGCGTATGATTATCTGCAGCTGTGGCGTCAACATCGACCAGCAGAAACTACGCCTTACAATCGACCAGGCCCAATTCGAATAGTTTTGCTGTATCTCGGCGGTGCAGCTGCTACCAGCCTAATTGCACAGCTGGCGGTGGGGCCCATTGCATTGTATCATTTTCAAACATTCTCACTGGTTGGTATCGTCGCAAATGTCGTTGCGATCCCGTTGATGGCATTTGTCGTTATGCCAGCCGCTTTTCTTGGAATCATCTTCTCCAGCTTTGGCCTTGAGCAACCATTCATGGCGGTAATGGAAATTGGCTTATTCCTTATCACGACGATGGCGGAAATGTTAGCCGACCACCCAAACAGTATAGTAACAACAACGCCTTACAGTAATACCCTATTGTTGGCGAGTGGCGTTGCGATCATGCTTATTCTACTATGGCGAAGCACCGTGACATTGCTCGCCGCGCTTTCACTTTTGGTTATAACGCTAATCACCGACGACAGGCGCCCCGCAGATGTATTGATATCCGGAAGCGGAAACATCATCGCCCAGCAAGGCGGTACCGAAGCGGCAGCCATTGTTGGTGGGCGACGGAATGGATTTCGAGATGACGCTTGGAAACGCTATTGGGGGATCAGAATATCGGAAAACCTAGCCAAACTGGAACGGTCTTGTGATAGCAGGGCATGCAAAACAATCATAAAATTTGTAACAAGCACGGGTGAGGTCACCACATTGCCGATCGTGGTCAGCCGTTCGCTGGGTACAACCAGGCAAGCTTGCGGCGCCGGTTCAATTGTCGTCGCAAGTTACACACATCGGAATTTTTGCCGGGGCGCTGCGATTTTTCTAGCCAGCGAAAACATCGAAAGATACGGCCCCGTTGGCTTGTGGAGACACGCAACTGGCTCCGACAAGCCTACAATTAACTATAAATGGTCGAATCCAGTGGACAAGGGCAGTTAGCTGATAGCCTAAAACCAATAATGAAACCTAATGATATTGTCTGAAAAGGCCAACCAAGCGACCTTGAACCTTCACTCGGTTTGCGTCGTACGTTTGTGTTTCATGATCACTATTGGCTGGAATCAACGCAACGTTCCTTCCGTCTTTCTGCAAAGTCTTCAGTGTCGCTTCCATTTCATCAACCAGAGCAACAACAACCTCACCACTTCTGGCGGTAGACCCGCTTTCAATAATAACAGTGTCGCCATCCAAAATACCCAGATCAATCATCGATTCGCCCGATATTTCAAGTGCATAACAGTCACCACGACCAACCATATTGCTTGGCACATGAACAAAACTATCAGCATTCTCAAGGGCTTCAATAGGCGTTCCCGCTGCAATCCGACCATGCAAAGGAATTTCAAGCATACCGTCAGTAACCGGTGCTTTGCCAAAATTTCCTGCAACCACGTTACTGATTTCAGGCGCCGGAGCGCTAGCAACAAGACCATCAGGCAGTTTCACAACCTCAAGCGCGCGAGCCCGATTAGCCATCCGTTTGATAAAACCGCGCTCTTCCAACGCATTAATCAACCGATGAACGCCGGACTTCGACTTTAAACCCAACGCGTCTTTCATTTCATCAAAAGAAGGGGAAACACCACCACTGTTTAATCGTCCATCAATAAACAAAAGTAATTGCTGCTGTTTGGCCGTCAACATATGGTATCTCCAAAAAATTCGTTTACCTTATGTTCTCTTTTAGTTCACGTTTTGATTGTAAGTCAAGAAAGAAAGTCTCGCTCCACAAAAATGACCGGATACGGGCTTACTCAAAAGGGCAAAAAGGCGACCAACGAGCCAGCCGAAACTGCCTCGCCGTCAATTGGACGAACTATCAATCCATCACATTGCGCCAATACCGTGGAAAGGCTGCTATCCTGGCTGGCCGCCGGGTCCACCATACGCTCGCCCGGCTCTCCTATAATACGTGCGCGGATATAATGTTGCCGCGGGCCGTTAGCGGGCAGAGCTGTCGCCACCGGTAGTTGGACACCGGAAGGAAAGGGTGCAGGACGGCCCATGAGCTTATCGATGAGAGGGCGCAAGAACAGCAACGCGCATACAAAAGCAGACGCAGGATTGCCGGGTAGCCCCAAAACAGATTGTCCGGGCCGATTGCCGAAAACCAGTGGTTTGCCGGGCCGCATGGCAACCTTCCAAAAATCCAGCGCCATTCCTTCTGATTTAAGGGCTTCCTGGACAAAGTCCTTGTCACCAACCGAAACGCCGCCAATTGTCACCAGAATATCCGCGTCGGCATTGTTCTTTATCGCTGCCGTTAGCGCATCAAGCGTATCGCCTGCTTGCCCAATATAACAAACCTCTGCGCCGCATTCGTCAACCAATGCACTAAGTTGAGGGCCAACGCTGTTAACGGTATCATACGCGGAAAATTTGGTCTTATCTGGAGCGGCCAATTCGTCACCAGTGGACAGGATTGCAACGCGCGGACGCCTATGAACCATAAGCTGAGCCTGCCCAGCGCTAGCGGCCAGTCCAATTGATTTGGCGCTCATATAGGTGCCAGCATCCAAAACTGTTTGCTTTTCAAAAAAATCAATACCCATAGGCCGAATATTTGCCCCAGGCCTGACGTCTTCGCCGGTGGAGATTACATCGCCGTTTACCTCGACATTCTCCTGGATAACCACCTGATCAGCGCCCTGGGGCACCACAGCACCTGTGAAAATCCTAACGGCTTGATCTTTTTGTATGGATTCCCCGAATGGGTGACCAGCGGCACTTTCACCAATAACTGTTAGTTTGGTCTCAGGCCCAGCCATATCTGAACTGATTACGGCATACCCATCCATCGCAGACATGTTAGCTGCTGGTTGTGAACGACGAGCAGCGATTGGTGCGGCAATCACCCGACCAGACGCCTTGGCAACATCAACTTTTTCAGTTGTCAGTGGTACAGCATTATTGACGATACGCTCAAACGCCTGTTCTACAGTAATCATTCGCGACCTTCCTTTTCAGCGGCATGAATATATCTACCCGATTTACCGCCTTCCTTAGACATAAGACGCAAGCCGGTAATTTCCATGCCTTTGTCGACAGCTTTTGCCATGTCATAAATGGTCAGGCCAGCCACAGATGCCGCCGTTAGCGCCTCCATTTCAACACCGGTTTTACCGTCAACTTTGACGGTCGCAGTAATCACGATCACGCATTTACTCGCCCAGGAAAACTCCACATTTGCGCTTGTTATGGCCAACGGATGACAAAGCGGAATCAAGTCAGATGTTTTTTTTGCAGCCATAACACCTGCGAGGCGCGCAGCGGCTAACACATCGCCTTTCTTGAGGCTGTTTGACTTGATGAGCTCCGCAGTGGCGGGCAGCATACGAACTTGCGCTTCCGCAACCGCGACGCGTTTGGTAACGCTTTTATCACCTACATCAACCATACGCGCTGCGCCTGCTTCATCAGTATGACTTAACTTACTCATGCAACATCCTTTTGCAGTGATACAACCGCCTTAGCGACATCGTCCTGCCGCATGAATGTTTCGCCGATCAGGAAACAATTGGCACCAACAGCCGCGCATGCCCTTAGATCGTCGGCGTTGCGTAATCCGGATTCTGCGATCGCAATTTTGCTAGCCGGCAATACAGGTACCAGCGTCAATGTGTTATCCAAACTGACATCCATTGTTTTCAGATTTCGGTTGTTAACGCCGATCAATTGGCTATTGAGGTTAAGCGCGCGTTCAAGTTCTTCAACACTGTGCACTTCAACCAAGACGTCCATTCCGAGTTCAAAAGCAGCATTTTCCATTTCACTCGCCAGCTTATCATCAAGCGCGGCCATAATTAGTAAGATGCAGTCTGCGCCAAGTGTGCGGGATTCAATGACCTGATAGGGGTCGACCATAAAGTCTTTTCGCAGCACTGGCAGCGAACAGGCGGTACGAGCTTCTCCCAAATAGGCGTCGCAACCCTGAAAATATGGCTCGTCGGTTAAAACCGACAAACAAGTTGCGCCGCCGCGCTCGTACGCTGCCGCAAGCGTTGCGGGATCAAAGTCACCCGGCCTTATTAACCCTTTGGATGGGCTGGCTTTTTTAATCTCGCAAATAAAACCATATTGGTCATTTCCGATACTTCTTTTGAGCGCGTCTGCAAAGCCTCGCGGTCGATCAACACCGTTTAGTTTGGTGACCAACATTGCTTCGCTAACTTGAGCTTTACGCTCGGTAACATGGATGCGCTTTCGGGCACAAATTTCTGCCAATATATCCTTCTGCGGTGTTTGCATGCTACCCACCTGTACCCGTTCGGTTAGTGAAAGCGATCCAATCCGCCAGTAAAGACTTGGCTGTGCCACTATCAATAGCTGATGCAGCTCGCTCGGCACCATCCGCAAGATTTTCCACAACACCGCTTACCAGCAATGCAGCGGCGCTGTTCAGGATAACAATATCGCGGTAACTTGATGTGTTGCCCTCAAGCAAAGCTTTGATAGCAAGAGCGTTTTCCTGCGCTTCGCCGCCCTTCAAACTTTCAAGCGGCGAGACCGACAGGCCCGCGTCCGCTGGCAAAACTTCAAATTCAGAAATATCGCCGTCTTTTAGTTCTGCAACAAAGGTTTTGCCGGTAACTGTCAATTCATCCAACCCGTCTTCGCCGTGCACCACCCACACATGCTTGCTGCCAAGCGCTCGCAGCACTTTTGCCATCGGGCGCAGCCAACGTTTATCATAGACACCCAGAATTTGATGTTTGGTTTTAGCCGGGTTAGAGAGCGGGCCAATCAGATTAAATATCGTCCGCAACTTGAGCGCAGCACGCACCGGAGCAACATGTTTCATCGCATGGTGATGGGCTGGCGCAAACATAAAGGTAAAACCAAAACGCTTCAGGCTTTCTTCGTGATCCCCAACTTCGATATCAAAATTGGCTCCGAGCGTCTTCAATACATCTGCCGAACCAGACTTGGAGGAAACCGACCGGTTGCCATGTTTGGCAACAACTGCGCCAGCGGCTGCCGTCACGATCGCAGCAGCAGTTGATATATTGTATGTTCCTATGCCATCTCCGCCGGTACCGCACGTATCAACCGCACCTGCCGGTGCCTTCAGGGACAGAACCCGGTTACGCAAAACTTTTGCCCCGCCGATTATTTCATCAACCGTTTCACCGCGCACTCTCAACGCCATTAGAAATGCGGACAATTGGAGCGGATCAACGCTGCCTGCCATAATTTGCTCAAAAGCAACCTCTGCCTGCTCAGCGCCGAGCGTACCGCCATCGGCGAGTTCCCCCAGCAATGTATTAAATTCACGCATATGCGGCCGCCTTAGCTTGACATAATTCAAGGAAGTTTTTGATCAAGTAATGGCCTTGCTCCGACGCAATGCTTTCCGGGTGAAACTGGACTCCATGCAGGTCATAATCATTATGCCGAAGTCCCATAATGATTCCATCTGAGGTTTTGGCGGTGACTGTAAGACAGTCGGGTAGACTATCAGGGTCAACCGTAAGCGAATGATACCGCGTAGCTAAAAAAGGTGACGGTAAACCCTTAAACACACCGTCTGCACCATGATGCATTTCGCTTGTTTTTCCATGCATCACATAGGGCGCACGAATAATCTTTCCGCCAAATGCTTGCGCGATAGACTGATGGCCAAGACATACACCTAGAATAGGTACATTTGCTTTGGCTTTCTCAACTAAATCAAGGCAAATACCCGCCTCATTGGGTGTACAGGGGCCGGGGCTGATAATGATTCCCATCGGTTTTTGTTCAATAACTGTATCGACAGAAATTTGATCATTCCTATGCACTGCCACATCAGCGCCTAAATCATTTAGATAATGGTACAAATTGTAGGTAAAGCTGTCGTAATTATCGATTAAGATATACATTGATACTAACTTCGATTGCTCATACTGAAACCGATTGCCGGGCCATTTGTTGGGCATTCTATTGTGCAGACTTTTAGCAAGCAAGGACACTTGTCACTGATCTAGTAAATAATTCGTAATTGACTCCAAACCTGATGAAAAAACAGCCTTTGCTTAATCCTAAAAACAAAAATCTCGTGATTACCGTATACACCGCGCTAGTGCTGACTGTATTCGCTGGACTTATGTTTGCGCTCTATAACCGAGATCCAGATAGCTTTGTTGACGAGCCCCTGAAAGTGGCCGACGGTGATATTGTCGCAATTATCGAAGAATACCGGGACAATAAAGTTCCAGCCGAAGACGTCTCGCTTGAAGCCATAGGTGCAGCGGTACCAAATATCCAGAAACCGGCTTGGCAAGAATTCGCGGTTAAGTCTGAAGCAACTATTGCCCCCAAAATCGTTGTTATCATTGATGACTTGGGGCTGGATCAGCAGGCCACAGATTATCTGGCGGCCACACCTGGACCATTCACATTGGCGTATCTACCATATGCTGATAATCTGGCGCAGCAAACAGCGGGTGTTAAAGCCGCTGGCCATGAATTGATGGTACATCTACCGATGCAATCTCATCGTGCTACTGCCGACCCAGGTAAAAACGCATTGCTGACAGGTCTGAGTTTCAAAGAGTTCGGCGAACGCTTGGAGTGGAATTTGACTCAGTTTGAAGGTTATGTCGGCATAAACAACCATATGGGCAGCCGGTTGACTGAAGATCCGGCATTGATGGTGCGATTAATGGCCCGCCTGCGCCGCGAGGGTTTGCTGTTCGTAGACAGCTTGACAACACCCAGAAGCGTGGGCGAACGAGCAGCAAAAGCGATTGATGTACCGTTTTTGGCGCGAGACGTATTCCTCGATAATGAACGCGAACCGGCGTATATCAATCGCCAACTCGCAACAACCGAAAAGATCGCGAAGCTGCGAGGCTACGCCGTAGCTATCGGCCATCCATACCCAGAAACGCTTTCAGCCCTGAAAGAATGGCAAAAAACTCTAACCTTTAAAGGGTTCAGATTGGTTCCCATTAGCCAGATAATGGCTGAGAAAATAGACATGCTGCAGAATGAAATCGCAGAAAACCTGCATTAGCCTCTGTTTGATGAGGCAAAGCGCAAGGCTTCTTTCGCTGCAACAACCAGGGCACGTGCCTTGTTCACGCATTCCTGGTGCTCAGCTTCAGGATCACTGTCCGCGACCACGCCAGCGCCAGCCTGCACATGCATGTTACCATCCTTGACTATTGCGGTCCTAAGCACAATCGCGGTGTCCATTGAACCGTTTGCACTGAAATAACCGACGCTGCCAGCATACGGGCCTCGGGCTTCCACTTCCAATTCATCAATCACTTCCATGGCGCGAATTTTCGGAGCACCTGACACAGTTCCGGCAGGAAAACCTGCAGACAGAGCATCAATTGCGTCAAATTGCGGGTTTATTTCGCCGATGACGTTGGAAACGATGTGCATAACGTGGGAGTAATATTCCACGCTGTTGCGAGCGGTAACTTCAATAGTTCCGGCTTTGGCAACGCGACCAACATCGTTGCGGCCCAGGTCAAGCAACATCAAATGCTCAGCCAGTTCTTTCTCGTCAGACAACAGCTCATCAGTCAAAGCGTTATCGGAATCAACATCATCGCCGCGCGGCCGTGTGCCAGCAATTGGACGAATCGTAATTTCATCATCTCGCAGTCGCACCAATATTTCCGGGCTTGATCCAACGATGGAAAAATCGTCGAAGGCCAGATGATACATGAAAGGCGAGGGATTGGTGCGGCGCAAAGCGCGGTACAGTGAAAAAGCCGGCAATTCAAATGGCATTGTAAAACGCTGACTTAACACCACCTGAAAAATGTCGCCGGTAAGAATATAGTCCTGCGCTTTCTTGACCATATCCAGATAGCGTTGCTTTGCAGTGTTCGACACTGGTTCTTCAAATTTTGGGGCCGCAATAGACTCGTTAATCGGTAACGGTGCGTCCAGTCGGTCGATCATTTGATCAATCAGCAGCTGTGCTGCACCATATGCTGCGCGCGCACCCAGACCTGCTTTAGGTCGCACAGGTGTAACCACTGTCACAAGATTGGTTACGCTATCAAATATCGCCATTATAGTAGGACGGATGAAAATCGACGTTGGTAAATTCAGGGGATCAGGCCGGGCAGGGCCGATATCCTCCATCTGGCGGACCATGTCATAGGCCATATATCCAACCAACCCTGCCGCCATCGGCGGTAACGGATGTGGCAGGTCAATTAGGCTCTCGTCGATCAGCTTGCGCAAACAATCAAGCGGGTCCCCATCCATTGCGGTGTAAACTGGCGGATCAACTTCCGAGACGGAACGGCATATCTGAGTGGTGTTGCCGTCATTGCGCCAAATGATATCGGGTTTTAAGCCGATTATCGAATAGCGACCGCGCGTATCTCCGCCTTCAACTGATTCCAGAAGGCAACAGTATTTTTCACCTTTGGTTACCTTCATAAAAGCCGAAACAGGCGTGTCCAAATCAGCGACAAGCGATTGGTATAATACTTGTGACTCACCCAAATTATAGCAGCGAGAAAATTCCGTGAAATCCAGTTCTGGTGTCACTGTTGGAAGTTTTCGGGACTGAACAATTGTTGGATCAACAAACTGTTGACCTCCGCTGGGTAGCGCGCCGCCAAATAGGCTTGATACTGAACAAACAATTCTTCCTGAAAGTCCGTATTCAATTTGTCGAGCAATGTGTTAACCGCTGTTTCTGCGGCCTCTGGATCGCCAGCAGATGCATCTAAAACTTTAACAACAACATATCCGTTACCATCAGCTGCAGCAGCACTATCGACAGCGTCCTTGTCCAGGTCAAAAATCAAATTACGGATATTCGCCGCAACGCCAGAATTACTGTCTCCTGTCCGCGCGACATTTTTAGCATCAAAGGAAATACCACCAAGCTCTTCTGCTATCAGTTCTGCAGTTTCACCATTTTTCAATCGTTCAACAGCCGTTTCTGCAACTTCTCCGGCCTTCGTTTGCTTTGCTCTCACAGTCCAATCGGCGATAACAGTGTCGCGAACAGTTTCAAGCTCTTGTTGGGCAGGGGCTATAATCTCTTTTAAATTAAACAGAAAAAAACCGGCAGTTGCATCAGTCGGATTCAGGTCAGTGATGGTAGCTTCGGCTCCCAACTCCTCCCGAAACACAGCCGACTGAACGATGTATTCATTTTGCTGAGTTACAATCTGACTGCCGTCCGAGCCCTGGCCCTGAGCGTCTACACCAACAATCTCTGCAAGCGGAATATCCAACGTGGCAGCAACTGTCTTCAAATCACCTGTTTCTTCCATTGCATCATTGATGCTGTTCTGAAAATCAAACAGCGTATTGATTGCTTCATCGTTTCGGTACTCTTGCTCAAGCTCCGCTTTCACATCATCAAAGCTTTTGCCTTCAATAACGGTGATTGAAGGCACCATAAACACGCTCCATCCGCCAATATCCTCGAATGGCGCAGAAGGCTTGTTTTCCTCGAGTGAAAAAACAAGGTCGGCGGCTGCCGTATTAAACTCAGCTTCTATGTCCGCACGTGTATTGTCACCGAGATCAATTTCATTGGCGGCGAAGTCGGTGCTGGCAACGGCAGTTTCTGTAAAGTCTGCTCCGCCTGCCACCGTAGTGATAAAGTCATTGGCATCCTGTTCGGTGTCAAAAATAGCTTGAAATATTGTTCGTAGCTCAGATGTCGCAAATTCGGCAGAACGGCTTTGATAGTCTGCTTCAATGGTGCCTTCAGGAATAACCACTTGTGCTGCGAAATAGGCTGGGGTCAGCAACACATAGTCATATGTAAGCCGTTCGGTAGTCATATAAGATGCTATATTAGCATCATAATATTCTTGTATCTGCTCTTCTGTCGGTGCTGCCACATCTGTAATTTCACTGGCGGCAAAGTTAATTAACGACGCCTGCCTGCGCTCGGCCTGCCATATGTATAGCTGGTTAGCCAAATCCCGCGGAATCATGTCTTCAACAATGAAACTGTCAATTAGCTGCTGACGAGCAATGCCCGAGCGCAAATCATTAACCAGCTCGCTTTCGCTGATATTGTTTTGACGCAAAGCCTGTAACATTAACTGTTGGCTAAAACTGCCATCCAGATTAGTGAACGCCTCAAAGCCTCTAAGTGCTGTTGCTGTTTGTTTATCAGTAGCGCGCAGTCCAAGCGAAGAAACATGTTCTTTTACTGACGCTTCGACCAACATCTGGTTTAACACTTGCTGATCAAGCTGCATCATTTGAACCAGTTGCGGCGTGCTGAACTGGCCGCCGAACTGTGCCTGCAAAGTTTGGGCTCGCTGTTGCACTGCGTTGAAAAATCGATTTGTCGACACTTCAGTGTCACCGACCTTGGCAACTGATTGGTTAGATCCGGTCAGCATTCCTGGGCCGATACCGAAAATGGCGAAAGCCGCGATCAGAAGGCCTAACAATATAGTGACAAAGAAGGAGTTTAATCCTCCGCGCAATTTGAGCAGCATTCGCTGTTGCCCCCTTATTTCAACTCAACAAACAGACTTCCGTTTAGTCACACCGGAAACCCAGAAAAATATAATTGTGCATCCATACCGCCGACTATCCTGAAACACAAGCCCGACAACGACTATCCATCGCTTTCACAGTGTTTCTTACTATCTTAACTGGTCAGCAATCGGGAAATTTGCTAATCACTTTTTAAATGGGCCGGTGACTTACAACCCGACACATTCAAATGCAATGGATCATCTAATTTGAGGAGCATATCCTATGGCAGTACCAAGCCCAATAGTGGCCGGTAACTGGAAAATGAATGGCTTGAAACAGAGCTTTGAGCAAATCGACGCTGTAAGTTCATTTTTGTCATCAAAAACTAAGCCCACCTGCAGGGTATTAATTTGCCCGCCTTTCACGCTCCTTAACCAATTCGCCAGCTTGGCCTCTGACGATCTGGCGATTGGCGCGCAGGATTGTCATTTCAACGCGTCCGGCGCGCACACAGGTGATATTTCTGCGGATATGATCGCAGACACAGGTGCTACCTTTGTGATCGTGGGGCATTCAGAACGACGCGCCGATCACGGCGAATCAAATGAACTTGTTTCTGGCAAAGCCGTTGCGGCCCAATCAGCTGGGCTTAATGCTATAATTTGTATAGGCGAAACCGAAGACGAACGCGACGCGGGCGATACACTTTCAATTGTTATTGGCCAGCTTGAGGGTTCAGTTCCTGCATCTGCGAACGCCAGTAATACTGTCGTTGCTTACGAACCGGTTTGGGGGATTGGTACTGGACGGACACCCACAATAGGCGACGTGGCGACAGTGCATGCTGCGATCAGATCAGCGCTTATCAAACGGTTTGGAGAGCAGGGTAGCACAGTGCCGATATTATACGGTGGATCAGTCAAGCCCTCTAACGCTGACGAATTGATGCACGTGGAAAATGTTGACGGTGCCTTGGTTGGTGGTGCCAGCCTAAAAGCCACAGATTTCGACGGTATTATCGATGCGTACCGAAAATAGTGAATTTACCCTTGGCAACCATAGGCGATTTGATATAGAAACCGCGCTTTGATACAGGTTATATGTCCAGACCTGCAATCCGAACGGAATTAATCGATGGAAACAATTTTATTGACCATACACCTGATCGTAGCGATAGCGATGGTAACAACCATTCTATTGCAAAGATCAGAGGGTGGCGCGCTAGGTATTGGTGGCGGCGCGGGCGGTATGATGACAGCACGCGGTGCTGGTGACATGCTTTCCAAAACAACAAAGTGGCTCGCCATTATATTTCTGGCCAATTCATTGTTGCTGGGCTGGTACGCAGCAAACAACAATGAAAATGCCTCGGTGATCGAGCAAGCCGCCGAACAAGAACCAGCGGCACCGGAAAATGTCCTACCCGAAGTTCCAACCGTCCCTGAGGACGGGCAGGGGTAAGAGACTTTAACGCGGGGGCCAAGAGCCCCCGCTTCTCTTTTGTGCAACCACTTTCCCGGTGCGGTTGGGCAAAACAGACGAAGGAAACTGGGTATTAGCTATAGAGGCTGGCGGGTTTGTCGGCTTGAGGGGTTTTATGACACGTTACATTTTTATTACCGGTGGTGTAGTTAGCTCGTTGGGCAAAGGTCTTTTATCGGCGTCGCTTGGTGCGCTCTTGCAAGCGCGTGGATATTCTGTTCGGCTGCGCAAACTTGATCCCTATTTAAATGTAGACCCAGGCACAATGAGCCCCTATCAGCACGGTGAAGTTTACGTTACCGATGATGGTGCAGAAACCGACTTGGACTTGGGTCATTATGAGCGCTTTACCGGTGTTACATCGCGCCAAAGCGATAACATTACCTCTGGGCGTATTTACCAGAAAATAATTAGCAAAGAACGCAAAGGTGACTATCTGGGCGGTACAGTGCAGGTAATTCCGCACGTCACCGACGCTATCAAAGAATTTGCGCTCGGCGAACAGGACGGCATCGATTTTATGTTGTGTGAAGTCGGCGGTACCGCAGGCGATATTGAAGCGGCACCATTTATGGAAGCCATCCGCCAGCTGTCCATCGACATGGGTCGAGGCCGTTCTATTTTTTGCCACCTAACATTGGTGCCGTATCTGGCAGCAGCTGGTGAGCTGAAAACCAAGCCAACGCAACACAGCGTACGCGATTTGCGGTCAATTGGTATTCAACCGGATATCCTGATTTGCCGCTCTGAGCATCCGATCCCCGACAGTGAGCGCCGTAAGATGTCGCTCTATTGTAATGTGCCGGAAACATCAGTGATCCCCGCGCTTGATAGCTCATCTATTTACGCTGTACCCGTCAGTTATCACAAAGAAGGCCTGGACACGGAAGTGCTAAAAGCATTTGGCTTAGCGCATTCACAGTCTCCTAACCTATCTCGGTGGGACGATATCACCGACCGAATAGAAAACCCAGAAGGCGAGGTCACTATTGCGGTAGTAGGGAAATATACCGGTCTGAAAGACGCTTACAAATCGCTTAATGAGGCTATCGCACACGGCGGCATCGCTAACCGGGTCAAAGTAAACATTAAATGGATCGAATCCGAAGTCTTTGAGCAAGATGACGCCATCACGCAACTGGACAATGTTCATGCTATTCTGGTGCCCGGCGGTTTCGGTAAGCGCGGCACTGAGGGTAAAATTGCTGCAGCCCGCTTCGCACGTGAACGTAAAATTCCTTATTTTGGCATTTGACTTGGTATGCAAATGGCAACCGTAGAAGCAGCGCGCCATCTGGCAGGCTTTAAAGATGCTGGTTCAACCGAGTTTGAAGAACACAATAACCCGGTTGTAGGTTTGATCACCGAGTGGGTTCGTTCAGACGGCAGCGTTGAAAAACGCACTGAAGAAACCGACCTGGGTGGTACCATGAGATTAGGGGCGTATGACGCAGTTCTGAAAGAAGGGTCTCGCGTTGCCAAAATATACGGCAAAACAGAGATTTCCGAACGCCACCGTCACCGCTATGAGGTCAATGTTGGCTATGTGAAACAGCTCGAAGAATCTGGTGTTTTATTTTCAGGCATGTCGCCTAACGGCGAGCTGCCCGAGATTATTGAAATTCCTGACCACCCTTGGTTTATCGGTGTACAATACCATCCCGAGCTCAAATCAAAGCCATTTGAACCTCATCCGTTATTTGCCAGCTTTGTCAAAGCGGCCGTAGCTCAAAGCCGTCTAGTTTAATATAAAATCATCGTTTGATTCTGAATTGGGGGCTTTCGGCCCCTTTTTTGCATTTACTTCAACGTGAAACAGGCCGACTGCAAAGTTTGCCTATCACATGAGTTTTGTATTCGGTCTTCAAAACGAGGTTGTTATGCGCTTAAAGTCGTTAGTTATCGCAGCATTAGTGTTGCTTTATTCATCGTTCAACGTGTCAGCAGACCAACAAGAAAGGGCGTTCGCCGCCCTGCAGTATGCAGCACACATAACCAAACAATATGCCGACACCAGCGACACCAAAAAGCTGTTCGACGGTGATCGAGTTATAGAGAGGGCATTCTCAGACCTTGTTTATTATTACGGCACTGACAATGTGCTGGCGCGTGATTTGGCGCTTATCCGGGCAAAGTCTGCCACTAGTAGAAAAGACAAATCCCGCGTTACAGAAGCTTGGCAGCTGGCCCTCGAACTGCAGCCAGTAAATTTACCCGCCTCGCGCAGGCTCACCCTTAATATTGCGGCGGCGAATGCGACAGCCAGAGTGGGCGACTATCGTGCGTCAACACAATATTTTGCTGCAGCACGTACCTATGCCTTCTCAAAAGACCGCGATACCAAATCTTTACAGCTACGATTGCGTATCCAGGAACTACGATCACTTGGTCAGCAAATGACCTGGAGGCGTCTACGGGATAACTTGTTGGACATGCGCCGCTATTCAGAGGGTTTTTCCATGTGGACAGTCCCGCGTCTCGACGCTCTTCTTAGCGAAACCGAAATCCGGGTGCTATACGAACCGGAAGTCGATGAAAAGCGTGTAAACCTGGCTGATCTTAGATCAAAAATAGACCTGATGATGAAAGGCATGGGCCATACTCTATCACCGGTCTACGTTAACCGGGTGCGCGAGCTGTATTACAGTCTGGAAGATAATTACCAGCTGAGTTCTTCTACTGCTTCAAGGTGATCTAATCTATTCCGTATTTTTCAATCACAGCCGCGTATATATCGATAGCGTCCCACAGGTTTTGCAATCTGATGTTCTCATTACGCCCATGCTGGTTGTTATCGTGATTTGCAATTGGCAAAACAATAATTGGAGCGGTCAAATGCTCTTCAAACAAGACAATTGGCAAGCTGCCGCCAAGGGTAGGGGTTTGCATCGTCGGCTCACCATCGATGGCGTCGAGAATTTCAACCAGTCTTAGTGATTCCACTCCGTCCAACGGTGTTTTAAACGCTCCGTATGCACCGGGTCGCCAATCGAGTTTAAGAATCTTACCGTATGTGCGTCGGTCTTCCAACGAAGGTTGCCCACGGACAACGCGATACCCTTTAGCTTTAAAATGAGCCTCGATTTTCAGTTTTACGCCACTTGGGGTTTGATTTTTCACCAGCCGAAAATTAATTGATGCTTGCGCGGTTGGCTGGATAATATTGCGAGATTTCCCTTCCACACCGCCGCCCTGAAACCCTTTGATTACAATCGCCGGCTCCATAACCAGTTCTTCAATCCGCTTACCGGGCTGCTCCCGTTCCGCGATTGCAAGTTCCTCTTTCAACTGCGCGTCAATGTCCGGAATTGCTGCTATCGCCGCGCGTTCAGCAGCATTTGGCGGGGGCACGTCGCCGTAATATCCGTCAACAGCAATGCTGCCGTCTTCATTTTTTAGGCTAATAAGGGCCCGCATCAACGTGTCATTCGGATTCGGCGCCCAATTGCCGTAGTGTCCACTATGTAAAGGCCTTAATGGGCCATATGCCGTAAGTTCGAGGGTCATGGACCCGCGCATACCATATACAAGTTGCCGGTTGCCGCTTTGATGCAGCGGCGCATCGCAAAAGAGAATCAAATCACTTTTTAACCGGTCACCATAAGCTTCTAAAATCTCTTTGAGTGTCGGGCTGCCTTTTTCTTCCTCACCGTCCAGTATCAATTTAATGTTGATCGACGGAGGTTTATCCGCCGCTTCCATCGCGTCCAGGGCGGCCATCAATCCTATGATAGGTGCTTTATCATCGCCCGCAGAGCGCGCAAATAGTCGCCATTCAGGATCGATAGGAGTGCTCTTTGTCGGCCAAGGCAGGGCCTGTGCGCCTTTTTCGATCGCACCAGTCCGCAGCGTAGGGGTAAACGGTGGGCTTGCCCAATTTTCAGAAATGGTCGGCTGTCCGTCAAAGTGTACATAAAATAAAACTGTTTTTGTGGCACCTGGTACCGCTTTCTCAGCAATTACATATGGCGCACCACCTGCACGAACAATTTCCGACACAAATCCCCGCATGCCAATGTAATCAACGATCCACTCTGCATTTTTTTGCTGATCATCAGGTTGGGCAGCAGTGTTTCGGATAGACAAGAAGTCTCTAAAATCGTTAAGAATCCGCAACTCGTTTTGTTGGCGGTACAGCTCTACATAATCGCCGTCACTTTCAAAGGCGTGAGCGATATGTGTCGACATGGACAACATTCCAAATGTCAGTATCGCTTTAAGATTTCCAGCCATCAGTTACCCCTTCGGATTATGAAATTCAAATGCTGACCAATCATGACCATTTTATTGGCCAGCAATCAAGTGGTAGTCCTTGCAGGCTAGGGGGGAACAGGTTATGAAACCGTCATTATTCCCCCGCTAATCCATCAAGGTAGGAACCATCAAATGACCGCAATTATCGACATCATAGGCCGTGAAATTCTTGATAGTCGGGGTAACCCAACTGTAGAAGTTGACGTTTTTCTGGAAGACGGCGCTTTTGGCCGAGCGGCGGTTCCGTCTGGTGCTTCGACAGGCGCACATGAAGCGGTTGAACTGCGCGACGGCGGCCCTCGCTATCGCGGCAAAGGGGTGCGGGGAGCAGTGGATGCTGTAAACGGTGAGCTTTATGATGCGTTAGTTGGGTTGGACAGCGAAGAACAGTTGGCAATTGACCAGATTATGAAAGACCTGGATGGCACCGACAACAAACGCCGGTTGGGCGCAAACGCCATTCTGGGTGTTTCCATGGCGATTGCTAAAGCCAGCGCAGACAGCTTGGGTGTACCGTTATACCGATATATCGGCGGGGCCCATGCACATGTGTTGCCAGTACCTATGATGAATATCATCAATGGCGGCGAACATGCTGATAACCCTATCGATGTGCAAGAATTTATGATTATGCCGGTGAAAGCCGGAAGCTGTGCTGACGCTATTCGTATCGGCGCAGAGATTTTTCACGAATTGAAAGATAAGCTTAAAGCGGCAGGGCACAACACCGCAGTGGGCGACGAGGGTGGTTTCGCCCCCAATCTTGCTGGCACAGAAGACGCTATCAAATTCATTATGACGTCTATAGAGAGTGCCGGCTATAAAGCCGGTGACGACGTCTATCTTGCAATGGATGCGGCAGCATCAGAGTTTTATTCAGACGGTGTTTACCACCTGAAAGGCGAAGGCAAAAAACTGTCGAGCGCGGAAATGGTGGATTATTGGGCAGATCTTGTTGCCCGCTACCCGATCATTTCTATTGAAGATGGTATGGATGAGGACGATTGGGCCGGATGGAAAGCCCTGACCGACGCCATCAGCGACAAATGCCAACTGGTTGGTGATGATTTGTTTGTAACGAATCCCGCACGTTTGTCTGACGGCATAGAGCAGGGGGTTGCAAACTCTATCCTTGTAAAAGTCAACCAAATTGGAACGCTGTCCGAGACAATGCAGGCAGTTGATATGGCCCATCGGGCACGGTACTCATCGGTTATGTCGCACCGATCCGGTGAAACTGAAGACGCCACGATCGCGGACTTGGCCGTTGCGCTTAATTGCGGACAGATCAAAACCGGGTCGCTGGCACGCTCCGACAGGCTAGCTAAATACAACCAGCTTATGCGCATTGAAGAAGAGTTAGGCGCTACGGCTGTTTATGCGGGTGAGTCCATCCTCAAAAGATAACGTCGACATCGGACGTTTCACGCTGTAGTGCATTGAATTGCAAAAATAATGTGCGAAGCCATATTTCGGCCACTAAAACACACTAGACATCTAGTGTGTTTACGAGAACCGATATTGACAGCGAAGCTAAGGCGTTTTTGAATGCCCTGTTTCATTTTTCTGTCGCCCAGAACAGACGCATAACAGCATCCGGCGATCCAGATGCTGCACAAGACCATTTCACTATGATGACCCTTCATGCCAAGGTTTCCGCAGTGCCACACGGTACGGTTAGCTGGCAAGATTACAGCGAAAACATCTTGAATACTGCTGAAGCTTTTCGGCTTCATCTAAAGGCCGGGGGATATCACGGTGCCCCCATCGTCGGGGCAGCCATGCACGAAATTCGCGCATTGCTCGAAGACCATACCCCGCGAAGTCATCAGCCCCGCAGCCTGGCCTCTCGGTTTGCTGGCCTGCGAAACGGCTAGGTTAACTTTGCTTTGACAAAGAGTTCTTCGGCAGGTGCAAACTTCCAAACATATCAATGGCTAAGATTGACTAACCATACTGGGCCGCAATTCCAGCACACATAATGTTTCTACGCTGCCAAAGTGGAGCTTTATCCAAGAGTTTTCACTACATGAATCAGGCACACAAAAAATGACCAATTTCCAGCTAAAATGAAGTTTTTCTTCTTGCTTTCGCGACTCGGCGCTGTATGATTCGAATCGTGGATCGAGTCGGACATATCATTCTTGGTTTGAAGCGCAATTGGCCGTCGGGCTTGTCGCTGTTTTTGGTTGCCTATTTCACCTTCCACGCCTTCCAGGGCGACAATAGCATCCATGCTCTTCGCGCACTGCAACAGCAAGAAATTGAATTGTCCGCAGAGGCGGACGCTATTCGTGCCACACGAAATTACATGATTACGAAAACCACTGCGCTATCCCGCCAAGCGGTTGATCCTGACATGCTGGAAGAACAAGTGCGCAATCGGCTTGGATTTGCTCATCCCGATGAAGTTATTATAATATTGAAATAGCTTGCCTTTCTGTTGCGTAATTAACTAAAAGTGGGTTAATCAAATAATATCTAACTATTTCAACAATTTATATCATGTTGCCAAATCGAATATTCCGGGGTATTTCTAGGGCTGTTCTTAAGTAGCTGGGACTTGCCGTCCCGCGACCTTTCCAGAAAGGCCGACATGACCACAAAAAAATCTACCACCAAGGCGACAGCGTCGCCCCGAAAACGCACTGCAAAAGCACCTGTTTACAAGGCCACTAATGCGGAGCTGGAAGAATTCTACAGACAGATGCTGTTGATCCGACGCTTCGAAGAAAAGGCCGGTCAAATGTACGGCATGGGTTTAATTGGTGGTTTCTGCCATTTATACATTGGACAGGAGGCCATCGCAGTAGGCGTTCAAACCGCACTGAAGGATGGTGACAAGGTTATCACCGGCTACCGTGAACATGGTCACATGCTTGCACTTGGCACAGACCCCAAAGCCGTTATGGCCGAACTGACCGGGCGATCTGGCGGCGTATCGAAAGGCAAGGGCGGCTCAATGCACATGTTCGACCCAGCGCGCGGTTTCTTTGGTGGCCATGGCATTGTGGGGGCGCAAGTCGCTCTTGGCACCGGATTGGGCTTTGCCAACAAATATCGAAAAACTGATTTAGTTTCGGTTGCCTATTTTGGTGACGGTGCAGCCAACCAGGGTCAAGTATACGAAAGTTTTAACATGGCCGAAATTTGGGATCTGCCGGTTATCTTCATTATCGAAAACAACCAATATGCCATGGGCACCAGCGTGAGCCGCGCCAGTTCACAACCGCAGTTGTACCGACGGGGCGAAAGCTTCAACATTGTTGGCCGTCACGTAGACGGCATGAATGTTTTGGCGGTACGCGGCGCAATGGACGAGGCAGTTAAGCACTGCCGTTCCGGCAAAGGCCCTATAATCCTGGAAATGGAAACATATCGATACCGCGGCCACTCCATGTCCGACCCAGCCAAATACCGTTCCAAAGAAGAAGTCCAGAAAATGCGCGCTGAACATGACGCCATTGACCGGGTGAAGGATATGATTTTGAAAGCGGGCGAAATGTCAGAGACAGACCTGAAGGCGATCGACAAAGACATAAAAGCCGTTGTAGCCGATGCCGCCAACTTCGCGCAGGAATGCCCGGAGCCGGACCTATCCGAACTTTATACAGATGTAATGGCGTAGGGGGTAGACATGGCAATAGAAATTACGATGCCCGCGCTGTCACCGACCATGGAAGAGGGCGCACTGGCTGCCTGGTTGGTCAAAGTCGGCGACACAATTACATCTGGGGATGTTATCGCCGAGATAGAAACCGACAAGGCAACGATGGAAGTTGAAAGTATTGATGACGGCACAGTTGCCCAAATATTGATCGATGCTGGCACCGACAATGTGGCGGTTGGCACCTTAATCGCCGTATTAGCCGAAGAAGGTGAAGACGCTGACAATTTAACCGTATCTACGCCTGCTGCGGCTCCAGTCGCAC